>JBDTYL010000095.1:0-7601 GCA_040005695.1 bacterium | reverse complement strand
GTACGCCGACGGTGTCACGATCGCACAGGCGCTCTCGGCGCGGAGGGCAATGTGAGCACGGCGCGGCACAGCCGTCTGGCGGGACTTGGCTTCCTGGGCGGCCTGGCGGCAGGGATCGTGGTGTGGGCCGCGCAGATGCAGCGGAGCCGGCGCGACCTGTTCAACCGATCGCCGCTGCGCCGGCTGGCCGCCCTGGGTTACCTTGGCGGCCAGCCGGGCGTGGAAACCGCGCGGCTGTTGCAGGACTACGTGAAGTGGGAGGCGCGTCCCGCGCTTCGCCGGCGCGGCCAGCACCTGCTGCGCCGCATGGAAGCTTACCTCGACTAGGCCCGGACCCCCATGCCCGTAGGCGCAGCGAGCTGGTCGTTCACCGAAGACGACTTCGCCGCGATCACCGAGTCGCTCAACCGGTTCCTCTTCGAGAGCAGTGCGCGTTGCACGATGCTCGTGGACCGGAGCGGCCAGCTGGTGGCGACCGTCGGCGAGCAACCGAAGTTCGACCCGACGGCGTTCGCCACGCTGACCGCGGCGGACTTCAGTGCCAACGACCAGCTCGCGAAGTTGATGGGCGAATCCGACTTCAACTCGCTGTTCCACCAGGGCGAGAAGGAGTCGATGTACCTGGCCGACGTTGCGCGACGGGTCATTCTCGTCGTGCTCTTCGACAACCGAACCACCCTGGGGCTGGTGCGCCTGAAGATGAAGCTGACCGTGGACGAGTTGACGAAGCTGTTCCAGCAGGTGTTCTCGCGTCCGACGACGGCGCAGGGCGGCGCACCAGGCCTCCTTGATGGCGCCGACGATGAAATCGACAAGCTGTTCCAGTAACGGAGAGAGACAGCCATGTCGATGATCAACTACGCGTCCCGCGAGATCAACTGCAAGATCGTGTATTACGGCTCGGGCCTCGGTGGCAAGACCACCAACCTCGAGCACATCTACGGCAAGGTGCAGCCGGACACGCGCGGCAAGCTCATTTCCCTCGCCACGGAAACCGAGCGCACGCTGTTCTTCGACTTCCTCCCCGTGGACCTCGGCACCATCCGCGGCTTCAAGACACGCTTCCACCTGTACACCGTGCCGGGCCAGGTCTACTACAACGCCAGCCGCAAGCTCATCCTCAAGGGGGTGGACGGCCTGGTGTTCGTGGCCGACTCGCAGCTCGAGCGCATGGAAGCGAACCAGGAAGCGATGCAGAACCTGTACGACAACATGGCCGAATACGGCTATGACCTCACGAAGATGCCGTTCATCATCCAGTACAACAAACGCGACCTGCCCAATGCCGCGCCGGTGAAGGAACTGCAGGCCGCACTCAACCCCGGATGGGAGATCACCGATCCCGCGCGGCAACGCGTGACGCCGGATCCCTTCCACGCGGGAGAATTCCTCGTCGAGCAGCTGCCCACCGGCGAGTGGATCGAGCGCGCTCCCTACTTCGAGGCAGTCGCCATGAGCGGCGACGGCGTGTTCGAGACACTGCGCGGCGTGAGCAAGCTCGTGCTCAAGTCACTCGCCTGATCGCGCGCGCCCCGTGAACCTTCCGAACGCCGTCACTGCCGGACGCATCGCGATCACGCCGCTCATTGCGTGGCTGCCGCTCGCGCCGTCGTCGACGCTGCGGTTCACGGCGTTCGTGCTCTTCACGCTCGCCGCGGTCACCGACTATGTGGACGGCCATCTCGCGCGCTCGCGCAAGGAGGAGACGGATTTGGGGCGCCTGCTCGATCCCCTCGCCGACAAGCTCCTGCTGGTGGCCACCTCCATCCCGATGTGGATGCTGATGCGCCCACTGGTGGCGTCCACGGACACGTGGCCTGGCAAGGCGTTGCACAACGAATTGCCGTTCCGCACGCCGTTCGGCGACGTCCCGCTCACCTGGTGGATTTTGGCGATCGTGCTCGGTCGCGAGCTGTTCATGACGCTGTTCCGGCAGTACGCCGCCCACCGCGGCATCGTGATCGCCGCCATCGGGCCGGCGAAGTGGAAGACGGCCCTCCAGCTCGTCTGGATCGGGTCTGCCTACTGCTGGTTCTGGGCGGCCACCGTCGCCGCGAACCGTGGGTGGGACACGCCGGCGTGGAATGCGTTCGCCAGCTTCAACGGCCTGAGCGGCGTGGCCCTGATGACCTGCTCCGTTGCCCTCACGATCTATTCTCTCGGTTTGTACATGCGTAACTACCGGCGCGTCTTCATGGGCGTGCCGGCCACGCGTACCTGACCACCGGCCGACCGGATGGCCGCTGACGTCCCGCGCCCCGCGTGTCGATGAAGATCGAAGTGGTCACCATCGGTGACGAGCTGCTGCTGGGCTATACGATCGACACGAATGCCGCCCACCTCGCCCGTCACCTCGCGGCAGAGGGCGTGGAAATCGAGCGACGCACGACCTGCGGCGACACGGCCGAATCGATTGCGGGCGCGGTGCGCGAGGCGCTGGACCGCACGGGTGCGGTGATCACCACCGGCGGCCTCGGACCCACGAGCGACGACCTCACCAAGCCGGCCATCGCGGCGCTCTTCGGTCGCGAGATGGTCCTCGACGACGTGCACCTCGCGTGGATGCGAGAGCGTTGGGCGACGCGATTCCAGCGGCCGATGCCGGAGTCGAACCGTCAGCAGGCCATGCTGCCCGCCGGCGCGCGCAAGCTCGTGAACCGGCACGGATCGGCGCCGGGCATCTGGCTCGAGGACGAGGCCGGCCGCTGGGTGGCAATGCTGCCCGGCGTGCCGCGCGAGATGCGTGGCATGCTCGCCGACACGCTGCTGCCGCTGGTGCGCGCGCGACTGTCCGGCGAACCTCGCGTTGTGCGTTCGCGCACGCTGCGCACCACGGGTATCGGCGAGTCGTACATCGCCGACCTCGCGGGCACGCTCGACGGCGGCGTGGGTGACGTCGGATTGGCGTATCTCCCGAACGCCGACGGCACCGACCTGCGCCTCACGGTGCGCAATGCCACGGCATCCGATGCCGACGCGCGACTCACGGCTGCAAGTGCGCGCCTGCGCACGGTGGTGCGCGACGCCGTCTACGGGGAGGACAGCACCGATCTGGCCGAAGTGGTACTCGGCCTGGCGCGGGAGCGGGGGTTTTCCGTGGGCGTGGCAGAAAGCTGCACGGGCGGAATGCTCGGTGCGCGGCTCACGGCGATTCCCGGCAGCAGCGACGTCGTGCGCGGCGGCGTGATTGCGTACGACGACGCCGTGAAGATTTCGCTTCTCGCCGTGCTCCCCGCCCTCTTGCAGGAGCATGGCGCCGTCAGCGAGCCCGTGGTGCGTGCGATGGCCACGGGACTACGCGATTCGCTTGGCGTCGATGCCGCGCTCGCCATCACCGGTATTGCCGGACCTGGCGGCGGCAGCGATGCAAAGCCGGTGGGCACCGTGTGGATCGCGCTGGACTTCCAAGGCGATGTCGTGGCGCGCCGCTTCGTGATGGTGGGCGACCGTGCAGAAGTGCGGCACCGGTCGGCGCAGGCGGCACTGGAGATGCTGAGACGACGGCTCCTCGCGGCTCCCTGACCGCGGTTCCCCGTACCGGCCGCGCCCCACGTAGATTTCAGGCGTACCCCCGACCCACGCGAATGTCAGACGCCGACCAGCTTCCCCCCGATTCCGTCCTGCCCGACGATGGCTCCCTCGTCTCCGATGATGCCGAGGCATTCGACGGCGAGACGAGCGCCGTGCATCAGGAGCTCGCCGCGCAGCGCGACAAGTACCTGCGCCTGGCCGCCGAGTACGACAACTACCGCCGTCGCACGACGAAGGAGCGGCAGGATGCGCACCTGCGCGGTCAGGCCGACATGCTCAAGGGCATGATCGAACCGCTCGACGACATCGGCCGCTTCGCGCACGTGGACCCCGCGACGACGGATGCACAGACGCTCGTCGACGGCGTGGCCATGGTCGAGAAGAAGCTCGCGAAGACGCTGGCCGGTCACGGGCTCGAGATCATCGACCCATCCGGCCATCCCTTCGATCCGGCGCTGCACGAGGCCGTGATGACGGAACCTGCGGCGTCGCCCGACGAGGACCATCTCGTCGCGCGAACGTTCCAGGTGGGCTACGTGTTCAACGGCACGCTCCTGCGTCCGGCGCGCGTGGTCGTGAAGCAATGGCACGGCTGACCGCGTAAGGTCCGCATGGCTCCCCAGCAGGACTACTACGCCGTCCTCGGCGTCCCGGCGTCCGCGACACAGGACGAGATCAAGAAGAAATACCGCAGCCTGGCGTCCAAGCATCACCCGGACAAGAATCCCAACGACCCCAAGGCCGCTGACACGTTCAAGGCGATCTCGGAAGCGTACACCACGCTCGGCGACGCGGAGAAGCGGAAGCAGTACGACGAGATGCGGCGTCTCGGCGCGTTCGGCGGCTTCGGCACGGGTGGTGCGCGCGGCGCACGCCCGGGCGGAACGTACGGCGGCGCTGCGCGACCCGGCGCGGGTGGGACGATCAACATGGAGGACTTCGGCGACGTCGGACTCGGTGGCCTCGGAGACCTCTTCAGCTCCATGTTCGGTGGCGGTGCGCGTGGCGCGCAGAACGCGCGCGCGCGGGGTCCGCAGCGCGGCACGGACGTGGAGGCTTCGCTCGAGGTGCCGTTCCGCACGGCGGCGATGGGCGGCAAGGTGTCCGTCGAGCTGGACCTCAACGAGGAGTGCGCCACCTGTCACGGGAGCGGCGCTGCGCCCGGCGCGAAGCTCGAGACCTGTCCGGAGTGCAGCGGCCGCGGAACGATCAGCTTCGGGCAGGGCGGCTTCGCGGTGCAGCGGCCGTGTCCCGTGTGCCTCGGCCGCGGACAGGTGCCCTCCGAACGCTGCCCCACGTGCGCGGGCGCGGGCGAAGTGCGCACGCGCAAGACGGTGCAGATCGCCGTCCCGTCGGGCGTGGACACGGGCACGAAGATCCGCCTCAAGGGGCAGGGCGCCCGGGGCACGAAGGGCGGCCCTCCCGGTGACCTGCTCATCACCTTCAGCGTGAAGGCGGACCGCTTCTACCGGCGCGAGGCGCTCGACCTCATCGCACCGGTGAAGATCAACATCGCCGACGCCACGCTGGGCAAGAAGGTGAACGTGAAGACACTCGACGGCACCACGGTGTCGATCAGGATCCCGCCGGGCACGCAGAACGGCAAGCGCTTTCGTGTGCGGGGACACGGCATCGAGAAGGACAGCCAGAAGGGCGACCTGATCGTCGAGGTCGAGGTGACGGTGCCGGAAAAGCTGACGCCTGAGCAGGAGGAAGCGATGCGCGCCTTTGCCGAGGCGATGAAGCACTGACGGAGCGGGCGACGCCTTGCGTCGCCCGTCCGCGCACCATCACGCCGCGAGAATGGGCAGGTCGCGCCGGGCCCGCTCGATCACGCCGCCGCCGAGCACCGCGTCGCCGTCGTAGAGCACGAGCGACTGGCCGGGCGAGATGGCCGATACGGCCGCATGCAGCACGAGCTCGACCTCGTCGCCGTCCATGCGCACGAGCGTCCCGCGCGCTGGCGCGGCGTGATGGCGAACCTGGACGTCCACTTCCGCGCCCACGCACGGCGGATCCACGAGCCAGTTGATCTCGCGCGCCACCACGCCGCGCCCGAGCAGCTCCTCGCGCGGCCCGATCACCACCTCGCCGGACGCAGCGCGGATTTCGACCACGAACATCGGCTCCCGGAACCCACCGGGCAGGCCGCGTCGCTGGCCGACCGTGTATCGCGCGAACCCGTCGTGGGTGCCGAGTACCACGCCGTCGCGCCTGACGAACGGGCCGGGACGCAGCGACGGAGCATCGGGACCGAGTTCGCGCGCGATGATCTTCGCGTGATCGCCATCCGGCACGAAGCAGATGTCCTGGCTCTCCACCTTGTCGGCGATGAGTTCGAGGCCGAGTTCGCGCGCAACGGTCCGCGTCTCGTGCTTCGTCTGCGTCCCGACAGGAAGGATCATGCGGGAGAGCACGCCGCGCTGGATGCCCCAGAGGAAGTACGACTGGTCCTTGGCGGGATCGAGGCCGCGATGGAGAATGCCGTCACGCACCTGCGCATAGTGGCCCGTGGCGATCCACCGCGCGTCGATCGCATCGGCCTTGCGGAGCAGGTCGCGGAACTTCGTGAACGTGTTGCAGCGGACGCATGGAATCGGGGTGCGTCCGCGCGCGTATTCGGCCACGAAATCCTGCACGACGTCGCGGCCGAACGCGCTCTCGAGGTTCAGCACGTAGTGCGGCACGCCGAGCTGCGCACAGACGCGTCGCGCGTCGTTCACGCTGTCGAGCGAGCAGCACGGCCGATCGGGCAGGTCTTCGCCGTGGCAGAAGAGCTTCATCGTGGCGCCCACGACGTCGTAGCCCTGGCGCACGAGCAGCGCCGCGGCGACGGACGAGTCCACGCCGCCGCTCATCGCGACCAGGACGCGCTCGCCCATCCTGCCTACACCGCCGCCATGCGGCGCGCCTTTTCCACCAGCATCGGGAAGACCTCCGCGACGCGGTCGATGCACGCATCGGTGGTGAGGCAGCCGAGGCTCATGCGGATGGCGGACGACGCGAGGTCGGCAGGGACGCCGATGGCCGAGAGCACGTGCGACGGCGTGATGCTCCCGCTCTGGCATGCCGAACCGGCGGAGCAGGCGATGCCGCGCAGGTCGAGCGCCATGAGGAGCGACTCGCTGTCGGTGCCGGGGACGGAGATGTTCGTGATGTGCGGGGCACGTGGGGCGCCGCGGCCATGGATGACCGCATCCGGCAACCGGGCCAGGAGCGCGGCTTCGAGACGGTCGCGCCGCGCCTCGAGCGTCTTCCATTCGTGCTCCCGCTCGGCGACCGCCAATTCCGCGGCGCGCGCGAGGCCGACCGCCATCGCGACATTCTCGGTGCCTGGGCGACGTCCGCGATCCTGCGCGCCGCCGAACATCAGTGGCTCGGCCGGCGTGCCTCGCCGCACGTACAGTGCGCCGATGCCCTTGGGCGCGCCGATCTTGTGGCCGGAGATCGAGAGCATGTCGAACGGCGTGGAGCGCGCGTCGATGTGCACCTTGCCGAAGGCCTGCACGGCATCCGTGTGGAAGATGGCGCCGCGTGCCTTCGCGCGCGCCGCGAGCGCCGGAATCGCCTGCATCACGCCGATCTCGTTGTTCACCCACATGACGGACACGATGGCCGCCGTCTCGTCGACGAGGGCATCGAACGACGCGTCCTCCACGAGGCCGCTTGTCGTGAGCACGAGCAGCCGTTCCTCACCGCCTTCCTTGCCTGCCTGATGCACGGCCGCCAGCACGGCCTTGTGCTCCACCGGGCTGGTCACGACCGCGCGGCGTCCACTCTCGCGGCGCGCCCGCCAGACACCCAGGACGGCCATGTTGTCGGCCTCGGTGCCGCACGACGTGAAGATCACCTCGTCGGCGGAGGCGCCGAGACATCGGGCCACGCGCTCGTGCGCTTCGTCGAGGGCAGTGCGCGCCTCGCGCCCCCAGCGATGCACGCTCGACGGATTGCCGAAGCGCGCGCCGAAGAACGGCTGCATCGCCTCGAGCACTTCTTCCCGCACGGGCGTGGTCGCGGCGTGGTCGAGATAGATGGGTTCAGGCATATGCTTGGAAGGTAACGAGTTAGGG
>JBDTYL010000094.1:0-24364 GCA_040005695.1 bacterium | reverse complement strand
TGATCCTCGGGCTTCATGTTCGCGAGGTACGCCTGCACGGCAGCGCCGACCACATCGGCGTGGGCGACCACGGCTCCGGCCATCCCGGTGTTGTAGCTGCCGAGCGTGTGCTTCCAGATCGCCGCCGCCACTGCCGCCTGTCGATGCGACGTGCGGACCAGCTCGATCACGAGCGCGGCGTTGTCGCCGAACACCGCGAACGGTCGCTCATCGAAGGTGCCCTCTTTCGTGGACACATCCCCTATTGCTTTTGTCTTTTGCTTGTCAGGAGAAGCAAAAGCAGAAGCAGAAGCAGAAGCAGAAGCAGGGGTAGCGTTACGGTCGTCACCCATAACGCTTGAGGCGTTACTTGTCACGCTCTCAGCGTTACTCGTCACGCCCGTCACGCTCGCGTCACGCCCGGTAACGCCAGTAACACTGTCAGTGTTACTCGTAACGCGATCACGGAACCGGCGCTGGCGAGCTGCGCCGCTGAGCTGGCGCTTCGTCTGAATCTCCCGGTAGGCCGCGTGGTTGAGCAGGAGCCACCCGCCATCGACCTCCTCGACCCTGCGCCCCTCGTGTTCCTTCGTGCGGCTGTACGGGTCAGGGGCCAGCAGCTCATCGAGCCCGGCGCGGCACTCAGCGATCGAGATACCGGCGCGCTTCGCGAGGCCCGGCACGGCGGCATCGACGACGCCTTCCTCATCGGCCATCGCAAGCATCGTGACCCACAGGATGCGCGTCGGCATCGACGACGACCAGATCGACGAGTCGAGGATGGAGCCGAACAGTTTCACGTACATCAGTGCGCTCCCCCTCGCGTGGCGTGATCGAACTCCTCGCCAGCGGCGGCGGCGCGGAGCTTCGCATTCTCCTTCTCCAACGCGATCGCGTAGCGCGCGAGCTTCACGTTGAAGTCAGACTCGTTCGCGTGCCGGTAGCCCGCGATGGCCGACAGGTAGTCGGCGACGGCCCTCTCAGGGACGATCATCGGGCGATCCCCCATACGATCGCCTTCCGGCCCGTGCTCAGCGTCGTGCGCTTGCCGGTGTCCCACAACGGCGCACGGAAGCCTTCGAGACGAAGCTGGCGGCGCGCGTTGAAATCGACCGCCTCATCGCGGAGCGCGACCCTACTGAGATCAGGGTTCGCAGCAACGATCTCGTTGCTGATCTCGTCGAGCCGGTCCATGTTCGGCTTCGCGAGCTCACTGCGCCGCGAGCGCACACCGCTCGGGCTCATCAGCTTCACGAGGCCCGCATCTTTCTCGGCCTCGCGGATCGACTCGGCCAACTGCTCGTCGGTCATGTCGCCATAGAGCTTGAACATCGCGAGCACGCGACGGTGCGACGCGCGCACGGACTGCACGCTGGCGGCAGCATCCCGGCTCGTGGTTGGATCGCTCGACCGCGCGCGCGCAGGCGCAGCAGCGAAGGCATCAAGTTGTTGATCCATCAGACTTCTCCCGGTATTGGTTGATGACGTGTTGTACGGCGTCACTGTGTTGATCGAGGAACTTCACGGCCATCGCGGCGAACGTCGGGCCGTGGAACTGTGCGAGCATGACGGTGCGTCCATGCGCGGCGAGCCACAGCGCCGGGCGCTCGCGGCCCTTCGGAATGCCCACGCACAGCACGGCGTCGTCGCCGGTACACTGGAAGCCGAACACCTGACCCAAGAGGATCGCCGTCTCGAAATGCGCGATGGGCTTACTCATCCGGCCCCGCGCTGCTTCTTCACGCGGGCGAGCTTGAGCACGTAGGTATCGCGCTTCCCGAACCGCGCGGCAATCGCGAGGTGTAGCGTGTCGTACGCCCCACGCGGCACGACGATGATCTCCCCGCACGACCCGCACTGAATGCGCCGCTCACTCTCGGGCTTGAGCGGCGTCCATCCCGAGTTGATCGTCATGATCTTCTCGCACTGCGTGCAGTGCGTGGGGATGCTCGGGTAGGCCACCGCGATCGACGGCGCGGCCTGCTCAGCAGCGGGCGCGAAGCCCGCCACCGAGTCGTCGAGCAAGTTGAGCTGCCCCGGCAGCGTGCCCTCGGGTACGGGCACGCGACCGTCGAGCAACGCCTGCTGTCGCAGGAACGCGGCGTCAGCCGGTGACAGGCGCTTCTTCGGCATCAGCGGCAGCGTTGGCACGAGCTTGGGCGGTGTCGATCGCTTCGGTGAGATCGCCCGCCCGGTCGGCGAGGATCACGCCGATCGCTTCGGTCGTGGCCGTGTACTGCTCCTCGCCGGGACGCGCGAGGTCCTTTGTGCGCAGGTAATCCAGCGCGCGTTCGAGCACATCGCTCGGCACAAGCTGCACGAGCTTGCCGCCCCATCCCTCGAAGTGTGCGCTCGTGCCCGGCAGCGCCGTCGTCGTGCGCAGCACACGCTCGGCCTCGGCGGCGATCTCGGCCTTCGTCGGCAGCGGCTTCGCCGTCTTGAGCCACTTGATGATCGTCTTGCCCATCGCCTCGTCGGTGAGATCGTACACCGCGTTGTCGCTCGCGAACAGGCCGGTGCGATCCTTCGAGACGGTGGCGCGGTGGCTCATCTGCAACTCGAACACGATCGAGAACTCGTACTCCATCCCTTCGCGCTGGATCGGGGCCATGCCCATCTTCTTCGGGGCCTGCTTCCCGCGCGCGTTCTCCTCGACGACGTACTCCTGCTTCGAGCGCAGCGTCGCGATCAGGTGGATCGGCGCGTTGGCGATCGCCGACTTGAAGCGCTCCTGCTCGGGCGTGAACGTCGCCCAATTGGTGAAGCTATTTCCGCCCTGCTTGTCGAGCGCTTCCTTGCGCGACAGGATGCCGCCCTCGCCCATCCACTGATGCGAGATCGAGTCGAGCACGATGATGTCGTACTCCCCTTCGACGGCCATCTTGATCGCCGCCTCGAACTTCGAGGTGAGGTACGGCGGGTCGATCTGCAACGTGTCGAACTCCACGCGGTCAGAGTACAGCGACGCGGTGCCGTTCTCGCTGTCGGCGACGGCGATGCGTCCCTCGGGTCCCACGATGGCGCGCGCGAGCTGCAACGCGCCGAGGGTCTTGCCGCTGCCGCTCGGTCCCTGCACGCCGAGCTTGAGGCGCTGCGCGGAACGGACTGCTTTGATGAAGCCGGTCATCAGGCGATCCTCACGCTTTCGTCCCGCACGATCGTCATGCCCATCGGCAGGATCGAGGGGTCGAGTTTCGCAGCGGCGAGAAGCGCGTTGCGATCGAGCTTGTACGTGATGACCTGTTCGGCGAACGGATTGCCCGCACGGAACAGCCGCTCGCATCCATCGTTGTACGCCGCGAGCGCGACCTCATCATCGGCCTCGGGCATCGGGGGATCGAGACGCGGGTTGTTGAGCTGGATGCGCACATCCGCCTCGATGCCCTCGATCTTGTCGCCCGGCTTCTTGCCGAGCTGCGCCATGTACGAGGCGAGGTAGCCGTTCTTCAACCAGTCCATGCGGTTGACGATCGCCTTCGCGGCGTTCACGAGCTTCGTGCCCACGGCCTTCTTCGCCTCGGCGCGCGCCAGCTCGGTGTCGATCACGTACGCAATCGCGGTGATCTTACGATCGACGGCCATGTCGTTGTCGAGCAGCAGCTCTTGCAGCTCGGGCGTCTCCTCGCCCTCGTTCTCCACGATCCACTCATCGAGCGTCATGCGATCGCGCGAGAGCTGCGCCAGCGTCAGCCCGGTCGTGGGCTCCTGCGGTTTCTTGCCTGCCATGTTCCGTACTCCATTGCGAGTTGTCAATCTGCAATCAGGAGTACGGAAGATGGGGCTAGAGCACCCCGCCGTCAAGCGGCAAATGCGGGGCGTCGGGCGGCGCGATTCCCCCGCCCTTCCTGCGGTAGTCGTCGAGGTCGTAGAACTCAGCGAGCGCGCGCTGTGCATCCGGTGGCAGCGCCGTGTGGCGCGACTCGGGCAGCGCAGCGAATACCTCGCGCGCGAGATCGACCATGCGCAGGAGATCGGCGAGGCGCGTCTCAAGCACGGTCGTCACCCGGCTCACGGCTCATGCAACTCGAAGTGGCCGTAGTCGCGGAAGTGCTCGTCGCGCGTGTCGCCGTTCATGTTCCAGTCCCCGCCCCATCGCAGCTTGATCCCGAGCTGCGCCGCGCAGGTGAGCACGATGCCCGCCAGCAGGCACGCGCGCTGCGTGTTGGCCGCGACATCCGACCAGTCGATCGGCCACGGCTGGATGTCCACGGCGCGCGAGGGCGTGCCGTTGTGTTCCCCGTTCGGCCACCGCTTCTGTGAGTTGCCCTTCGCGAACGCGGCATCCTGCGCGGCCTGTCCCCGGTGGCCCTCGATCACGGCGAAGTCATACAGCTTGATCGCCTCGACCATCACCCGCTGCAACCGCTCGTCGCAGGTGAGAAGCTGAGCACGTGAGCTACTTCCGAACGCTGGCATGATCCTACTCTCCCGCGAGCTTGGTGGATGGGTCGCGCCCGGCCTCGGGCGTGGGCACAGGAGCCACGGAAACGGCGGCAGGCTCCTCCGGTGTGGCTGGCGTCACCGTGACGCTTGACGGGGCTTCTACGTTGACGGGCGACGGCCCGCTCTTAGCGGCGGCGTAGCCCGAGTCGCTGAACCGCTTGCCGATGAACTGGATCACGTCGAAGCCCATCATCGTGAGCAGCACCCCGGCGCAGCCCGTCAGCACCTTGAGCTGCATGGCCGTGGGCTCCCACTTCAACACGAGTATCGCGAACATGATCGCGGTGATGTTCACCACCGCGCCCGCGACGCTCGCGAGGATGCGGACGTTCGTGGTGTTGAGGTCGTTGATCCAGTCCTTCATCGGGCCTTCGCCTCGATTGCCCTGCGGATTTCCTCGCGCTCAAGATGCGCCTGTCGATCGGTGGCCTTCGTCTCGCGCGTGATGCGCAGCTCCGTCTCGACCGCCTGCAACCGCTCGCCCGCGCGCCGCCCTTCCTCGTTCACGACTTTCGTGAGGTGATCGAACTTCGAGCCGATCTCGATGGCGTAGCGCTCCATGTCCTCACTGCATGACTGCGCGCCCTTGCTCGCCTGCCCGATACGTTCGAGCAGTGCTTCCTGCGAGGCGGTTACGCGATCGAGCGCACGAATCCACTCGATCTCCCGAGCCTCGTTAGCCTTCTGCGCTTTCTCCACGTCACTCACCCGCGCGCCCAATCCATTGAGCGTCGCCATGTTCTTAGCGTAGGAGTAGAGCACGCCGAGCAGTCCGAGCACTGCTATCACCAGCGCGATCCATCCCGCTATCGTGATCGGCCAGACGCCGTTCATGGTGCGCTCGGGTTAAGGAACTCATCGACTGTCTCGGGCGATGGCGCAACGCCGATCCGCTGCTTGAAGTTCACGAGCGCCTTCGCTACGCGACGTTGATAGATACCAGTCAATTCAGGCACGCGGTCCTCGTTCTTGTTGGCGCGGAGAGATTGCTTGAGCTCCTGCTTCATGTCGCGCAGGTCGCGTTGCAAGCGGAACTCAGCATCAACCGCGACCGCACCGGGTCGGTTGAATCGTGGCTTCACGCCGAGCGGACCCAATAGGTCGTTCTTGAACTTAGTCCAATCCTCGTTGTCGTAGTCAGCTTTCAAGCGCGAGGCGTGGATGCCGAGCGCCGAGGGCAAGGCGAAGTCAGCGGCCTTGTTGAGCAGCTTGCCGACGTTCTCCGACGTCGAGCGGTCGGGCCTGAGCAGCGGCCCCTTCGAGTACGGGTCGATGTTCGAGACTTGCAGCGCGGCGTCGATCGCCGGGCCACCCGGCGTGACGAGCTGCATGCCGTTGTCGCCGAACGCCTCGGGCACCGAGCCGGGCGGTGCGCCGGTCGTGAAGCCCGAGAGCGGCGTCCACCGCGCGAGATCGGTCGCCGCCTTGTTCCCCTCCGCGTCGGCGAAGGGAAGCTGTGTCATGCCGGGGAACAGGTAGCCGAAGCTCTGCCGGTCGACGAGCGGGATGTCGTGCTCAGGAATCTCGCCGACCGTCTCCTTGCTTTTCTCGTTGAGGTATCCCCACATCGACATCATCGTGAGGTACTTCCACGGATGGTCGATGACGTTGCGCACGAACTCGGGCACCGCCTTCGCTTGATACATGATGAACGGCGCGGGGTACTTGCCGAGCGCGCGCAGCGCCGGGGACTTCGAGCGGAAATCCCCGAGCGAATTGACAGCACGGTCGGTCGCTTCCTCGATCGTGTCCCCGAGCGCGCGGCGGCGCAGGAACACCGCGATGCGGGCTACGTTGTCCTCGTTGTCGTAGAACTTTCGGATGAACTTCGCGCCCCGCCCACCGAACACCGCACCGGCTCCTGCGCCGACCGCCGCGCCGATCGCCGCGTTCTCGGGATGGTCAGGATCGTAGCCCTTCGCGCCACCGATGGCCGCACCCGCGAGCATGCCCTTCGCGCGCGTGCGGCGCGTACGTGCGGCGATACTGCCTTCGTCGATGCCGTTCTGCCGAAGCACCTGCTGCGTCTCGGGGCGCGTCGTCGGCAGGAGCTCCTCAAGCCCTTGCTGTGAGGCCATACCACCGCCGAGCTCTCCTTCGCCGAGCGCCGTGACCGAGTTGGAGTTGAGCTTGCCGATCTCCGCGAGCGCGCGCGTGCCTTCGCCATACGACTTGAGGTCCTGCATCGCCTTCGTGAGATAGAGCGGCTGCAACCAGATCGGGACGTCGCCGACGTGCAGTGCTCCCACGTTCGAGACGATGTTGCCAATGTGCGTGCCGGGGTTGAACACCGTCTTGAGCTCCTTCCACGCACGAAGCGCACGCGAGTACGTGCTCGGCGTCCCGAAGCCTTCGAGTGAGTGCGCGATGTCACGCTGCACGACGGCCCCGGCCAGCTTGCCCATACTCGGCGTGTTCGGCAGCGACTTGTAGTCACCATCCTTCTGCTGGAAGCGGCGCGTCACTTCCGACACCCGCACGGTCGCTTCGTCCTTCAACGCTTTCGCAGCATCCTTGTCGGCCTGCGTCGTCGCGCTCTTGTATGCCTGATCTGCCGCCTCGAAGTCCGAGATCGCCAGCTCCCAATCAGGATGCACCGCACCCGGCGACTGGCGCAGCGTCTCGAACAGCTTGGCCGCGGCGACGTTCGCATGCGCGCGCTCGATGCTCTGGCCCGCCCGATACGATGACTCACGAATCTCGCCGAGCTCCACGCGCTGTGACATCTGCACGGCGTGGGCTTCGTCGAGCGCATCCTCCGCGGCAGTGATCTTCGCTGCGTTGCCCGTCGCCTGCGCCTCGGCCAGCTTCGCCTCGGCCTCGCGGATGGGGATGTCCAGTGTGCGTGACTTGTGACTCGTGATCTTGGCGTTGCGCCCGCTGCCGCTCGCCGCACCCGGCACATCCGCGAGCGCGTGCTGTGCTTCGTGGTAGGCATACACGCGCTTCCCGGCGTAGTCGTCGCGGGCCTGCGCTGGATCGAGCGTGCCCGCGGCCAGCTCCTCTTGCGTCAGCCGGTCATACTCGGCCTTGAGCTCCGCGGCCACAGTGAGCACGTCGGTCGTCTGTTGCGCGGAGAACTTGCTCGTGTCCTCCCACGACTCGCCCTCGATCACATCCGACACCGCACGGTCGCCCTTGGGGCCGAGCTTCTTCGACTTGCCCGAGAACTCCGCACCGCGCGCACGACCCTTCGCGACCATGCGCTCCTGCTCGATGATCGCGTCGACGACATCCTTCGAGAGCAACGCCTCGGGGTTGAAGGCGCGCACGAGCTTCGTGCCCTCGGGCGTCTTGCGGAGCTGCTCGACGAGCTTCGAGCCGAGCCAGTCGCCCCCCTCGAACAGACGGCGTGAGCCGATTGCATTGAGCGCACCGAGCGCGATGACGCCGACCCCGGCCTTCTGGATCATTGGGTTGTTATCGTCACGACGCATCGTCTCGCCGAGCGCCGCGATCGCCACCGCGGATGGATAGCGGCGCAGGGCGCGGAGCGCAGGGCCGATGGGGTTCGAGTGCAACACGACGCCGCCATGTGGGTTCGCGCCGACCGCCGCCTGCTGCTGCAACTGCACGGCCTCATCATACGACGAGGCGTAGGTGCCCGCGAGACGATCGCCCGTGAACGCTGGATCATGCACCATGAACACGACATCAGGTTCGCCGCCGTTGAACTTGGCGAACGTGGCCTTGTTCCAATCAGGCGGGCGTTGCGAGTCGTCCCATTTGAGGCGCGAGACGACGCGCATGCCGTTCTTCGCGTAGATGTCGGGCAGCACCGTATCGAACGCATCGAGCGTGCGGCCACCCTCTGCGATGCGCAACCGCTGCACCGCGCGCCCGCCCTTCTCGGTCGAGAACAGGCTCACCATATCGTTCCCCTTGAGCGCGCCGCCCGACTTACCAGACTCCGAGAGGAACAGCCGCATGCCCGCATACTCCTCGGGGGAGTATTGGTACACGGCTGCGCCGAAGGGATTGCCCTTCTTCGACGCCTCAAGGGCTTGGGCGAAGGCCTGTACGCTTTCGGGATGGGCGGGGTCCAGCTCCATCATCGTCGGGGCGGTGTGCCCCGTGACGGCGAACTCGCGCACGACTGCCGGGTCGGGCTCGAAGTGCCTGACCACCTGAACGTCGGTGTCTAGTACCCGGCGTCTTTCAGGTACTTCAACGCTTCGGCTCGTGTAAGCCCGTGACGTTTCATCACCGACTGCACGACGGCCTCCCACTCCTGCGCGGGTGTCTGTTTCTGCGGCATCCTGCAATATAGCACCTGCGCCACGGCGCAACGAGGGATCGGCGACGCGACGCGCTTCCTTGATCGCGTTGAGCTGCGCATCCGCCTCGGCGTACGTGTTGCCCCACGCGCCCGTGAGCTTCGTGGTCACGCCGTCTTGCGTCCACGGGGAGTCATCCTCGATCTGCTTCAACAGCGCAGCCGCGTGCTCTTGTGTTACCGCGACCGGGAACTCATCGCCCCCGTTCCGGTACCCGAGCATCGGCACCTTCACCTTCTCGGTCGACTCCATGACGACTTTGCCGAAGTGCTTGATCGCCTTATCGCCCGCCTTGTGACCGAGCTGATCGTTCACGTTCTTGAACTGGTCGCCGTCGAGCACCACCCACGCCATGCGCGGGTCGCGGTCCACCGCGTCGACCGCGCGCAGGAAGGCCCGTTGATTCGGCAGGCCCGAGAGATCATCGAGGCGTAGCTCGCGTGCCATCGCGCGGTTCGCTTTCACGAGTCGGCGAATGCGCGAGCTGCGCGCCATCTCCAAGGCCAGCGCGCCGATCGCGGCACCGGCAACCATCGAACCGAGCAGCTTGCTCGATGAGACGCCCGCCCCGTCAGTGCCCTGCGCCTGCGCTTCTTCGGACGCGAGCGGGATGAGTGCTGCGACACCGAGGAACGGCAGGCCGAACTTCTTGATCTTCGCTTTGAGCTCGGGCGTGAGCTTGATGCTATTCAGCTCATAGTCGCCCATCGCCATCTTCTCGAACACCAGCGGCTCGCCGAGCGCCTTGAAGATACGGCGCAGGGTGCCGGGCACCTGCTGCTCGTACACGAACTCCGCGGCAGGCCGGTCCATGTTCGCGCGGTCTATGCGATCATCGGCGCTCGCGAACGCGATGCGATCCATGTCATCGTCCACTGCGTCGATGATCGACTGCTTGATCGCCAGTGAGATCGCGTCGCCGTGATCGGCCATGACCGAGTACGACGGCCCATCAGGGTTCGTGACGCCGGGGTTGTAGGAATTGTTGCGCGCCTCGCGCTGTGCATCACGCACCGCCTTCGAGCCGTTGGCCTTGTAGTCTGACAGCTTGTTCTGCACCGCGAGCATCTTCTCGCGTGGCTCCTCAACGCGCAGCCACCCGGTAGTGGGCGGTTCTGTACGCGACTCCGTACCACTACCGGGGAACTCGCTCGGGTCGCCCTCTCCCACGGCCATCGGGCGATCGCGGTATTCGTCATACAGAAACCGCTCGATCCACGCGACGGGCGGCTCGCGTCCCGCCTCGCTGACCACACCGTGTTCGCCGTAGTTATTCTTCGTCCACTCATCGAACGCCGCGCGCCGCTCAGGCGATGCGATTTCCTTGCGCAGCTCGGCGTGGTACTCGCGGGTCGCGCGCTCGTGCTCGTCGCGCAGCGGTCCCATCACCTCGCGGTCGTGCGTGATGACAGCCTCGTCGGCGGCGTTGGCTTTGTCGACGAGCGCCTGCTCCTCCTCGGGTGCGATTGGCTTCTTCTGACGGAAGCCTTCACTCTCCCCGCTCGACGCATACACCGACTGGTACTCATGCACCACGCGCGTCAACTGCATCCGGTCGCTGCGCGGCCCGACCTTGCGAGCGATCTCGTGATCGCGCTTGGCGATCTGATCGTGGAGCTCGGCCTGCTCTCCCTGAATCTTCGACAGCTTCTCCCACACGTCGTTCGTCACCATCCCGCGCATCTCATTGCGGTCGGTGATTCCTTCGCCGCGCAGGCGCGCTTCCTCGCCATCGCTCAAGCGACGCACCTCCTGCGAGAGCTCGGCGACGCGCGCACGCATCTCCTTGTCCTCGGGCGTGAGCATCGCGGCCCGCGCCTCAGACTCCGCGCCGACCGTCGCCAGCCGGTAATCGCGCGAGCGGTAATGCGACACGGTGTTCTCGCCGTCGTCGCCAAAGTGATCTTCCTGATAGCTGCCGCCATCCTGAAACCGGCTGTCCAGCTTCATGCGGACTTCGCGGTAATTGCCCCCGGCGTCGGAGTTGGAATACTCCTGCGTGCCCTCGTGATGAATGCCCTCTTGCTGCGCGCGCTTCTCGTCCTCGCTCACCCAATCCATCCAGTCGGCATCTTCGCTCAGGTGGCGCGAGCGCTCGTTCGCTGCCTCATAGCGCTCGTGGGACCAGATCGCCTCTTTGATGTCGGTCTTGATCTCGTTCCACGCCATGTCGTGATGCAACTGCTCCCACGCATGCTCGTCGATCCCATCCGCCTCGCCGTGCTCCTTCCACTTCTTCTCCATCGCCTCCTTCATGATGTCGATGATGTCCGATGGGCTATCGTTCCCACCGATCACTTCATCGTACATCGCCTTTGACGCGGCCCGCTTGTACCGATCATTCTCGTGACCGAAGATTGAACCGATCTCCGTCGCGACCTGCTCTAACTGATCGTCGCGCGCCGACTCGTGCCCTGACGCGCGGTAGTCGGTCTCCTCGATCTCCTCGCGCAGCGAGTACGGCATCTCGTCGAGCTGCACGTTGGGATTATTCTGCCCGACGTCGACGCTCATCTTCACCTTGCTGCCTTCGAGGTGATCGAGGATCGTGGCGCGTGTGACCTTCTCGCCGTCTTGCGCCATCCGCTCAAGCCACGGCTGGATCGTCAGCTCAAGCTCGCGCTGATTGAAGCGCGGGTCCTTCTGCAACCGCGTCAGCCAGATACCCGCATCCTTGGCTTCGGTCTTACCGAAGTCGTCGCTCTCGATCGAGCGCACCATGCGCGAATACATGCCGGTCTTTTCCTTGTCGAACACCGAGCCCGTCACCGACTCGTTCTCGCTGCGCCGTGACTGCGCCAAGAACGGATCGGCGCGAAGTTCGTTGTTCTTCGCGCTGATCTCCTCGGGCGTGCGACGCGGACGCCCAATGTCGATGAGCTCACCCTCAGCCGTGCCGCCGTGCGCGTTGACGTGGCGCGTGGCCCCCATCACGGACCCGAGGCCGACGATCGACTTCTCCTTGTCCGACAACTGATCGGACTGCATTGCCGCGAGCGCACCGACCGCGATGCCGGTTTGCAGGCCGTACTTCTTCCGCGCATCGTTCAGCGCGGCGAGCGTCCGTGCGAGCGTGATGCGATCGCGCAGCGAGGCTTGCTGTGCGCCGCCACCATCCTCGACCTTCGCGAGTGCGTCGACGTGCGCGTTGATCGCGTCCTTCAATGCCGTCGCGACCGGATCGCCTGCCGCGGCATCCTGCGCCGCACGATCGGTCAGCTCGTCGGCAGTCGTCGGCGGTGGCGGGTTCTCCTCAACCGCTGCCTGCTGCGCTTCGCCGTGCAGGGCCTGCGCCTGCGCATCCATTGCATCGGCTTCGGCTCGCGCGCGCTGCATCTGCACCACGGCGTTCACTTCGTCACGCGGTGTTGAGGGAGCCAGCGGATCACGCGCGGACCCACCGACCGGCGCACTGCCGGTGACGCCCTCCATCGCATCACGCGCCGAGCCACCAACGAACGAGCGGCCTGTTGCATCACCGCCAACCGTCGCGGAACCTGTCACGCCTGCCATTGCATCACGCGCGGACCCACCGACCGGCGCGGAACCCGTCACGCCGTCGATCGCATCAGGAGCCTCGGCGAGTGTACTGCCGATCGCCTTCGCCACGGCGGCGCGCTGGCCGTCGACCGTCTGATCGCCGAGCGGCGTCTGCCCGCGCTGCTCACGGATTGCGTTGAGCGCCTTCGTGATGTTGATGGGTATTTCCATCGGGCGACCTGCGGCAGCATCCGCCACCGCCTTGCGGCTCGCCTTCCAGTCCATCGGGATCGCGCCGCGCTCCTCCGCGAGTGCGTACGCGAGACGCGCGGCAACCGGGTTGCCTGACTGTGCCGCCCGCACCGCGAGGTCTTTCGCGGCGTCCTCGCCCATCTCTGTCACGCCGCGCTTGAGCAGGGAGCCGAGGCCGAGCGCGGAGCCACCGCCTTCCATCAGCGGCCCGGCGACGGCGTTGCCGAGCACACTCGACACCATCGCCTCGCCCACGTCATCGCCGCGTGTCGCTGCTTCCTGCCCGGCGATCGCCAAGCCCGGCACCTGTCCCACGACCGCGCCGCGGGCGAGGAGCTTCGGTGCGTTCTCGGCCAGATTCTCAAGTCCCTGCTTGATTCCGGCGACACCGCGGAGCTGCGCCGCTTCGGGGATGTGCGAGATCGTCACCGCTTCCGCGGCGGCTTCGAGCATGCTGCCGATCTTCGAGCCCTTCGTGAGCAGCGACAATCCCTTCACACCTGCCGACACCGCGGCGTCGCCCGCGATGAACGGCACAAGACTGCCGATCAGCTCGGGGGCGCTATCCGCGAGGCCGCGATCACGCTGTGCCGCCACCGGGATCGGACGCCCAAGCTCATCCACCTCGGGCTGCGTGAACGCACCACCGCGGCGAGACACGTCGCCGAGGGTGCGCTCAGCCTTCGCACGCGGGCCTTCGGTACCGGGCAGCGCACCGAGGAACGCCTGCGCCGCGCGCACCACTGGGTCGGTCGTCTTGTCGAGTGACGACGCGGCGCGCTGTGCGACGTACGCATTCCGGCTGAACGTCTCGGCGACTTGATGCAGGCGCTGCGCTTCGGCGGGGTCCGTCTCCATCAGGGCCTGCGCCTGCGCGTTCAGCTCTCCGGCATGCTTCATCCCGCGCTGTGCGAGATCGAGCATCACCTTCGGCGTGAAGTTCGCTTGTGCCCGCGCGCGGGTGACTGCCTTCTCGTCTCGCGCAGCGGGCGTGTTCAGGACGTCGGCGTCCACGGTGCCCTGCTCGGCGTACGAGCCGGTCTGCTGCGGGCGCTCATCGCTGGCCGAGCGGATGCTCTGCCGCTGCTCGTACGCGAGCTCGGGCGCGGCGGCGGTCTTTGCCGCCTGCTGCTCAGGGGTGAGGGGCTTCGCGAAGTTGCCGACCGCGGGCAGCGCACCACCGCTGTCATCCCCGGCGAACAAGTCGCGCGACATATACTCGTTGATCTTGCGCGCCGAGTCGACGATCGGGCTGAGTGTCGTGCGGGCCGACTCCACCATATCACCGAGGCGTGCGCCAATGCCGCGCCGGGGAGCGGGCGCGGGCACAGGAGCCACCGTAGGACCGACAGGGTACTTCGTGGTGTCCCGTAGGTCTACGTTGCCTGTATCGGGCGCTGGCGTCGAGGCGGGCGCGGGCGCTGGCTTGAGCGACGACACCACCCGGTCGAACTCATCCCCCTCGGCGGCGGGGGCGGCGGGCGTGCCTGCGCGCTGCTTCTTGAGCAGGCGGTCGAACTCGTCCTCCTGAGCTTGACTCACTTCTCGAACCTGTATCCCTCGGAGAGCATCTGTGCCCGCACCTTCGCGGGGTCGGCGTTCGGGGCTGACATCAGCTCACGGATACGAGCCGACTTCTTCTCCGGCGTTGCGTGCCCATGCGCGATGCGGTCGGCCTGCGTCGCCGCACCGCGCACAACCTGATCGCGCTGCGCAGTGCCGCGGGCGATCGCGGCCTTCTGTGCGGGCGGCGCGATGCCGAGCGGGTCCTTCGGGATCGAGGAGCCGATCAAGCCCGCGATGCCCTTCTGGTTCGTGAAGTCAGCCTGATTCGCGCGGCGCTCACTCTCAGCCGAGTACAGGTCGAGACGACGATCACCCTGATCGAGCGAGCGCTTGCGGAGCTCCATCTGCAACTGCCGCGCTTCGGGCGTGTTGCCACGACCGGCAGCGTTCAGCCGGGACAGCTTCTCGCTGATGACACCACGCGCCGCGATGTTCGCTTGATCGCGGGCGGCGTGCTCCGCGGGCGTCTCATGCGCCTGTGGGCGCGGCGCACCGAACTCCTCGTCGTACTTGAACGTGCCGCTCTTGGCGCGGAAGGCCCCGATGTCGCGCTCGTCGCCCGTCATCTTCGCCTTCGCGTACGCATCCGCGAGATCGTTCTCGTCGCGCGTCTTGTACTCATCCTTCGTGTCCATCGCGTTGCGCGTCTGCGCATCCTGCGCGGCGAGCTGACGGTTCGCCTCACGGTTCGGGTCGACCGTCCATGTGTTGCCGTGGTTGTCGTTCTCGGTGTAGCTGTCGAGCGCGGAGCCGATCGTGCGCGGCGCACGCGGAGCCGGGGCCGCAACGACCGCGGGTGTCGGCGTCGCGTGGTTCGGTGTCTGCGCGAGCGCGGTGCCGCCCATCATCGCAGGCTCCTGCGGTGGCGTCTCGTTCGAGAAGCCCTGCATCGGCAGCACGCGCCCGGCCATCTGCGGCTGCGAGAACGTCGGTGGCGGGGCCGAGCTGACGGGGTTGTCGCCACGTCCGAGCAGCCGACGCCCGAGTGAGCGTAGGCGGTCGAAGCCGCCCTCACCCTGCGTCGTCATCACCTGCCCGGCAGCGCGCCGACGCGCCTCGTCAGCCTGCCCCATCTCTTGGTGTTGCTGATACTGCCCGAGCGCGGTGCCGATGCCACGAGAGATACGCTCACCGCCCGTCATCTCATCTTGCCCATAGATCGGGCGCAGGTTGAGGCGCGGCACTAGAATGACCCGCCGACCGCACCACCGAGCTGCGCGCCGACACTCGCGCCCCACGGCCCGCCGAGGTAGGCACCACCGGCTCCACCAAGCACGGACCCGATGGCGCTGCCGATTCCGCTCCGCTTCCTGCGCGCCCGCTCAGCCATATCCCGCGCGTCGTTCTGCACCTGCTCACTGCGGGCGAGCATCAGGTCCTCGCCCCGCCCGCGCACATCCTGTGTCGTGCGCTCGGCGTTCATCGACTGCTGCGCGAGGTTGTTCGAGAAGTCGTTCTGCGTCTGCCGGATCACCTCGCCCTGATTCTCGTCGAGATAGCCTGAGTCGAAGCGCCCGGCCCCGACCGATCGCCCGCGAGTGTCAGCGAGCGTGCGCTGCAACCCGTCGCTCACTGAGGCGTACGCGCCGCGCGCATACTTGTCGAGCGCGGCTGAGGCGTCGTAGTTCATGTCACTTCCGATCGCCTGATCCTGCCCGGCCTGCACTCCGGCGACCGTGCTGTAATCAGGCGTGGGCTGGCGGCGCGCTCGTGCAGCGGCAACTACGTCGGCGTAAGGCATGATGACTCCGTTAGGTGGCGTACACGATGAGCGCCGAGAACATCCCGGTCACTGCGCTGTATTCTATCGACAGGAACGTGGCCTCGCTCACGGCAGGATCGAGCAGGAACGCTTCGATCGCGGTCGTGAGGGCATCAGCCGTCGCCGCGCTGAGGCACTTCGCCTTGACCTGATTCAGTTTCATACGTTCACCTTCGTCTCCTGCACCACCTCGTACTCGCACTCGACGCCATCGACCATCTGCTTCGCCGCCGTGCCGAAGCCGTCCACGATCTTCGTCTCGATCTGCACGATGATCCATGTGCCGCGCGGCGCATAGCGCAGCAGCTCGACGCCAGCGGGCGCGTAGGGCAACGACAGCGCGATCTCATGCACCTGCTGCTCGCCCATCGAGAGCGGCACGCCGACGAGCGTGATGCGCGCCACCTCGGGCAGCGGCACGCCGTCGATGTACGTCGTGACGAACAGCGACACATCGTCCTCGAAGTGGCGCGTCGTCACGTAGAGCGAATGGAAGGCGCACTCGCCTCCGGTGCCAGCGGGAGCCCATGCGGCGCTGCGGCCCAATAGCTCGTACGCTACGTCGTCGTCCTCATAGCCGACGCCGACCGCGAGCATGGCAGGCACGCCACCCCCACGACCGACGACGAGCTGCGGCGTAATCATCGGTTATGCCTCATCAATGACTCCGAGGAACCACGGCGACACGTCGGTCATGCCCGTGGGCGCATGGAAGCGGTTGACGCGAATCTGCGCTTCATAGCGACGACCCACGCCGGTTGACGGATCATAACCCGGCGCTGCTGCCGTCGTGGCATGCACGCCCTCGGCCACGACCTGAATCGCGCTGTACGCGCCGACGAGCACGCCGCCTGAGTCGGGGCGATCTCTGTGCCGCGCACGGATGTCGAATGGCCCATCCGGCTGCGGGAAGCCGTTGATGTCAGGCGGCGAGCCCCACGTGAGCGCGTGCGTATCCGCGCCCGTGTTCGGACCACCGGGGATGTCGGTCGGGCCGACGACGAGGAAGCCGGTGTTCTCCGGCGCGACGAGCATGTCGGGCGTCTCGTACCATGCGCTCGATCCCACAGGGCCGTTCGCCTTGATGCGGAACCGCTGCGTCGTGAGCGCCAGCGCGTTGCCGACTGCGACGGCGGACGATTCCAGCAGGTTCAGCCCCGACGTGAGCGCGGTCCATGTGGCCCCGGCGTCGGCGCTGATCTCGACCGTGAACGTGATGTCCATGAGCGCGTTGCCGCCACCGGGATCGCCCGGCCCCTTCGCGTCCATCACGAAGCCGATGTCGCTGATGTCGAACCGAACGAACCCCTCTGACAGCCAGCTCACGACCTCTCCGCCCGTGTCGTGCGTGGCCTGCGAGACGCCCGGCCAGCCGCCCGGGTTGTACGTGTCGGAGTACGCGAGCGCCGCGTAGCCAGACTGCACGAAGCGCAGTGCGATGTCATACGTCTGCCAGAAGTCCTCGACCGGCACCGTCGCGGTGAGATCGGTCGCGAGGTACGAGCCCCGGCGTGACCACGTGCTGCCGGTGCGGTGCGACTTCATCCACACTTCGCAGCGCTCCGTCGTGACGGCCCCGCCCACGATCGTCCACGGCACCGTGAGCTTCGGCAGTGTATCCGCGCCCACGTAGGTCGCATCGGCGAACGCAACAGCCCCCGGCTCAGGGTGCGCCGTGATCGCGAGGATGATCGAGCCGCCGAGGTAGAGCGAGCCCGCGCTCACGAGCGGATGCCCGAAGGTGCGGTAGCTCCACTTCTTCGCGCCATCGCGCAGGTGCAGCACATAGGCCCACTGGCCGAACACGAACACGACCTCGCGGTTCGTCGCATCGAAGTACGCGAAACCCTTGTCCTTCGGCGTCGTGCCCTCGATCACATCAGGCGAGACACCTTCGAGCGCGAGCGGTGAGCCGAGATCGTTCGACGCATCACCCGTCGAGTAGCGCGGCCCGGTGAGCGACCAGAAGTAGAACTCGTCGTTGACGCTCGCATGCAGACGCGAGCCGAGCATGCCGTACGCGGGATCGAGCGGACGGATGCCGAAGGTTGCGCGATCGTACCCGATGAGCTTCGCCGAGTCCGCGATCTTCATGATCGCCAGCGCGCCACCACAGTAGCCGACGCCGACGATCGGATCACCCTGCGCGCCGACGAGGAAGTAGTGCTCGGGCTTGAAGTTCGTCGGCTCACCGGCTTCGCTGATGCGCAGCGTCTCGGGGCGATCCTCCTCGGCGCTCGTGCCGTAGCCCCATCCCACGAGGTAGTTGAGGTGCCGCGCCACCCCACGGAAGCGCACGGCGACCGGCGTGCCCGTGCGCGCGAAGTCCGCGAGCAGCGGCTCCACGGTGCCGTCAGCCGGGGCGAACACGTACGTCTCCTCGCGCAGTCCGAGGATCGGCTCGTCGTGCGCGATGACGAGCTTGTCGTACGAGTCAGCCGCGATCACACTCGGCGGCAGCGTCGCGAGCGCGTTGAGCGTCCACAGCGTCGTGATGTAGTTGGCGACGGTGCCGGTCGAGTCGATCGCCCACAGCTTCACCTTGCGGTCGGCGGTGTTGTACGTGACGGCTCCCGCGAGGCCCTGCGCGCGGATCGGCCACACGCCGAGCAGATCACTGCCGTCTGCCGTGACCAGCGCCCGCGCGAGTCCCTTGCGCAGCTCCGCGCGTCCATTGGTGAGGTACACGTTGCGGAGATCGCTGAACTGATCCTCGCGCACGACGATCGCCCCGCTCGCGCGATCGAGTCCCGCACCCCACGGCATCGCCTTCCGCTCGCGTGTTCCCATCACTCCCCCGCAACAAACATGGACACCGGGCGCGCATCGTCCGGTGCATAGATCGAATCGGGCGGCAGTCCACATGCGGCGATCGGGTCGAGCGCGATCGCATCCACGAGGAGCGCGTTGTACACCCCATCCCGGCGCAGCGAGACGACCGTGATGTAGTCTGCGCCTGCGAGCCCGAACTGTCCATCGGCGCGCGCGTCACCGAGCTGGCGCACGGTGAGCATCGCATCGAGCAATGGCAGCGTGAGCGGCGCAGCGCCCGGCGTGCTGGCGTACGTCGCGACGTGCTCGACCGGCAACGCCACCGGCTGCGGTGGCGTGGCAATCGACATCGGCAGGAAGCCCGTGCCGACCGCTGGAATCACGGGCCGCGTCCCCACGTCGAGCGGAGTTGCAACGTGAGCCGCTGCGTGTCGAGCTTCGGGATGCGCGGCGCGATCGACACCTGCATCTGCTGCGCGCCGCGTGAGACGCACACCGAGAGGCCCCCGATGCCGGTGCCATAGTTCGCGGTGCCCGGCTCGTAGATGAACGTGTTGTCGCGGTAGAAGTTCGGGCTTGCGTAGGCCGCGACCGCGATCGACGAGGCGAGGCTCTGTGTGCCGGGGATGCCGGTGCCTGCTGCTGCCGAGAGCACCGACCCGTCAACGGCGTTGGCGTACACGCCGCTCGTGTCCGAGCCGAACGCATAGAGCATCCCGTTGACGGTGCCTGAGCCCGGCCCCCACGCCAGCGGGTTCGTCACGTTGCAGGGACGCATCGTGAAGGTGTAGTCGATGCCGTTGATGTTGGTGACAGTCACCTGATCGGCGGTCGGCCAGTATTGGCGAATCTCGTACGTCACGCGGAGCTGATCGGCGCTCGTCTTAGTGATGACGGTCGGCACGCCGCCTGTGTCGCGGATGAGCTGGCGCATCCACATCACGCCACCTGTGCTCGCGCTGAACATCCCCAACTCCGCGAGGTTGCCGTTGGCCTGCGCCTCGGTGAACAGGCGCGTGAACACTTGCCGCCAGTACGTCGAGCCGCCGCCCAACGCCTCGGTGCGCGCGACGCCGTTGTCGAACGATGTACGTCCGACCTCACCGCCGAGCGTGGTTTGCGCCGTCGTCGGAGCCGCGTTGCTTGTACCGACCGCGAGGTACGTGAGCTGATAGAGCGTGAACGTCGCGCCGAGTCCAATCAGCCCGGCATCGGTGATGAGGTTCTTGAACCGCGAGCGGAAGGTCACGTCGCCTGTGCGCGCGTGAATCCGCTCGACGGTAATCCAGCCTTCATAGCGCGGCCCGGCGAGGATCGTCTCGCTCTTGGGCTCGATGGTGCGCCCGCGCGTCAGCAGGTGCGGCGCTTCGGGAAGCCAGAGGCGACCGGGGCGAGTGAAGTTCGTCATGAGTGTCAGAGGAGAGAGGAGCCAGTCGGAGTCACGCCGAACCCTTCGGTCATACCTTCGCTCGCGTAGGGCTCGGCGAGATCGTACACCACCTGCGTCAGCACGCCGAACTGCGAGGCCACGCCCTGCGTCATCGCCTCGTCCACGTACGGCTGCGCGAGATCATGCACCACGAGGAACAGGATGCCGCTCGGCACGAGCAGCGACTCGATCATCGCCTCATCAACATAGGGCTCGGGCAGGTCGATGATCGGCGAGCCCACGTTCAGCAGAACGGCGGTGCCCTCGGGCGTGAGGCCGAACCCTTCGGTCATCCCCTCGCCATCGTACGCGGGCACGTATGGGAGCACGATGTTCAGCAGCGCGCCGCTCCGTGAGGCCAGTGTCTCGACCATCGCCTCGCCCTCGAAGGGCGCATGGTATGGGTACAGCACCGTGTCGATGCGCCCGAAGGCGTACGAGAACGTCGGCTCGTCGCGCACCGCGTAGAGGATGCTCACCCGGCCATCGGGCGTGCGCACCGCATCTTCGAGGTAGAGGTCGGCGATCGTGACACCGGCCAGCGCCACCGTGGCGCGCACCGTCCCGTAGCGCTCGCGCTGCTGCCGGTACACGATGCCCGAGGCATCCACGTAGAACACGAGCACGTCGGACCCCACGACATCGAGCGGATCATCCAGCAGGACGCGCGCGCAGCGGCCCACGCCGAAGTCACGGAAGCCGTAGCCGCCGAGCGTGATGTCGTTGTAGTAAATCCAGACGTGCCCCCCAAGCTCCGCGACGACGACCGGCTGGCCGTTCTGGTCGAAACAGAAATCCATTTCGTCGATGGCGGTGCCCGCGTAGTTGAACAGCAGCGTCTCCGCGAGCCAGCCATCGCGCGTCGCGTTCTCGCGCGCGAGGTACACCGCCGTCGCTGTCGCGCGGGCCTTCCACACCCACGACACGATCCCGTCGCTCGGGTCGCCGACACCGATCGGCCCGACCGTGTGCGCCGTCAGGTAGTCGAAGCTGATCGCATCAGGGCGGCGCGTGATCGAGGTGCCCACGAGCACAGGGGCGTCGGCTGTGAAGTCCGCAAGTGAGGTGCGGAGACTGCGCAGCAGATTGCCGTCCGTGCCACAGGCCGTGATCGCCATTACTTCTCCCCGGCCTCGAAGCCTTCGTACTCGTCGAAGCGCGTGCTCATGCTGGCGAAGCCGCGCACATGGTCCTCGAAGGCCGTCATCGCCATCGCCTGCTCGGCAACGACGCCAGCGCGTCCCTGCGCCACTGCATTGTCCGGGGAAGGGATTCGGTCGAGCAGGTAGAGAACGAGGTCCAGAGGCACAAGCCCGTCGTGCGGCGCGGGCAGATCGAGGGCCGTCGTGCCGCCCGTGGTCGCCGGGATGGCAGCAGGCACCGGGGAGTAGTGGACGCGCACGCTCGCCACGTCTGTCAGGTCGGTGCCGACCGTCTTGAGCACCCGACGCCGGATCGTCGCGCGGGGGGGAATCTCGACATCCGGGTCGTTGAGCGGCACGACGTTCACCGTCTGCTTCGCGAGGAACGGGCTGATGCCGGGGTTCGCGACCTCGATGCGAGTGATGCGCTCGATCGCTTCAAGCGGCGCGATGATGTCCGAGAGATCGAGCACGCCGAGGTTCAGCGTGCCGACCACGCACACGCCGAAGTAGTCGGGGTTCCACTCGCTCGCCATTGCGAACAAGCGCTGCTGATACTGGCTCACGCGCAGGATCATGCCCGACTTCGGCCCGCTGGCCGGGGTGCCGAGTTCTGCGCAGCGCGCGAGCGCAAAGTCGATGGCGTCGTTGACGAGCATCAGGCGTCCTTGCCGCCCGCGAGCAGCGGCATCAGTGAGGGGAGCGCGACCATGCGTGGCTGCGCGAAGCGGTACGTCGTGATGGGCGTGGCGAAGGTGAGGAAGTCGATGAACAACTGTGCTTCCTTCGCGCGATCAGGCAGCAGTGTTTGCAGCTCATCGAGCCGCCCATCCTTGAGCGCCAGATAGATCGCGATTTCGAGCGCGCCGAAGTTGTCGAACGCCTCCTCCCACGTCGCGTCGATCACGTCGGCCAGCACGGTCGGCTTCGCCGGGAGCTTCGAGGAGAAGATCGTGAGCGTGTCGGCGACCGTGGGGCCGAGCGCCGAGCCCGCGATCTTGTACACCTTGCCGATGTGATACACCGAGGGCTTCGCTTGCTCGGCCTTCTGGTCGCTGAGCGGCACGACGGCGACCTCGGCTCCGGCCAGCTCGATGCGGAATACGGTCTGCGCATTCACGGGGCGCGGCCACCCGAGCGTCGCGCCTGCGACGTAGGGCTGCGCCACACTCTGCCCGAAGTATTCGGGGTTGATGCGCGCGGCCACCGCATAGATGCCGCGCACCGCACGCGACGCGAGCGCCAGTAGCTCCGTGGCTTGCGTCGCGATCTTGTCCGGGCGGCTCTTAGACGAGTAACCGTGACCCGCTGTAATGATCTCACCGTACGTGGTCATGGCGCATCCGAGGGTGTGGGGGTCCCGAAGCCGCGTCCACCGCGCCGCGTCGGCGCAGCACCGGGCTCCGTGATGATCGTGCGCGCAGTCGGCGTCCCGAGCTGGCGCGTCGTGCGGGTCGCCGGGTTCGTCGGCCCTTCGAGATCGAAGGTGAAGATACCACCGAGAGGCAAGCGCATCATCCCGCTGAGCGAGCGCGTGTGACTGAGCGCGGCCACCAGCCCGAGCGGCAGGCGCATCGAGGCGTTGATCTTCGCGGCGTGCGCGATCGTGGCGCTGAGCCCGAGCGGGATGCGGCCCGTCGCCGCTACGCTGTCGGGATCACGCGCGAGCGCGTTGAAGCCGAGCGGCAGGCGCATCGACGCATTGATCTCGGACGCGACCGCGAGGGTCGCCGTCGTGCGCAGCCCGAGCGGGAGCGTCGCGCTGAGCCCACGGACGATCGCGTTCGTGAGTGTCGCGTTGAAGCCGAGCGGCACCGGCATCGTCGCGCTCACGGTGCGCGCGGGCACGATCGTCCGGTACAGCACGACGAACTTCCCCGAGCCGCCAGCACCACCCGTGCTGCCCGCGCGCGCGCCACCGCCACCACCACCACCCGTGTTCGCGCCGCCCGCCGTGCCGGTGACGGCGGCTCCTGCGGCTGCGGCACCCGCGCCACCACCACCTGCGCCGCCTGCACCTGCGACGCCCGGCGTGCCCGTGCCGTAGTTGGACTCGCCGCCGCCGCCGCCGCCGCTGTACGTCAGGCCGTCGATCGCGCTCACATAGCCATCACCGCCCTTGCCTGCCGCGCCATTCCCGGTCGCTGAGGCGTTCGCTCCTACCTGCGTCGCCCCGCCGCCGCCGCACCCACAGTACGACCCGTTCGTGCCGCCGACCGTTGTACCTGTGTCGCCGCCCTTCAATCCCTCGGTCGGGATGCCGACGCCAGCGGTATCCGAGCCGTGCCGTGAGCCACCGCCCGAACCCCCCTTCGTCGCGGCCCCCGAGGTGAAGCCGTTCCCGTGCCCGCCGCCCTTCGTCTTGAGTGGGCCGGGGCCAGAGGTATCGCCACCGTTCTGCGCCGGGGTGGAGCTGCTGATCCCGCCGATGCCGCCCGCGCCGATCGTGATGGTGTAGGTGCCCGTCGCGAGATACCTCCACTGCTCGACAACGCCACCGCCACCGCCACCGCCACCGACGCGATCCTGCCCGTCGCCACCACCGCCACCGCCTGCGACGCACAGCAGCAGGAACCAGCCCGCCGTCGTGACGACGAGCGAGCTGGACGCGGTGAAGGTGTGAATGGTGTACGGCGCGCTCGTCGTGACGGTGCCGCCTGATGCCGCTGCGCCCGTGGCTGGAATCGCCGAGGGCTTCGTGAAGGTGCGCGACTCACCCGAGGTCCAATCTTCCTGCCCGCTGAACGACCACTCGGTCGTCCATGTGACGCCATCGGGCGATGACTGGATGTAGCCCGCGCGCGGCGTGATCGTTTGGGTCGTCGGGGTGTTCGCCACCACCGCGATCTCGATGATGTCCTTCGCCGCCGCGAAGTGATAGCCGACCCATTCCAGCGTCAGATTCCCTGACCCGGACTCCCAATACGTGCCCGCGTTCCCATCGAAGGCGTTGGCGGCAACGTACCCCGAGAAGTGCGAACTCTCTGATGCGGTGCCACCTGTCGCGACGTTCGCACCGCCGATCGCCGTCCGTAGCACCAGCTCGCCCACCGCTGCATAACTGTCGTTCGCAGTAGTGGGAACGAGCAAGCGCCAATACGGCTGCGCTGCCACGGTTACAACGTGAAGTTGAAGCTCGTGACGTTCACCGCCTGATTGTACGCGATGCTCACGTTGTCGATCGTCGCGTCGCCACCACCGCCCGTTGCGGTGACGCTGCCCTCGACGATCTTCGTGCCTGCCGCGTTCTTGAGGCGGAAGT
>JBDTYL010000093.1:0-18604 GCA_040005695.1 bacterium | reverse complement strand
CGCTCACCGTGCAGAGCGTGCAGGGCGCGCTCATGGTCATGATCAACCACGGCCTGTCCACCGGCGCGCTGTTCTTCCTCATCGGCATGCTCTACGAGCGGCGACACACGCGCATGATCGAGGCGTACGGCGGCATCGCGCGGGCCGTCCCGCTCTTCTCCGCCATCCTCGTATTCGTATCGTTCAGCGCCATCGCGCTGCCGGGAACCAACGGGTTCGTCGGCGAGTTCCTCGTGCTCCTTGGCACCTACCGGACGTATCCCGTGCTCGCCGTCGTCGCGGCCACGAGTGTCATCATCACCGCGGCGTACCTGCTCTGGGCGGTGCAGCGCATCATCTTCAACCCGCTCGACAAGCCGGAGAACGAGCACATTCCCGACATGAACCGGCGCGAGCTCCTCCTCATGGCGCCGCTGCTCGCGGGCATCGTCTGGCTCGGCGTCTACCCGGCGCCGGTGCTGCGCCGCCTGCAACCGGCGGCCGAGCAGTTCGTGCGCATCGTGGAGACGCGATCGTCGCAGGCGCACGCGTCGACGGGCGGAGGCCGCTGATGCACACCTTCGACCTCGCGATCCCGTCGCAGCTCTCCGGTGCGCTCATTCCCGACCTGCTGCTCATGGCCGGTGCCATGGTACTGCTGCTGGTCGCCGTGTGGCGGCGTGAATCGGCCTCGCACCAGCGCACCGTCGGCGTGCTGTCCATCGGCCTCTGCGTCGCGACGCTCGTGGCCGTTTACGTCATGATGCGGCAGCGGGGGACGGCCACCGACGGCCCGATCGCCGTGGACAACTTCCGCTGGATGGCGGACATCGTCATCCTGCTCGGCACCATCGGCGCGCTCGCGCTCAGCATCGACGACAACGACCGCACCGGCACGCTCACGGCCGAGACGCACGTGCTCATCCTGCTGGCGTCGAGCGGCATGATGCTGCTGGCCGCGGCGCGCGACCTCATGATCGTGTTCCTCGGCATCGAGCTGATGTCGATCTCGGTGTACGCCTTGGCCGGGTTGAACCGGCGCAGCGAGCGGTCCGCGGAGGGCGCGCTCAAGTACTTCCTGCTCGGCGCGTTCTCCACGGCGTTCCTGCTCTACGGCATCGCGCTGGTGTATGGCGCCACCGGCACCACCGGCATGCACCAGATCGGCCTGCGTGTCGTGCAGCAGCAACTGTTCACGAACCCGCTGCTCCTGATCGGCATCGCGTTGCTGCTCGTCGGGTTCGGGTTCAAGGTGGCGGCGGTGCCGTTCCACATGTGGGCGCCGGACGTCTATGACGGCTCGCCCAACCCCATCACGGCCTACATGGCCGCGACGGTGAAGACCGCGGCGTTCGTCGCGTTCCTTCGCGTGTGGCTCGAGGCCTTCGGTGGCGAGTTCACAAGCTGGCACCGCGCCCTCGTCGGCCTGGCCATCGCCACGATGGTCGTTGGAAACGCCATCGGCCTCATGCAGCGCAACCTCAAGCGGTTGCTCGCGTATTCGTCCATCGCGCATGCCGGCACCATCATGGTCGCCATCGCGGCGGGCACGGGCCAGGGCGCGTCGGCCATGCTGTTCTACCTCCTGGCATACACCCTGGCCACGTTCGGTGCGTTCGCGGTGATCATCGTGATGTCGCGCGGCGACGCGCCACTCACCACCGACGACATCGGCGGCCTGTGGACCGTGCGACCCTGGCTCGCGCTCGCGATGACCGTGTTCATGCTCTCCCTGATGGGCTTTCCCATCTTCGGCGGCATGGGGTTCTTCGCCAAGTGGTACGTGCTCAAGGCGGCGCTCGATGCGCCGCAGCACCAGACGCTGCTCGCCGTGGTCCTCGTGCTCACCACCGTGATCTCGGCCGGCTACTACCTGTACGTGGTGATGGTGATGTTCATGCGCCCGCGGCGTGACGATGCGCCGCCGGTGCCCGCCACCCGCGGGTGGACGCAGCTCGTGATGGTCGCCGCCGCCGCCGCCATCCTGATCATCGGCATCATGCCCGAGATCACGGTGCGGTACGCCACTTACGGGTACCCGAACCTGTTCGCCCCCGCCGACGTCGCGCGCATCCGGCCCGCGCCGGTGACTCCACCCGTCCGCTGACGACGCGGGGCCACGCGGCCCCGCGGCACCTTCCCGCCCGACATGAGCATCGCTGCAGGGATCTTTCGCCAGTACGACGTGCGCGGGGTCGTGGACGCCGACCTCACCGTCGAGGCCGCGCAGGCCATCGGCGGTGCGTACGCGGCGCTGATGCGCGAGCGCGGCGTCAGTGGCGAAGTCGCCGTGGGCCGCGACAACCGCCCCAGCGGCAAGAAGCTGCGCGATGCGCTCGTCGCGGGGCTCACCGGCGCCGGCGTCAGCGTCGTGGACATTGGCGTGGTGCCGACGCCCGCGTTGTACTGGGCGCTGCACCACCTGCCGGTTGTGGGCGGCATCCAGATCACCGGCTCGCACAATCCGCCCGAGTACAACGGCTTCAAGCTGTGTTTCGGCACCGACTCGTTGCACGGTCACGACCTCCAGCACCTCCTGGCGCTCATCCGTGCGAACGCGGCGGCCCCGGGTCAGGGCGCAGTGCGTCACGAGGACGTGATCGATCCGTACATCGCTGATGTGGTGGCGAGGACGGGCCCGCTCGCGCGACCCGTGAAGGTCGTCTACGACTGCGGCAACGGCGCCGCGGCGCTGGTCGCGCCGCAGCTCATGCGCGCCCTCGGCGTGGATGCCACGGGCCTCTTCACCGAGAGCGACGGCACCTTCCCGAACCATCATCCCGATCCCACCGTCCCCGAAAACCTCACCGACCTCATCGCCGCGGTGAAGCGCGAGGGTGCGGAGCTCGGCCTGGCGTTCGACGGGGATGCCGACCGCATCGGGCTCGTGGATGACCAGGGCCGTATCATCTGGGGCGACCACATCCTCATCCTCTACGCGCGCGACGTCCTGGCGCGCACCGGCACCGGCCAGCCCATCATCTTCGACGTGAAGTGCAGCCAGGCCCTCACCGACGAGATCACGCGCGCCGGTGGCGAACCGGTGATGTGGAAGACCGGACACTCCCTCATCAAGGACAAGATGAAGGAGCGCAATGCGCCACTCGCTGGCGAGATGTCGGGGCACATGTTCTTCAGCGAGGGCTTCTACGGCCACGACGACGCCCTCTACGGCGCGGCGCGCCTGCTGCGCATCGTGGCGGAATCCGGGCGCACGGTGCGCGAGTTGCTGGCCGACGTGCCGGAGTTCGTGAGCACCCCCGAAATCCGCGTCGAGTGCGGCGACGATCGCAAGTTCGAGCTGGTGGATCGCGCGGTGACGCACTTCCGCGGCCTGCACGATGTCATCGACGTGGACGGCGTGCGCGTGCTGTTCGGCGACGGCTGGGGACTCATCCGCGCCTCGAACACGCAGCCCATCCTCGTCACGCGCTACGAGGCCCGCTCCGCCAAGCGGCTGGCCGTGATCCGCGACGAGATGGAGAGCTGGATCCGCTCGCAGGGCGTCAGTCTCTGACGTGACCGGCCGCCGCGTCCTCGGTGGCGCGATCGCCACCACTGCGCTCGTCCTCCTCGTCGGCCACTGGACCGCGACGCTCTACGCCGAGCACGCCTGGTACGTGGCGCTCGGCGCGCCGGAAGTGTGGGGCACGCGGATGGCCACCATCGCCGCGATGAGCGCCAGCTCGTTCCTCTTCGCCGCCCTGTTTGCTTTCGTGAACCTCTACGCCGTGCGGATGTCCGTGGTCTCGCTCGTGCTGCCGCGCCGCGTGGCGAATATCGAGATCGCCGAGGAGGTCACCGGTCGCTACCTCCTCGTCGTGGTGGCCGTGCTGTCGGCGGTCCTTGGCGCATCGCTCACGCTATCCGCCGACCACTGGCACGAGGCGCTGCTCGCTGTCGTCGGCCGCCCCTTCGGCGAGTCCGACCCGTACTTCGGCGCCGACCTCGGCTTCTTCGTCTACTGGCTGCCCTTCGAGACCACCGTGCACGTGTGGTCGATCGTCGTGCTCGTCGTGGTCACTGCCCTCGTGATCGCACTCTACGCGCTCACGCCGCACCTGCGCTGGGAGCGGGGCCGCCTGTTCGTCTCGGCGTACGTCCGCCGCCACTTCACGATACTGGGGGCAGTGCTGCTGCTCGTGCTCGCGTGGAGCTACCGCCTCGCGATGTACCAGCTGCTCGCCTTCGGCAGCGGGCCTGGTGGCGTGTTCACCAGCATCGACCACCGGCTCGTCTCCGCCATGCTGTTGCTCTCCGTGTCCACGGTGGGCGCGGCGATCGTCGTGGCGTGGGCCGGCTGGAGCGGGCAGATGCGGCTCGCCTTCGCCGCCGTGACGGCCGTACTGCTGTTCTCGCTGGCCAGCCGCACGGTGGTTCCATTGGTCATGCGCCGGTCGCTCGACCCGTCGGCGCGTGCGCGGCAGGAAGCCCCGTACATCGCCACGCGGCTCAACTTCACGCGGCGGGCATACGGCGTGGACCGCATGCGTCCCGAGCTGCTGGGCGCCGGCTTCGCATCGGCCGCCGACATGGCCAGCCGCCTGGCGGTCTGGGATGGTAGCGCGCTCGCGCGCGCGACGGAGCGGTCGCCGCGGGTGCGCGCCATTGGCGACCGGGCGGCGTGGCAGGTACAGCCGGGCGGCATGAGCGCGCTGCTCGTGGAGCGCAGCAGCGACCGCGAGGCGGGCGGACGCGTGGTGTGGAGCATCGGGCGCTTCGACCCCACCAGCGCCGACGAGCGTGGGCTGCCGTTGCGCACGCTCGGCGTCGGCATCGCCGCCGACGAGCTGGTGGCGGGCGAGCCAGCGGTGTTCGACTCGGCGCCCGGCTACAGCGTGCTCTCCGACTCCCTGGGACAGCTGGCCGGCGTCGAGATGGTGTCGACGCGATCGCGACTGATGTACGCGTGGAGCCTGCAGAACTTCCGGCTCCTCTTCGGCGACCTGCCACCCAACCGGCCGGTGATGGTGCAGCGCCGCGACGTGCGGGAGCGCGTCCGCGCGTTGGTCCCGTTCCTCGAGCAGGGCAGCGAAGTGGCGCCGCTCGTGTCCGCCGACTCGCTGTACTGGGTGATCGAGCTGTTCGCTGCCTCGTCCAGCTATCCGCTGTCGCAGCGCTTCACGGTGCTCGGCGAGGAGCGCAGCTACCTCCAGCACGCGGCGACCGCACTCGTGCATGCGGCGTCTGGACGCGTGACCATCGTCCTCGCCTCGGCTCCCGATCCGGTGACACTCAGCTGGGTCGCCGAGTTTCCCAGGCTCTTCCAGCCCGCGGCGTCTCTCTCGCCCCTGTTGCGCGCACAATTGCCCCCCGTCACCGACGGTGCGCGCACGCAGGCCCTTGCCTTCGCCGCGGCGGGCTTCCGCGGCGACAGCCTCGAGGTGCGTCACTTCGCGACCCCCGACGGCGCAGACTCGCTGGCCGCGGTCCGCGAACCCGCGCATGCCGCGTTGCCCGCCTTCCCCGGTGTGGCCGAGCTGTGGCCGCTGCTTGATTCCACCGAGCGGGTGCGCGGCGTTGTCGTCGCGAGCGCAGGGCCCACGCGCACGACGGCATGGTTGCCCGTCGCCAGTGATGGACGTCGCTGGGGCGCCGTCGTGGACCTGCTTCGCGTCGCGGACTCGGCGCAACATGATGCGGCGGCGGTGCGTGCACCGCTGCGCGTCGTGCCCGTTGGCGAACATGCGGCGTATGTGCAGCCCGTGTTTCAGTGGCGGCCCGGCGCCACGCCGACGCTCGCGCGCGTGCAGGTGCTGGCGGGCGACAGCGTCCGCACCGGAGCGACGCTGGCCGCCGCGCTCGGCGAGCCCGCGTCAGGAAGACCGCGGACGCCCGCCATCGCGTCCGACGCCCGGGCGCAGGCCGACAGTGTGTATCACGTCATGCGGGACGCACTCGCGCGTGGCGACTGGACCACATTCGGACGTGCCTTCGATGCACTCGGTGTCGTGTTGCGGACGATGCGGCCGTGAACTTGCCCGGGGTACGGGCGGGGTCTAGCTTGCCCACGACGACTGCAATGGACACGAGCCTGGAGCGCACCGCCGTCATCGCGCTGGGAGGGAACGCGCTGGCGCCCGCGGGCGAGAAGAGCACCATCTACGATCAGTTTCGTCACGCGCGCGAAAGCCTGGGCCCGATTGTCGACCTCGCGCGGGACGGATGGAACGTGTGTGTCGTGCACGGGAACGGTCCCCAGGTCGGCGACGAACTGGTGCGCAACGAGGCGGCCCGCGGGGAGGCCAGTCCGCTGCCGCTGGGCGTGCTCGTCGCGGCGACCGCCGGCTGGATCGGCTACATGGTCCAGCAGTCGATCGAGAACGCGTTGCGACGCGCCGGCTCTGCCCGGGACGTTGCGACCATCATCACGCAGGTGCAGGTGCGCGCGGACGATCCCGCGCTGCAGCATCCGACGAAATTCATCGGCCAGTCTCTCGACGCGGAACGCGCCGACGAGCTGCGCCGCGAGGGACATGTGGTGCAGGTGGACGGCCGCGGGAACCTGCGACGCGTCGTGGGCAGCCCGGTGCCGCGGGCGATCCACGAACTGCGCATCATCAAGCGGCTCGTCGAGCAGGGCACGATCGTCATCGCCTGCGGCGGTGGCGGCGCGCCGATCTACGACGACCCGGTGAAGGGCTGGGAAGGCATCGACGCCGTCGTCGACAAGGATCTCGCCGCCGCGGTGCTCGCACGGGATCTCGGGGCGACGTTGTTGTTGATCTTGACCGACGTGGATGCAGTGTACGCGGACTGGGGCACCCCGCAGCAGCGGCCGCTCCGGGAGCTGTCCGTGGACGAGGCGTCGGAGATGGACGAGACGGGCGCATTCGGCGAGGGCAGCATGGCGCCGAAGGTCCGCGCGGCAATCGACTTCGTCCGGCGCACTGGTGGCCGGGCGATCATCACGGAGCTCAGCCGCGGCCGCGAGGCGGTGCGCGGCGCGGCAGGGACGACCATCACAGCGGAGAAGGCGTGAACATCCACGAATATCAGGCCAAGGACATCCTGCGCGCCGAGGGCGTGCCGATTCCCGCGGGCGAGGTGGCGAGCACCCCCGAGCAGGTCGAGGCGATCGCCACGAAGATCGGCGGCATGGTCGTCGTGAAGGCACAGGTGCACACCGGCGGCCGAGGCAAGGCGGGCGGCGTGAAGCTCGCGAAGACGCCGGCCGAGGCGAAGGCCATCGCGTCGAAGATTCTCGGCATGAAGATCAACGGCCTCACCGTGTACAAGGTGCTCGTGACCGCCGCGGCGGACATCGCGACCGAGGCGTACGTCGGCATCATCATGGACCGCGCGACGAAGAAGCCGGTATTCATGGTGAGCCCCGCTGGCGGCATCGAGATCGAGCAGGTCGCGGCCGAGACGCCGGAGAAGATCCTCAAGCTCCCCATCGACACGCGCTACGGGCTCCAGCCGTACCAGGCGAGCGAGCTCGGGTTCTTCCTGTTCGACGACGTGAAGAAAGTGCGTGCCGCGTCGAAGATCATGATGTCGCTCTACCAGGCCTTCGTGAAGAGCGATGCGTCGCTGGCGGAGATCAACCCGCTCGTCGTTACGCCATCGGGCGAGGTGCTCGCGCTCGACGCGAAGATTTCCGTCGACGACAACGCGCTCGACCGCCATCCGGACCTCGCCGCGCTGCGGGACGAGACCGCAGAGGAGCCGAGTGAAGTGGACGCGCGCAACTCGAGTCTCACCTTCATCAAGCTCGAGGGCGACGTGGGGTGCGTCGTCAACGGGGCCGGTCTCGCCATGGCCACGATGGACCTGGTGAAATACTACGGCGGGGAGCCCGCGAACTTCCTCGACATCGGCGGTTCGTCGAACCCGGAGAAGGTCGTGAACGCGCTTCGCATCATCACCGCGGACCCGAGCGTGAAGGTCATTTTGTTCAACATCTTCGGCGGCATCACCCGCACGGACGATGTCGCCAACGGCATCGTGACGGCGACGAAGGCCAACCCGCTCAAGATTCCCATCGTCATCCGGCTCACCGGCACGAACGAAGAGATTGCCATGAAGATCCTGACAGAGAACGGGTTCAGCGCGTCGTCCGACATGGACGAAGCCGTGCAGAAGGCCGTTGCGCTCGCGAAGGGAGGACGGGCCGCGTGAGCATCTTCATCGACAACGCCACCACGCTCATCGTGCAGGGGATCACCGGCCGCGACGGCGGGTTCCACACGAAGCAGATGATGGAGTACGGCACGAAGGTCGTCGGCGGCGTGACGCCGGGGAAGGGCGGCCAGACGTTCGAGGGCACGGTGCCGGTGTTCAACACCGTGCACGAGGCGGTGACGTCCACGGGCGCGAACACGAGCGTCATCTACGTGCCACCGATGTACGCCGCCGACGCGATGATGGAAGCGGCGGACGCCGGCATCAAGTTCATCGTGTGCATCACGGAAGGCGTGCCCGTGCTCGACATGACGCGCGTCTACCCGTTCGTGAAGGAGAAGGGCGCGCGGCTGCTCGGCCCGAACTGTCCGGGCCTCATCACGCCGGGCGAGAGCAAGGTCGGCATCATTCCGGGCCGCATCTGCACGCCGGGCAACATCGGTGTCGTGAGCCGCTCGGGCACGCTCACGTACGAGGTCGTGTACCAGCTCACGCGAGCGGGCATGGGGCAGAGCACCTGCGTCGGCATCGGTGGCGACCCGATCAACGGCACCAACTTCATCGACTGCCTCGCGGCATTCGAGAAGGACCCGAAGACGAAGGCCGTCGCGATGATGGGCGAGATCGGCGGCACCGACGAACAGGAAGCGGCGGAGTTCGTCGCAAAGCACATGAAGAAGCCGGTGGTCGGTTTCATCGCGGGGCAGACCGCGCCACCGGGACGCCGCATGGGGCACGCGGGTGCGATCATCTCGGGCTCCGCAGGCACGGCGGCCGAGAAGCTCGAGGCGTTCGAGAAGGCCGGCATGGGCATCGCCCGCCGGCCCATCGAGTTCGTCGCGGAGCTTCGCGCCCGCATGTGAGTGACGTGACGTGAAGCTGCGCGATTTCCTCGCGCCCGAGCGCACCGTGGTGCCACTCGCGGCGCGCACGCTCCGGGAGGCGTCGGCCGAGCTCCTGGAGCGGCTCGCTCCGGCGCATGGCGTCATCGACGCCGTCACGCTGGCCGGACGCGTGCGCGGCGCGCGGCCCGAGGACGTCGTCGCCATGGGCGACCGGGCGTTCCTGCTGCACTATCGCACGAACGCGGTGGGACAGCTGCTCGTCGCGATGGGCGTGACCGCCGAACCGCTGTGCTTTCGCACCGCGGACGACGACGAGCGGTGCGCGCGCATCGTGCTGCTCATCGTCACGCCGCCGCGCCACGCGGCGCGCTACCTCCAGGTCGTGGGCGCATTCGCCCGACTCCTGCGCAGGCCCGAGGTCCTCGAATCCATCCACGCCGCGCCCGACGCCACGGCACTCGTTGACCTCGAAAGCTTCACGAGCTACGAGTTCCCCGAGCAGCTCATGGTGCGCGACGTGATGAGTGACCAGCCGCTCACGGTGCGGCCCGATTCCGCGCTCGCGGACGTGGCGCGCACGCTGGTGCGCACCGGGCTCGGTGCGCTGCCGGTCGTGGACGAGGACGAGCGGGTCCTCGGCATGGTGAGTGAGCGGGAAGTGATCCGGCACCTGCTCACCGTGCAGGCGTTCGTCGCGGCCGACGCGCGGGTCGCCGCGCCGATGGGGGCGGGGTTGCGGACCGTGCGGGAGATCATGAACCGGCAGGTGCTGTGCGTGGCGCCGGGGCAGGCGCTGGCCGAGGTCGCCGCGCTCATGAGCAACAAGGACGTGGATCGCGTGCCCGTGGTGCGCGATGGCCGCCTGGTCGGGTTTCTCACGCGTGGTGACATCGTTCGTAAATTGATTGGATCCTGACCGGGGGCGTCGTCCCCGGCCCACTTCACCGAGCAGACTCAGATGGCTGGCAACTATACCCTCACGATCGTGAAGCCGGACGCCTTCGGCGGCGGCAAGGCTGGAAAGATCATCGCCCTCCTCGAGGACAAGGGCTTTTCCATCATGGCGTCACGCGTGCTGCGCATGACAAAGGACCAGGCGGGGCAGTTCTACGAAGTGCACCGCGAGCGGCCATTCTACGCCGAGCTCGTGGAGTTCATGACCTCCGGCGCCTGCATGCCGCTCATCCTCAGGAAGCCGGACGCAGTCACCGGCCTGCGTGACGCCATCGGCGCCACCGACCCGGCCGAGGCCGCCGTGGGCACGGTCCGCAAGCTGTACGCGGAGTCGAAGGGCCGGAACGCGATTCACGCGTCGGACTCCGACGAGAATGCCGCACGCGAGGCGCGCTTCTTCTTCCCCGAGTGCGACTGGATCCGCTAGGCAATCGCGGTGGCGGCCTGTGCCGTCCGCATCGATGCGGTGGCGGGTCGACGCAGCGTCGGGCGGACGGCTAACTCTTCGCACCGTGCGGACTTGTATAGACGCCCCGCGCCGAGTAAGTTTGGTGGCTATGCTGTCCTTTGACATTCGGTCGCTCACCGAGCACGCCGCCGCCGTCGACGCTACGCTGTCGCCGGATGATCCGGTCTGGCTGGAGGGAGATCCGAGGCCATCGGCGCCCATTCAGGTTCGTGGGCGCCTGTCGTCCGCGGGGCCGGGCCGGTTCTACTGGCACGGCACCATCGAGGGAGAGGTTTCGCTTCCGTGCAGTCGCTGCCTGAGCGACACGGAGGCACACATGTCGGACGAGGCGCACCTCATCTTCGCGGAAGCGGGGACGGAGGGCGTCGAGGACGATCCCGATGTATTCCTGCTCGACGACCGGTCCGCGGAGCTCGACCTGCGGCCGGCCGTGCGCGAGCAGTGGTTGTTGAACGTTCCAGGCTACGCGTTGTGCCGTGACGACTGCAAGGGGCTGTGCCAGGCGTGCGGGGCCGAGTTGAACCTCGGCCTCTGCGAGCACGTCGGGCAGAGCTGAGTCGCCCGGTTCCCATCCCTTTCCGACCAGAGCAATGGCCGTCCCGAAGCGCAGAACCAGCAAGCGAAAGAAGCGCGCCCGCAACACGCACAAGACCGCGCCGGCAATCGCAATCCAGAAGTGCCCGCGTTGCCAGGCGATGAAGCGCCCGCATCACGTATGTGCCGAGTGCGGGTATTATGCAGGCGAGCAGCGAGTCGCGGCCAAGGAAGCCTGACCTTGGCGCGGATCGCGTTGGACGCCATGGGGGGCGACTTTGCTCCCCAGGCGACCGTAGCTGGCGCGTTGCTCGCGCTCGCCGAGCTCGATCCCGCTCACAGCATTCAACTCGTCGGCCAGACCACCGTCGTGCAAGCGCAACTGCGCGACCTGCTCGACGGTGAGCTGTCCGCGTTGTCCATCTACCGCGACCGCCTGTCGGTCGTCGAGGCGCCCGACATCGTCGAGATGACGGACAAGCCCAGTGCCGTCGTGCGTGGAAAGCCGAACAGCTCCATGGCTGTCGGCCTGCGCATGCAGCCGGACGGCGAGTCCGACGCGTTCGTCTCCGCAGGAAGCACGGGCGCCCAGATGGCCATGTCCATGGTCCTCCTGCGGCTGCACGCCGGCCTCAAGCGGCCGGCCATCGCCACGTTCTTTCCGTCGCTCCGCAACCCGGTCGTCGTGCTCGATTCGGGCGCCAACGTCGACTGCTCCCCCGAGGAGCTGGTCCAGTTCGCGCGCCTCGGCGCGACCTACGCCGAGTGCGTCCTTGGCCGCGCCAATCCCGCGGTCGGTCTCCTCAGCATCGGCGAGGAGCCCGAGAAGGGGAACGCCGTGACGAAGGAAACGCACCTGCTGCTCAAGGTGTCGGGCCTCAACTTCATCGGCAACGTCGAGGGGCGCGACCTGCCCGCGGGCGCCACGGAGCACCACGACCTCGACGTCGTGGTCTGCGACGGCTTCGTCGGCAACGTGCTGCTCAAGTTCTACGAGGCCATCGCGCCGCTCATGATCGAGACGCTGCGGAATGCCGGCGTGGACGGCGCTCAGCTGGAGGCGGGCCTCAAGCACCTCGACTACTCCGAGCACGGCGGCGCGCCGCTCCTCGGCGTGAAGGGCGTGAGCATGATCGCCCACGGGAAGTCCTCGTCGCGCGCCATCAAGAATGCACTCAAGGCCGCCGCCCAGGCGGTCACCAGCGGCATGAACGAGCGCATCGGCGAACGCCTCGGGACCGCGACCGAGAGCGCGGCGTGAAGCGCCCCGTCGCGTACGTGGCCGGCACGGGGCGCGGCATCCCGCCCCGCGTCATGACCAACTACGACTTCGCGACGCTCGGCCTCGAGACCGACCACGACTGGATCGTGGAGCGCACCGGTATCGTCTCACGCCACATCGCCGGCGAAGGGGAGACCACGTGTGCGATGGCCGCGACCGCCGCGCGCGCGGCCATGTCGCGCGCCGGCGTGCAACCCGGCGAGATCGACGCCATCATCCTCAGCACGGCCACGCCCGACCGGCTGCTGCCGTCCACCGCGGTGGACCTCCAGGCCGAGCTCGGCGCCACGCGCGCCGCGGCGTTCGACATCTCCGCCGCCTGCACCGGCTGGATCTACGCAATGACGGTGGCCGAGGGGCTCATGCAGTCCGGCGTGATCGAGACGGCAGTGGTCGTGGGCGCCGAGAAGATGAGCTCCATCGTGGACTGGCAGGATCGCGCCACGTGCGTCCTCTTCGGCGACGGAGCAGGCGCCGTGGTGCTCAAGCGCAACAAGGCGCAGGCCACGAAGGGGATCCTGAGCGCCTTCATGCGGAGCGACGGTACGCTCGCCGAACTGCTGTGGCGCCCGAGCGGCGGAGCCTCGGTGCCGTTCAGCCAGGCCGTGCTGGACGACCGCTCGAGCTTCGTGCGCATGGCGGGCCGCGAGACTTTCCGCTATGCCGTCCGTTCGATGAGCGAGGCCTGCGAGCGCGCCCTCGATGGCGCGCGGCTCCGCGGCGACGACATCGACATCCTCATTCCGCACCAGGCCAACGTCCGCATCATCGAAGCGACGGCCAAGTATGCGAACATCCCCATGGACAAGGTCTACGTGAACGTGGATCGCTATGGCAACACCTCGTCGGCGTCGATCCCCATCGCGCTCGACGAGGCGATCGAGTCCGGTCGCGTGAAGGAAGGCACCACGGCGTTGCTCGTCGCGTTCGGCGCGGGCTTCACGTGGGGCTCGATGGTCGTTCGCTTCTAGGCCGATGCGAACGGTCGTTCTCCTGTTCCCCGGTCAGGGCTCGCAGGCGCCGGGCATGGGCCGCGATGTGGCTGAGCGCTTTCCCGCCGCGCGCGATGTGTTCGCGGCGGCCGACGAGGTCGTCGGCGCAGCACTCAGCCAGCTGTGCTTCGAGGGTCCGGCGGACGAGCTCACCCGCACGCTGAATGCGCAGCCGGCGCTGCTCGTCCACGGTGCCGCGATCTGGGCCGTCGTTCGCGAAACCGTCGCGCCCCTGGTCGTTGCGGCGGCGGGCCATTCGCTCGGCGAATTCACGGCCTATCATGCCGCCGACGCCCTCGCACTGCCGGAAGCCGTGGCGCTGGTGCGCACCCGCGGCACGCTGATGTTCGAGGCGGGCGAGCGCCGGCCTGGCGCCATGGCGGCCATCCTGGGCGACCTCGGGACGTCCATCGAGGCGATCTGCGAGGACGCGGGCGCCGATGGCGTCGTCGTCCCGGCCAACTTCAACTCGCCGGGCCAGGTCGTCATCAGTGGGGAGGTGGCCGGCGTCGAGCGCGCCATGCTGCTGGCCAAGGCCGCCGGGGCGAAGCGAGCCATTCGGCTCAACGTGAGCGGCGCGTTCCACTCGCCCCTCATGACGGACGCGGCCGTTGGGCTCGAAAAGGCGATCGACATGGCGCACCTGGCGGATCCGCGCTTCCCAGTCTACGCGAACGTCAACGCACAACCTGTTACCGACGCAGCGCTTGCGCGACGTCTCCTCGTGGAACAGCTCACCGCGCCGGTGCAGTGGATTCGCGAGATCGCGTCGATCGCCGCCGTGCACCCGGACGCCTTGTACGTGGAGATGGGACCGGGCGCGGTGTTGAAGGGACTCGTGAAGAAGATTGCGCCGGCGCTCAACGTCGTCACCTGCGGCACTGCGGCCGAGGTGGACGCCCTGCTCACGATGGTGACAGCATGAAGATCGACCTCACGGGGCGCACGGCGCTCGTGACGGGTAGCACGCGCGGCATCGGACGCGCGATCGCGGAAACACTGACCGCCGCTGGCGCGCGCGTCGCGGTGGTGGGCGGCGACCAGGCCCGGGCCGCCGAGGTCGCGTCTGAAATCGGCGGGTCGGCGCAGGGCTTCGGTGCCGACGTGAGCGACCCCGCGTCCGTGGTCGCGCTCGTCGAGGCGGTGGACGCTGCGTTCGGGCAGGTGGACATCCTGGTCAACAATGCCGGGCTCACGCGGGACAACCTCCTCGTCCGCATCAAGGACGACGACTGGGACATGGTACTCGACGCGAACCTGCGTGGCGCGTTTGTCGCAATCCGTGCGGCGGCCCGGGGGATGATGAAGCGGCGCTGGGGGCGGATCATCAACATCGCCAGCATCGTGGGCATCACCGGGAACAAGGGGCAGGCCAACTACGCCGCGAGCAAGGCGGGGCTGATCGGCCTCACGAAGTCCGTGGCCAAGGAGCTTGGTTCGCGCAACATCCTCGTGAATGCGGTGGCGCCCGGATTCATCGAGACCGACATGACGGCGGCGATGACGGCCGAGGCGCGCGTCGCGCTCTCGGGGCAGATCCCGCTCGACCGCCTGGGGAGCCCGCAGGACATCGCCGGCATGGTGGCATTCCTGGCGTCCGAGCATGCGTCCTACATCACGGGGCAGGTGCTCGTGGTGGACGGCGGCATGGTCATGTGACCAGCAGGTGCAGCAAGTGACACTCCCGCAGAACTTTCGCTAACTTTCCCGCGTTCTTCACCCAACAGGAGCCAGTTCCATGGCCGACAATGCCAAGAAGGTCCGTGACATCATCGAGAAGGAGCTCGGCGTCGAGCGCGACAAGATGACCGACGAAGCGAGCTTCATCGAGGATCTCGGGGCCGACAGCCTCGACATCGTCGAGCTGGTGATGGAATTCGAGAAGGAGTTCAACATCGACATCCCCGACGAAGACGCGGAGAAGCTGCGGACGGTCGGGGACGCCGTCGCCTACCTGAACAGCAAGGTCGGCGCGTAATGCGACGTCGGGTCGTCGTCACTGGTCTCGGTGCCGTAACGCCAATCGGAAACGACGTGGCGACGACTTGGCGTGCCCTGCAGGAGGGGACGTCGGGAGCCGCGCCGATCACGAAGTTCGATGCATCGGCGTTTCCCGTGCGTTTCGCTTGCGAGATGAAGGGCTTCGATCCCCTCGGGTCCATGGAGCGGAAGGAGGCGAAGCGCGCGGATCCGTACACGCAGTATGCCGTGGCGGCGTCCGTGGAAGCGATGGCGGATGCCGGGCTCACCGGCAGCAGCTACGACATCGACCGCATCGGCGTCATCGTCGGCAGCGGCATCGGGGGACTGAAGAGCTTCGAGGAGCAGCACGACGTCTACCGCGAACGCGGCGCGAGCAAGATCAGCCCGTTCTTCATTCCCATGTTCATCGCCGACATCGCCGCCGGCGTCGTGTCCATGCGCTTCAACGCGCGCGGACCGAACTACGCGACGGTCTCGGCATGCGCCACGAGCGCGCATGCCATCGGCGACGCGTTCCGCACCATCCAGTACGGCGACGCGGACATCATGATCTGCGGCGGGTCCGAGGCGGCCGTCACGGCGATGTCGATCGGTGGCTTCGCCAACATGACCGCGCTGTCCACGCGCAACGACAGTCCGGAGACGGCCTCGCGCCCCTTCGACAAGGATCGCGACGGCTTCGTCATGGGTGAGGGCGCAGGCATCGTGATCCTCGAGGAGCTCGGGCACGCACTGGCGCGCGGCGCGCAGATCTACGGCGAGATGGGCGGCTACCGCGCCACGGGCGATGCCTACCATCTCACGGGGCAGCTGCCCGAGCACGAGGGGCTGCAGCGCGCCATGCGCGGCGCACTCGCGGACGCGGGGCTGAGCGCCGCGGACGTGGACTACGTCAACGCGCACGGGACCTCCACGCCGCTCAACGACTCGAACGAAGCCAAGGCGATTGCCGCGGTGTTCGGCGAGGCAGCGAATCGACTCAGCATCTCGTCCACGAAATCGATGACGGGCCACATGCTCGGCGCCGCCGGTGGCGTGGAATTCATCGCGGCGACCCTGGCCATGCGTGACCAGGTCATTCCGCCAACGATCAACTACGTCACGCCCGATCCCGAGTGCGGCGACCTGGACTTCACGCCCAATGTCGCGAAGGCGCGCGAGGTGCGCGCAGTGCTCAGCAACAGTGCCGGGTTCGGCGGCCACAACGTGTCGATCGTCGTCAAGCGCTACGAGGAGTAACGCCGTGCCCATCGCCGTCACGTTCGACCGCACCCGCATCACCGATCCCGCGCTGCGTCCCATCGCCGACAAGGTCATCGCGGGCGAACGCCTGAGCCCCGCGGACGGCGTCGCCCTCTTCGCCACCGCCGACCTGCTCGGCCTGGGCGCAATGGCGGGCGCGGCGAACCGGGCCCGCAACGGCGACCGCGTCACGTTTGCCGCGAACCAGCACATCAATCCCACCAACGTCTGCATCCTCCGCAAGACGTGTGTGTTCTGTTCCTATGCGCGCCTGCCGAAGGAGGCCGGTGCGTACCGCTACACGATGGAGCAGGTGTGGGAGGAGGCGGCCCGCGTGGACGGCGACATCACGCGTGAGTTCCACATCGTCGGCGGTCTCGACATGCAGGCCGGGTTCGCGTACTACGACGAGATGTTCCGCGGCCTCAAGGCGCGGCATCCGCAGGTGCACATCAAGGCGCTCACGGCAGTGGAGATCGCGCACATCGCGCGCATCGACAAGATGTCCGTCCGCGACGTGCTCATCGGGCTCCGCGACGCGGGCCTCGACACGATGCCCGGCGGCGGTGCAGAAGTCTTCAGCCCGGGCGTGCGCGCGACCATCGCCGAGAAGAAGCTGTCCGGCACCGAGTACATCGACGTGCACCGCACGGCGCACGAGCTGGGGATCCGCACCAACTGCACGATGCTCTACGGCCACGTGGAGACCTACGAGGATCGCATTCACCACCTCGGCATGCTGCGCGACCTGCAGGATGAAACGGGCGGTTTCCTGGCGTACATCCCCCTCGCGTACCACCCGGACAACAACGAGCTGGGCGCGGAGCTCGGGCGCACGGGCACGGCCACCACGGGTTTCGACGACCTGAAGAACCTGGCCGTCGGCCGGCTGTTCCTCGACAACTTCATGCACGTGAAGTCGCACTGGATCATGGTCACGCCGGCCATCTCGCAGCTCTCGCTCGATTTCGGCGTGAACGACCTCGAGGGCACCGTGGTGCGCGAGAAGATCTACCATGAGGCCGGCGCGCACACGTCGCAGGCGATGTCGCTCGACGAGATCGTCCGCCTCATTCGCGGCGCCGGCAAGCGGCCCGCCGAACGTGACTCGTTCTACACCGTGCTGCGCGAGTTCGACGCGCCGGTGCCCCCGCACGCCGCCGCGGCCTGACCATGCGCGTCGGCCGCATTCCCTACATCAACTGCTATCCCGTCTACGGGGCCATTGACCGCCGGCATGTGGCGCTCGATGCCACGCTGGTGGACGGCGTCCCCACAGCGCTCAACCGCGCGATGGCCGCCGGTACGCTGGATGTGAGCGTGATCTCCGCGGTGGAATACGCGCGTGACGCCGCACGCTACCTCCTGCTGCCCGACCTCGCGATCTCCTGTGACGGTCCCGTACGCAGCGTCATGCTCTTCTCCCGCCGGCCGGCAGAGGAGCTCGGCCGCGGACGTGTGCTCGTGTCTCGCAGCTCGATGACCAGCGTCGCGCTCCTCGAGCTGCTGTTCGAGCAGGTGTGGCAGGCGTCGCCGGCCTTCGTGCCCGCCGACGCCGAGCTCGCCGACCTCGCGCGCGCCGGCGCGGAGCAGCACGACGCGCGCCTCATCATCGGTGACGCGGCGCTCGTGCTGACCGCCGGCGCGAGCGAGCTGGCCGCCGAATACCCGTTCGTCTACGACCTGGGCACGGAGTGGAAGCGCTGGACCGGCCTGCCGTTCGTGTTCGCCGTGTGGGTCGCGCAGCGCACCGCTCCCGTGGCGCAGGCGCTGGCCGTGCATGCGCAGCTCATCGAGTCCCGCAACTGGGGCCTGGAACACCTCGACGAGCTCGCCGTGCAGGCGGCCGAGGCCACGGGCGTGTCGCGGTCCGCCGCCCACGTCTACCTGTCCGGGCTCGACTATGGACTTCGGTACGAGCACCTCGCTGGGCTCACGACGTTCTTCGGCAAGCTCGCCGCGCGGGGACGCGTACCCGACGGCTCCCTCGCCTTCCTTCCGGCCGCCTGATGGCTCCCATGCGCGATCTCCTCGACTTCTACACCAACGCCCCGCTGCTCGAGCTGGGCGTGGAAGCGGATCGGGTGCGACAGCAGCTCCACCCGCACAACACGGTCACCTACATCGTGGACCGCAACATCAACTACACGAACGTCTGCGTCGCCGACTGCGGCTTCTGCGCGTTCTACCGCCGGCC
>JBDTYL010000092.1:0-7284 GCA_040005695.1 bacterium | reverse complement strand
GCCACACGGCGGGACGCGGATAGTCCGGGAACAGCGGCCGGACGAACTCGTAGCGGTAGTAGGATCCGAGCGGATCCTGTCCCGTGCTCACGGCGTAGCACATCGCATACGAGCCGGAGTCGGCGGGCGGGCGGGCCTGACCCGGCGCGCGCGGGACGAATGTCGGCGCAATCCCCTGCGAGTCGCGCGGCAGGGCGCGCGGCTGGTCGAGCTCGCGCGCCGCGCCCGGCTGCCCCGGCTGTCCGCGCATGCTGCGCCGCGCGGGCTCGCCATCGCGTGCCGGCACCGGTTCCACGGCGCGCTTCGGCACGCGCGAGAAGATCGGCATGACAATGAGCCACCGGCGCGCGAGCTGGTCGTATCGCACCACGGCGTCGCCGTTGTTGCGCAGCTCGCACGGGCCGCCGAATCCCTTGAACACGTTGCGCGTCTCGACGGCGCCGTACAGCACGACGCCGGTGCGGTCATAGCGTGCACCTTTCTTGGTGAAAACCGCCATGCGCGTGTTGACGATCTGGACGATGTGGTCCGGGCCCACCGCGAGGGAATTGTCCGATGGGTTGCGGAGGGCAGCGGCGCCCTGCGGCCCAGCGAAGCCGACGCCGAGTCCGTCGAAGCGGCTCACGAGCAGCGGCCCTGGTCGAGTGCCCTGCGCGATCTGCTCCACGGCAGCCGATCCCACCGGGACGGCATGGGCGCGCGCGGTGATGGTATCGCCACGCGCCTCATCATCATCGTCGCCGGGCGAGAGCACGAACGCCGGCACGCGCATCACGTCGCGTGCGCGCGGTGGTGCGGCGGCATCGCGCAGCGGAGACGACGTGTCGTGCGCGGCGGCATGCCGCACCGTGAGCGGTCCCGCGGTCGGGCCGCGGCGGTGGGGTACCACTCCCACCGCCGTGGCCAGCACTGCGAGCGACACGAGCGTGCGTCTACGAACGATCACAGGCCCGCGCGCTCCTTCGCCTTGCCGATCCGACCGCTGCGCCCGACGATGGCGTCCGTCATGCGCCGGTCAGGCGCCGGCTTTCACCGGGATGACGCGCTCCTGCATGGCGGCGCGCAGCATCGTGAGCGCCGTGTACACGACGACGATCACCACCATCCAGCGGACGTAGGTGAGCGGCATCGACTTCACGATCAGCGCGGCGATGAGCACCGCGAGCACGCCGCCGAGGGCGAGCCCCAGCACGGCGCGCGCGTCGTACGCCTTTTCGCGGATGAATCGCGCGCTGCCGATGGGCATGAGGAAGGCGCACGAGCCCATCATGATCGGGAAGGCGGCCTTCGGGTCCATGCCCAGCAGGTAGATCAGGATCATGCAGGGGCCGTAGAGGCCGATGCCCATCGGCATCAGGGCGCCGAGCACGAAGTTGCCGAGCAGCCCGACGACGAGCCGCGTGCCCTCGAGCTTGAGCAGGGTGCCGCCCCCGGGAATCAAGTTCAGCTGGGCCATGAGCATGAGCACCGCCGCCACGAGCAACGCGCACCCCATCCCGATCTGGATGTTGCGTCTCGGCCAGCCCGACACCACACCGGCACCGAGCCACGAGCCCAGCACCGCGGCGACGATCATCAGCGTGAGCGTCATGCCATCGACGGGGACCAGGCGCGTGAAGATGAATGCCTGGGCGATGGTGGGCAGGGTGTGGCCGACGTTCAGGGTGCCCGGGATCCATTCGTCGCGCACCATGCGCCATTGCCGGAAGATGGCCGTGGTGGTGGCGAAGGAGCCGATGCCGAGGGTATCGAAGAAGTTGGTGACGAACCCGGTGCCGATGCCCCCGGGGGTGGGGGGCACTGGCGCCGCCGCGTCGGCACGGGCCCGTGCGACTCCGCGCAGGAGGACGACGACGTAGAAGACGGTGATGGCGGCCAGCGCGGCGAGGAGGATCGTCTTCAGGTCGAGGCTGGAGGCGGGCATGCATCTCGGGCGAGGGGGATGAAATCGGGGGCCAGCGCGCGGTTTTCCGGCGAAGGGCGGGTGGGCGGTTATTGGATACAACCTGCCGCAGCACGAGGCAATGGGGTCCCGATCAATGGTAGAGCTCGCAAAATCCGCGATTTGCCTGAACTGATTTGTGGCGGAGGCGTGCAACTGAGGGTCAATAAGGCCATACGGGAGTGTCCAAGGGAGCTGCGGGGCCCATTTTCCGCGTGGCCTCCCCCATTGACGCCCGGTTGTACTCTTTCTTAAGTACGTCCTTATGATCCCGGACCACCGGTTTCACTTCCTCCCCCGGTGACCAGGCCACGAGCGACGTAACCTGCTCTGGTGTTCGACCCCGTCCGTCATTGCCGGTGGGTGACGTACGACTTCCAATCCCCTCTCGAGAGGTCAGGACCATGAATTACTGCTTGCCTCGCGCAATCCGTGCGAGTGCGATCGCCCTGTTGTTCGTTGCGGGGGCTTCGGCCACCGCGGCGGCGCAGAGCGCCACAGTCATTGCCGGACGCGTGTCCAACGCCAAGACGCAGGAGCCCATTCAGGGCGCCACCGTCCTGGTCGACGGCACGCAGCTTGGCGCGATCACCGGGGAGGACGGCCGCTACACGCTGACCGTGCCCGCGGGTCGCACCGGCTCCGTGAACCTCACCGCCCGCCTCATCGGCTATCGGGCCATGCGCCAGCCGGTCACGCTCACGGGCGCTCGCGTCAGCGCGGACTTCGTGCTCACGTCGCAGCCTGCGCAGCTGAGCGAAGTGGTCGTCACCGCCCTCAGCCAGCAGCGTGAGAAGGCGACGATCAGCACGTCGCAGCAGACCGTGTCGGCCGAGCAGCTGACCACCACGCAGGCGCCGAACCTGATCAGCGCCATCTCGGGCAAGGTGTCCGGCCTGCAGATCAACAACTCGGGCAACATGGGCGGTTCGTCGCGCATCGTCATCCGCGGCGCCGGTTCCCTCCTCGGCAACAACCAGCCGCTGTTCATCATCGACGGCCAGCCGATGTCGAACCAGGACTTCTCGACGGCGTCGGCGAGCGGCGGCCGTGACTACGGCAGCGCGATCTCCGACCTCAACATGGATGACGTTGCGTCGCTGACGGTGCTCAAGGGCCCGAACGCCGCGGCGCTGTACGGCTCGCGCGCCTCGAATGGCGCCATCGTCATCACGACGAAGAACGGCCGGAACATGCTGAAGGGCACCAAGATCAACTTCACCACGAAGGCGACGGCCGACCAGCCGTCGATCATGCCGTCGTACCAGAACGGCTACGGCCAGGGCTTCGGCGGCGATTTCCAGTACGTCGACGGTGCCGGCGGCGGTATCAACGACGGTGCGGACGAGTCGTGGGGCCCCAAGCTCGACGGGCGCCTCATCGACCAGTTCAACGGCAAGCAGCAGCCGTGGGTCGCGCACCCGGACAACGTTTCGGGCTTCTTCCGCACGGGCAGCACGCTGTCCAACAACCTGAACGTCTCCACCTCGGGTGACGCCGCAGGCGCGCGCCTGTCGCTCTCGAAGGACGACATCCGCGGCATCGTCCCGAACACCTCGCTCAACAAGCTGAGCGGCACGTTCTCGGGCAACGCCACGATCAGGGAAAAACTGACGGTCGGCGGCAACATGCAGTACGTCCAGAACGCGGGCAAGAACCGCCCGGAGAACGGCTACACGGAAGGCAATCCGTTCATGACGTTCACGTGGTTCGGCCGCCAGGTGGACGTGGCGGCACTGAAGGATCACTACTTCAACACGAACAGCCCCTACGGCTTCGCCGACGGCTCGCTGTACAACTGGAACGACAACTACCACCGCAACCCGTACTGGCAGTACTACGACAACCCGGCGCAGGACTCGCGCGATCGCGTCATCGCCCAGGCCAACGCGACGTATGACTTCGCGCCGTGGCTCTCGGGCCTCGTCCGGGGCGGTGTGGATTCCTATCGGTTCACATCGGAGCAGGATTTCGCGGCGGGCAACATCGACAACGCCAGCGCGTCCTACAATGGCGGCTTCACGCACGGCAACGACCGGGCGCGCGAAGCGAACGTGGAAGGGCTGCTCACGGCGAAGCAGAGCTGGTCGCACCTCGACCTGACGGCCAACTTCGGCGGCAACCGCCGCCGCAACGACCGATACCTCGAGTCGTATAACACGGCGGGCATCCTCGTCCCGGGCATCTACAACCTGTCGAACGCCGGCATCGCGCCGACGTTCACCAACGGTGAGTTGCATTCCGCCGTCAACTCGTCGTACGGGTCGGTGGTCGGCACGCTGAACCGGGTGCTCACCATCGAGGCGACGGGCCGGAACGACTGGTCCTCCACGCTGCCGAAGGAGAACGCCTCGTACTTCTATCCGTCGCTCAGCGGCTCACTGCTCCTCTCCGACCTGTTCCCGGTCATGACGAGCAACGGCATGCTGACGTACATGAAGCTGCGCGGCAGCTGGACGCGCGTCGGTTCGGATGCGGATCCGTACAAGCTCCAGACGACTTACCTGGGCCTCGCGAACAAGTACGGCGGCCTGCCGCAGTACACGCTGCAGAATGCGTCGGCGAACCCGAACCTGAAGCCGGAGCGCACGACGGGCCAGGAAGGCGGCGTGGAGTTCGCGCTGTTCGATGATCGCCTGACCTTCGATGGCACGATGTACAACAAGGTGACCCGCGACCAGATCATCAACCTCACGGTTGCTCCGGCCACGGGCTTCACGAGCACGGTCATCAACGCCGGCCAGATCACGAACAAGGGCTTCGAGGCGAGCGTCACGGCGCGGCCGTTCACCAGCCGCAACGGGTTCTCGTGGAGCTCCACGTTCAACTACCTGAAGAACCGCAACAAGGTGGACGAGCTCGGACCCTCGCAGTCCTCGCTGGACATCGCGGGTCAGTGGGGTTCCAAGATCCAGGCGCGCGTGGGAGAGCCGTACGGCGTGCTGTGGGGCCAGGCGTGGCAGCGTGACTCGGCCACGGGCAAGCTGCTCACGGTGGGCGGACTGCCGGTGGGTACCGGCTCCAGCAAGCTCCAGATCCTCGGCAACGTGAACCCGGACTGGACGGGCGGCTGGGCCAACGAGCTGCGCTTCAAGGCGTGGACGCTGAACACCCTGCTCGACATCCGCCGCGGTGGCCAGAACTTCTCCATCGGCAACTGGTGGGGCATGTACGCGGGCATCCTCGAGTCCACCCTCAAGGGGCGTGAAGTCGACTGGAACAACCCGGGTCTCGTCGTCGATGGCATCGACAAGGCGACCGGCAAGCCGAACACGACAAACGTGACCGCGGAAGACTATGGTCACAACCTGTACCCCGTGGCCGAGGCCGGTGTGTTCAACACGGGCTTCGTCAAGCTGCGTGAGGTCCGCCTGAGCTGGGATGTGCCGGCGCGCATCGCGGCCCGTGCCAACCTGGCGCAGATGAACCTGTCCTTCGTCGGCCGTAACCTGCTGACCTGGACAGATTTCCCGAACTACGATCCAGAGAATGCCTCGAATGCCGGAAACGGCGCACAGGGATATGACATGGGCGCGATGCCGTCGACCCGCTCGTTCGGCATCAACCTGTCGGTGACCCCATGACCAAACTGACCTCCCCCACGATGCGATATACGCGATTGTCGGTCGGTCTCGTCTGCCTTGCCGCCGTCTCCGCGACGGCGTGCAAGACGGACCTGACGGCCCTGAACCAGAACCCGAACAGCCCCACGAGCGCCCCGGCGACGACGCTCTTCACGAGCGCCACGGTGTCGACGCTGGGGACCTGGGGCGGTGCCGGCGTCCAGAACTCCATGACGGAGCTCTGGGCGCAGCAGATGGCCCAGATCCAGTACATCGACGAGGATCGCGGCCACATCCGCAATACCACGGTCGACAACCTCTTCGCCGGCCAGTACGCCGGTCCGCTCGAGGACTACCGCAAGATCATCGTCATGGCGGACTCGGCCAAGCAGCCGAACACGTCGGGCCCCGCGAAGATCATGCAGTCGTGGCTCTTCCAGAAGATGACCGACCTGTGGGGCGACATTCCCTACAGCGAGGCGCTGGCGGGAGATGCCGGTGGGTCGCTGACGCCGAAGTACGATGCCCAGAAGGACATCTACTACGGGCTGCTCGCCACGCTCACATCCGCCTCCAGCTCGCTGGCGGGCGGTATCACGGGCGCCGATCAGGGTCTGGGCAGCGCGGATCCCATCTACAAGGGTGACGTGGCCAAGTGGCAGAAGTTCGCCAATTCGGAGCGTGCGCGCCTGGCACTCCGCATGTCGAAGGCCGATCCCGCCAAGGCGGCAACCGAGCTGACGGCGGCGTTTGCGGCCGGCACCATCGCGTCGAACTCGGACAACGCGGCAATCGCGTGGCCGGGCGACGGCATCTACGACAACCCGCTGTCCGCGAACTTCTCGACACGTGACGATCATCGCGTGGCGAAGACGCTCGTGGACACCCTGAAGGCGCTGAACGACCCGCGCCTGGCGATCTACGCCCAGCCCACGAAGGCGGATCCGACGGTGTACGCGGGCATGCAGAACGGCCTGGACAACACGTACACGAACATCTACTTCAACACGACGTCACGCGTCGGGACGCTCTGGTACCCGGGCGCGACCTCGTACGGCACGTACGGCACATCGGCGGGCAAGAAGACGCCGACGTACCTGATGACCTACGCCGAAGTGTCGTTCATCAAGGCGGAAGCGGCGGAGAAGGGCCTCGGTGGCCTGACGCCGGCGCAGGCAGCGGGCTTCTACATCGCCGGTGTCACTGCCTCGATCACGCAGTGGGGCGGCTCGGCATCGGCTGCGGCGACGTACCTCGCCCAGCCGGGCGTCGCGTACGTGCCCGGTGCCACTGGCCTCAAGCAGATCGGCCTGCAGAAGTGGATCGCGCTGTTCACGCAGGGTGAAGAGGCGTGGAGCGAGTGGCGTCGCACGGGCAACCCGGCGTCGATCGTGCCGGGGCCGAAGATGTATGCGGACGTCCCCGGCGTGCCGCGCCGCCTGGTGTACTCGGGCGCTGAGCTGTCGGTGAACAAGACGAGCCTGAATGCGGCGATCGCCGCGCAGGGCCCGGACACCTACCTCACCCGCATGTGGTGGGACAAGTAGGCTTCTTCGCCTGAACCAGACTACACAGACGGGCCCACCGAACTCCGGTTCGGTGGGCCCTTCTGCTATGCGGGGCGCGCGACAAGCAGATCCTTCGCTCCGCTCAGGATGACAAGGAGCAGGTCCTCCTTCGCTCCGCTCAGGATGACAAGGAGCAGGTCCTCCGTCGCTCCGCTCAGGATGACAAAAAGAAACGGGGCATGCCGGATTACCGGCATGCCCCGTTGCGCAC
>JBDTYL010000091.1:0-6946 GCA_040005695.1 bacterium | reverse complement strand
TGTGGGCGCCCAACGCGGAACGCGTGAGCGTGGTGGGCGACTGGTGCAACTGGGATGGTCGTCAGTATCCCATGCGCCGGCTCGACGGCAGTGGACTCTGGGAGCTGTTCGTGCCGGGCGTCGGCGCCAACGCCCTCTACAAGTACGAGCTGCGCACCAGTCAGGGCGTGCCGCGCCTGAAGTCGGATCCCATGGGCTTCAAGATGCAGCAGGCCCCCGAGACGGCGTCCATCGTGGTGGCGGAGGGCACCTACACCTGGCGCGACGACGGCTGGATGGCCGCGCGTGTGCGCCACGAGCCGGTGCGCGAGCCCGTGCACATCTACGAGGTGCATCTGGGCTCATGGGCGCGCGTGCCCGAGGACGACAATCGCTCGCTGACCTACCGCGAGATTGCGCCGAGGCTGGCCGCGCACGTGAAGAAGCTGGGGTTCACGCACGTGGAGCTGCTCCCGGTGATGGAGCATCCGTTCTACGGATCGTGGGGCTATCAGGTGACCGGCTACTTCGCGCCGTCATCGCGATACGGCACGCCGGACGACCTGCGCTTCCTCATCGACACGCTGCACCAGGCGGGCATTGGCGTGATGCTCGACTGGGTGCCCGCGCACTTCCCCAAGGACGACAACGCGCTCCGCCGCTTCGACGGCACGGCGCTCTACGAGCACGAGGACGCGCGTCTCGCGGAGCATCCCGACTGGGGCACGCTGATCTTCAACTATGGCCGACGCGAGGTGCGCAACTACCTCGTGGCCAACGCGCTCTACTGGCTCAACGAGTTCCATGTAGACGGGCTGCGCGTGGATGCCGTCGCCTCGATGCTCTACCTGGACTACAGCCGCGAGGCAGGGCAGTGGGTGCCGAACAAGTACGGCGGCCGCGAGAACCTCGATGCGATCGACTTCCTGCGCGAGATGAACGCCGTCGTCGCCGACGAGGCGCCGGGCTGCATCACCATCGCGGAAGATTCCACGGCGTGGCCCGGCGTGACGCGCTCCATCCACGAGGGGGGCCTGGGTTTCACGTTCAAGTGGAACATGGGGTGGATGCACGACACACTGCAGTACTTCGAGAAGGACCCGATCTACCGCCGCTATCACCAGGACCTGCTCACCTTCGCGATGATCTACGAGCACAGCGAGCACTTCATCATGCCGCTGTCGCACGACGAGATGGTGCACCTGAAAGGCTCGCTCTACCAGAAGATGCCGGGCGATCACTGGCAGAAGCTGGCCAACCTGCGCGCACTCTTTGCCTACATGCTCACGCGCCCGGGCAAGTCGCTGCTCTTCATGGGCAGCGAGTACGGCGCGCCAGGCGAGTGGAACCACGACGTCTCGCTCGACTGGCACCTGTCCGAGCACGGCGACCGCGCGGCGATGATGGCGTACATGGAGCGGTTGGGCGCGGTGTATCGGGCGCATTCCGCCTTCTGGCAACTGGATGGCGAGCCGCGCGGCTTCGAGTGGATCGACGTCTCGGATCGCGACCACTCCGTGCTGTCCTACGTGCGCCGAAGCAACGACGAGCATGCCGTGGTCGTGATGAACCTGCAGCCGGAGCCACACGCGTCGTATCGCATCGGCGTGCCCGAGGCCGGCGAGTACGCGTGCGTGCTCTCGAGTGATGCAGAGAGTTGGGGCGGCAGCGGGTCGGGCACGATGGGGACGGTGACGACCGACGACCTTCCCTACCATGGACGGCGCTATTCGCTCAACCTCGCCCTTCCACCGCTCGCCGTGCTCGTGCTTGTTCCGGCGCCGAAAGCGCGCTAGCTCTCGCTCCCCATGAACGACGACGCCATCGACCGCCCCCTGCTACGCCAGCTCGCCGCCCGCATGGGGATCGTCGACGCATACGTGGACCAGTCGGGCGACGAGATGCGGCAAACGTCGGACGAGACGCGCATGCGGCTGCTCGCCGCGATGGGGATGAGCGCGGACACGGAGGGCCGCGCACGCCGGTGGCTGCGCGCACTGCGCCGCGCGAATCGTTGCCAGTGGATCTCTCCGGTGCGCGTGGTGCGACAGCGCAGCCGTCACTTGTCGAGGGTGAAGGTCCGTGTGCCGCGCCTCGACGTGCACGAGGTGCAGTGGCAACTCGTGCTCGAGACCGAGGAGGGCATCCGCAGCACCTGGGAGGGAACGTTTCCCGGAGGGCCGTCGCGTCGCATGGACCTCACTCTTCCGACGGTGCCACCGCTCGGCTACCATCGCCTCGAGGTGTCGTTCCGCGGCGGCGACCAGCACCACTCGGCGCAACAGCGCCTCATCGTCGTGCCGTCGCGGTGCACGCCGTCCGAGACGCGGCTGCACGGCAGGCGCGGCTTCGGCATCACCACCAACCTCTACACCCTGCGCAGCGCGAAGAACTGGGGCGCCGGCGACATCGGCGACGTGAAGACGATCGCCGCATGGGTCGGCCAGCACGGCGGCACGTTCGTGGGAATGAGCCCACTGCACGCGTTGCGCAACGCCGGCTACGACGTGAGTCCGTACAGCCCCATCACGCGCCTCTTCCGCAACCCGCTCTACCTGCGCGCCGAGGACGTGCCCGAGCTCGCGCACGACGCGTCCGCGCGCGACCACATCGCGACGCCAGAGTTCCAGGCCGAGCTCGAGGCGCTGCGGGACGCCTCCATGGTGGACTACGAACGCGTGATGGCACTGCGCGAGCCGGTGCTCGAATCGCTCCACCGCACGTTCCAGGTGCGCGAAGTGACCAGCGCGACGCCGCGGGCGCGCGAGTACGCCGCGTATGTCGCGCGCGAGGATCCACCCCTCACGCACTTTGCGACGTACATGGCCATTGCCGAGCGGGAGGGGCCGGATGCGCGCATCTGGCCAGAGCCGTTGCGGGACGCGAATGGCGTCGCCGTGGCCGCGCTGCGAGAGGACGTTGCCGATCGCGTGGACTACCACCGCTGGCTCCAGTTCGAGCTCGACCGCCAGCTCGGTCTCGCCGAGTCGGAGGCCATGCAGGATGGCCTGGAGCTCGGCATGTACCAGGACCTGGCCGTCGGCTCCGCCGCCTCGGGCAGCGACGTGTGGTCGCACCCGGAGCTGTTCCTCCTCGGCGCCACCGTGGGTGCACCGCCCGACATGTATTCGGACGACGGGCAGAACTGGGGTCTGCCGGCGATCAACCCGCACGTGTTGCGCGCCACCGGCTACGACTACTGGACGCGGCTGCTGCGCGCCGGATTCCGTCACACCGGCGCGTTGCGCATCGACCACGCGCTGGGCCTCTTCCGCATGTTCTGGGTGCCGCTCGGCGAATCGGCCAGGCAGGGCGCCTACGTGCGCTCGTTCAGCAAGGAGCTGTTCGGTATCCTCGCGCTCGAGAGCGTGCGCCACAACGCGCTCGTGGTGGGCGAGGACCTCGGCACCGTGCCGCCTGACGTGCCCGGCGTGCTGGCGCGCTGGGGCGTGCTCAGCTCCAAGGTGCAGGTGTTCGAGCGCGACTTTCACACGGGCCGCTTCCGCGAAGCGGACGCGTATCCGCGCATGGCGCTCGCCACCGTGAACACGCATGACCTGCCGCCGCTCGTCGGGTGGGCGGAGGCGCGGGACATCATGCTGCGCAGTGAGGTGGGCGACCTCTCCGACGCCGCCGTGTCCGGCGCGATGCGCGACTCCCGCATGAACGACCTCGGTGCGCTGGTCTCGTCGCTCATCGACGCGGGCCTGCTGCCACACGACGCACACGACCACCTCACCTCGGACCTGCTCATCGCCGCGGTGCACGGGTTCATCCGGCGTACGCCGTCGGCGCTCGTGGGCCTGGCCCTCGACGATCTCGGCTTCGAGGCCACGCCGGTGAACATCCCGGGCGTGTGGCAGGACAAGTACCCGAGCTGGTCGCGCCGCATGCGCGACACGCTGGAGACGTTGTTCGCCTCCGAGCGCACGGAATGGGCACTGGGCCGGGAAAGCGCACGCCGAGGCGACGCCTAACATCCCGCCAGGAAACCATGTGGCAGCGAGCCGACCGCAGCACATGCGGGAGGTTTTTTCGGATCTTTCGGTGGCCGTATTGCACCGAAATCGATTGCGCTGAGGATGGTTCGGTTGAACAGTGGCGATCCGGGGGTAGAATTCGTCGGATCACCATCTGCAGTCCTCGGAGCGCCGCCTTCACCGCGTGTTCCGGGAGCGGGCGCCCACGCCCCGCTGCGCTTTTCCGCTCGAGGAATTCATGTCGCCTGACGTAAACCGCACCACCGTCGCCTACTTCTCCATGGAAATCGCGCTGGAACAGGCGATTCCCACTTATAGTGGTGGCCTTGGCGTACTCGCCGGCGATACGCTGCGCTCGGCCGCGGACCTTGGCGTGCCGCTGGTGGCGGTGACGCTGCTGCATCGGAAGGGCTACTTCCAGCAGCACCTCGACGCCGTCGGGCAGCAGACCGAGACGCCGGTGTCGTGGAGTCCGGAGACGATGCTGGAGCCGGTTGCGGGGCGCGCCACCGTGACGATCGAGGGCCGCGCGGTTCAGGTGGCTGCGTTCCGGTACACGGTGAAGGGCGTCCGCGGGCACGAGGTTCCGGTCTACCTGCTGGACACGAACCTCGAGGAGAACGACGCCTGGGATCGCACCCTCACGGATTCCCTGTACGGCGGCGACGACCACTACCGCCTCTGCCAGGAGATCGTGCTGGGCATGGGCGGGGCGGGGATGCTCGAGTCGCTCGGCTACGACGGTAACGTGATCTACCACCTGAACGAGGGCCATTCGGCGCTGCTCACGCTCCAGCTCCTGGAGCGGCAGCTCGACGGACGGCAGCACTTCGAGCTGGACGATGCCGATCTCGAGGCGGTGCGGCAGCACTGCGTGTTCACCACCCACACGCCCGTGCCGGCCGGACACGACAAGTTCCCGCTCGACATGGTGCGCAGTATGCTCGGCGACGAGCGCGTCGCCCTGCTCGAAGGCGCTGGCGGCGTGTTCGAGGGCATGCTCAACATGACGCACCTCGCGCTGCACCTCACCCGCTTCGTGAACGGTGTGGCCATGCGGCACCGGGATGTGTCGCGCGGCATGTTCCCCGACTATCCGATCAACTCGATCACCAACGGGGTGCACGCCGCGACGTGGGCGGCCCCCGCGTTCGCGGAGCTGTTCGACCGTCGCATCCCGGAATGGCGGCGCGACAACCTGTACCTGCGCTATGCCGTGAGCATCCCGCTGCAGGAAATCCGCGATGCCCACGCGACGAGCAAGACGGCGCTCCTCACCGAGATCACGCGCCGCACCGGCGTGGTGCTCGACCCGAACGTGCTCACGATCGGCTTCGCGCGACGCGCCACGCCGTACAAGCGGGCGGACCTCATCTTCTCCGACGTCGAGCGCCTCGCGGGCATCGCACGCAACGTGGGTCGCATGCAGATCGTGTTCGGGGGCAAGGCACATCCGCACGACGGCGGCGGCAAGGAGCTCATCCGGCGCATCTTCGACGCGGACGAGCGGCTGCGCGGGCTCGTGGAGGTGGTGTACCTCGAGAACTACGAAATGGCCCTCGCGCACCAGATGGTGGCCGGCGTGGACCTCTGGCTCAACAACCCGATGAAGCCGCTGGAGGCATCCGGTACCAGCGGGATGAAGGCCGCGATGAATGGCGTGCCGTCGTTCAGCGTGCTCGATGGCTGGTGGGTGGAAGGCCACGTCGAGGGCGTGACGGGCTGGTCGATCGGGACGCCGGACGCCGAGGGCGATCCCTCGCGCGATGCACTCGATCTCTACATCAAGCTCGAGCGCGTGATCCTACCGCTGTTCTATGGGCTCCCGTTCGCGTACGCCGAGGTCATGCGGTCGGCCATCGCGCTCAACGGCAGCTTCTTCAACACGCAGCGCATGGTGCGGCAGTACGTCCACAACTCGTACTTCCCCGACAGCCTGCCGCTGGACGTGCGCGTCGAGGACACGGCGCTGCTCTAGGAGTCCGAGTCAGGCCACGTCGGTCATGGGCGCGCCCGTCTCGACTTCCATCTCGTAGTCCTCGGTCTTGCGCACGGCGCGCAGCACCGTACTGCCCGCGGCGATGGCGCCGAGCGCGATGTAGATGTAGAACGTGTAGAAGCGCCACCAGACGAGTGCCGCACCGAACAAGCGGCCTGGAATGGCGTGTCCGAGCGCGGCGCGGAATGCCATCTCCACGGCGCCGCCTCCACCCGGCACCGGCACCACGGCCGCGCCGTAGAGGAATCCGAGCGGCCACAGTGCCAGCGGTGCCAGCGGCGCCGACGGCACGCTGGTGAGCACCAGCGCGGGCAGCACGGTGAGCCGCACGGCCACGTGCACGAACGACGCGAGGAACGCCGCCACGGCGGCCTTGCGGTGGATGTGGTCCACGGAGTCCACGGTCGCGCGCAGCTTGCGCAACGCCCGCTGGATGGTGCGCCAGCGGCCGGCATGCAGGCGCAGGCGGCGCGCCCATCGCGGGGGCGGGCCGCTCGCGTTCCGCCGCGAAAGGAAGAGCGCGAGCGCGCCGATGCCGATGATGACGCCCGCGTACACGCCCACCACGCTGACGAGCGTGGCGAGCACCGCCCCGGCGTGACGGAACACCAGCGCCACGCACAACACTACGGCCGCCAGCGAGAACACCTCGAGGAACAGCTCGGCGTAGAGGATCACGAGCACGCTCGACGACGGCAGGCCGCTCTCCGCGAGCACGAAGAACCGCGCGGGCTCGGCACCACTGCGAGCCGGCGTGATCGCGGCCGCGAAGTCGCCGCCAAGGCACGTGCGCGCCGCGGTCGACAGCTTCAGCCGGATACCGGCGGCGCGCGCGCTCCAGCGGATCTTGAGCGCCCGCGCCAGTACTTCCACGAAGACGGCGAGCAGCGCGAACAGGTGGGCGCGAATGGGGAGGACGAGCGACGTGCCCTCCTGCGACCACCCGAGGATCATGTAGACGGACACCCCGATCGTCGCGGCGAACGAG
>JBDTYL010000090.1:0-2705 GCA_040005695.1 bacterium | reverse complement strand
ATGCAGCAGTTCTTCGACAACAAGCTGAAGGGCGCGCCGGCGCCGGACTGGATGGTCCACGGCATCCCGTATCGCGACAAGGGGCGTGATCAGCTTTCCGCGGGCGCTGTCGCGACGCCGTAGCCGTTGTCATCCTGAGCGAGTTGCTGTCATCCTGAGCGCAGCGAAGGATCTGCTTCTCGTCCGGCGGAACAAGCAGATCCTTCGCTGCGCTCAGGATGACAGTAGGGTGCGCTCAGGATGACAGTAGGGTGCGCTCAGGATGACAGAAGGGTGCGCTCAGGATCACAGAAGGGTGCGCTCAGGATGACAGGCGCGGCTTGTACAGCACCAGCATTCCCACCGCCGCGGCGAGCGCGAACGATGCCCCCATCACGAACGCCGCGGCCGGCCCCTGGTGGTCCCACACGAACCCGAACAGGAGCGACGCCGGCAGCGCACCAAGGCCGAGCGCGAGGTTGTACCACCCGAACGCCGTCCCGCGTCGCTCTGGCCCGACGAGGTCCGCGATCAGCGCGCGCTCGCTTCCTTCGGTGAGCCCGAAGAAGATTCCGTACACGCCGAAGAGCGCCCACGCCTCCCACGCCACTCCCGCACGCGCGAAGCCGAAGTACACCGCCGCGTAGAGGAGCCATCCGGCGATCAGCGTGGGCCGCCGGCCAATGCGATCCGACAACGCCCCGCCAGGCGTGCTCGCCACCGACTTCACCACGTGAAGCGCCGCCCACAGGATTGGCGCGAGCGCCACCGGAACGCCAAGCTGGTGCGCGCGCAGGAGCAGGAAGGCGTCCGTCGAATTACCGAGGGTGAAGAGCAGGATCACGAACATCACGCGCCAGAACTGGCTGCCGAGTGGCTTCGAAAGATCCGGCGGGCCAACGGACACCAACTCGGCCGGTCGCGGAATGTCGCGCACGAACATGATCACCACGAGCAGCGACAACACCCCCGGAATCGCCGCCAGCCAGAACACCGTGCGCATCTCGGCCCAGTGTCGGCTGAGCAGCAGGTAGGCGATGAGCGGACCGAGCACGCCACCGATGTGGTCGCCGGTCCGCTGCACGCCGAACGCCTTGCCGCGTATGCTGGGGTCTACCGACTCGGCGAGCAGTGCATCGCGCGGCGCGTTGCGGAGTCCCTTGCCCACGCGGTCCGCGACACGGATGCCCAGCACCTGTGTCGCCGACTGCGCGATCGCGACGAGCGGCCGCATCAGCGTGGCCAGTCCATAGCCCACCACGACCAGCATCTTCCGCTTCCGCACGCGGTCCGACCACCAGCCGCTCGCCAGCTTCAGGAGCGCCGCCGTGGTCTCCGCCGCGCCCTCGATGGCACCGATGAAGCTCGCGTTGGCGCCGAGCACCATCGTGAGGAACACCGGCAGCAGCGGGTAGATCATCTCGCTCGAGACGTCCGTGAAGAAGCTCACCGCGGCGAGCGCGTAGACGTTGCGGCCGAGTCGATGCCGGATCGGGCCGTGGGTCATCGCGCGGCCGTGACGTGCGTCCGCACCTTGCGCGGCGCGCAGGCTCCCTGCCATAGATAGGTCATGCGCTCAGGCACCGCAGTGCCCGGTGACGGTATCGACCTGCTGTTCCAGCGGCTGGCGCCCGCCCGTGCGCGGCTGGCGGCGCGTGACGAACAGCTGGTCCGCACGCAGATCGCGCTCTCGGAGATTCCGTCGCCCACGGGCGCCGAGGCGGCGCGCGGCGCCAGCGTCGCCGCGCTCGTCGGCGCCCTCGGTCTCGTCGACGTCCATGTCGACGCCGTGGGCAACGTGCTCGGCGTGCGCGCGGGAACGCACGACGTCGCCCCCGTGGTGATGTGCGCGCATCTCGACACGATCTTCCCCGCCGGCACCCCGGTGGCGGTCGCGCGTGACGGACCGCAGCTCAACGGTCCGGGCATCGTGGACAACTCGCGCGGCCTCGCGGCAATGCTCGCCCTGGCCGAGGTGCTCGATGGGCGCCTGCTGCAGACGCGGAGGCCGGTGCTGTTCGCCGCCACGGTTGGTGAAGAGGGCGTCGGCAACCTGCGCGGCGTGAAGCACCTGTTCAGCGGCACGCTGGCGGATGCATCAGCATGCATCGCGCTCGACGGCGCCGGCGACGATCGCATCGTCACGCGCGCACTCGGTGCCCGGCGATTTCGCGTCACCTTTCACGGCCCCGGTGGACACAGCTGGGCGTCGTTCGGCGTACCGAACCCGGTGCATGCGGCGGGCACGACGGCCGCAAGGCTCGCCGCACTCCCTCTCCCGCGCACGCCGCGCACGACGCTGTCGGTCTGTCGCATCGGCGGCGGATTGAGCGTCAATGCCATTCCCGATGAGGCGTGGGTGGAGATCGACCTCCGATCCTCGAACTCCGACGTGCTCGATCGCTGCGTGGAGGAGATCGAGCAAGCAGTACGCACCGCGGTGCGCGAGGAGAATGTGCGCCGCACGCTGGGCGCGACGCTGCTGACAGCCACGGTCGAGGTGATCGGCGACCGGCCATGCGGCGAGGTGGATGCCACGCATCCGCTCGTCCGCGCGGCGGAGGGCGCCACGCGCGCCATCGGTCGCGAGCCGGAGCTCGCCACCGCCTCCACCGACGCGAATGTCCCCATCAGCCTCGGCATTCCGGCCGTTGCCATCGGCGCGGGCGGACGGGGCGGCGGCGTGCACACGGCTGCCGAGTGGTTCGACAATACCAACGGCGCGC
>JBDTYL010000089.1:0-9834 GCA_040005695.1 bacterium | reverse complement strand
CCTGAAAATACACGATCGCTGGGGGGGTGGGCCGGAAACGGATGGCTTGGCCGCAACCTGGGGCCGTGACGATGGCGAGCCTCGTGGCCGACGTCATCGTGCGCAGCGTCGGCGCGTTCCGGAGCGCGAAGCCCGTGAGCGCAGGACTGTCCTCCGATCGAAAAACGCATGTCGTCCAAAACGGACACCATGGCCTCTGCGCCACTCGATGGATCATCGTAAGGTCTTCCGTGACAGCGTGTTAGTCCCGACGCCCCGCGTGGCCTCGAAGCTGCTTTCCCAACGCACATGCCTCCGCACACGCGATCCCACCCGAACCTCCTCGTCGCGTGCTCCGTTCTCGTGCTCACCAGCTGCGCCCAGGGAACGCTCGCGCTCTCTCCATCCTCGGTGCTGTCAGCCGTGATCCTCGCCGGCGACGTCATGGGATCACGCACGACCACGACCACCAGCCGCACGTCCACGTCGCGATCCGGCAGTGCACGTTATCCCCGCTCCCCGGCGCCATCGGCAACGGTATCGCGCGTGCTGAACACCGCAGACCAGTATGTCGGCACGCCCTACGTGTGGGGTGGCACTACTCCGCAGGGATTCGACTGCTCGGGCTTCACTCGCTACGTCTTCGGCAAGCAGGGCGTCCAGCTTCCGCGCACCTCGCGTGAGCAGGCGCGGGCCGGCCAGGGCGTCGCCGTCGATGCGCAGGCGCTGCTGCCCGGCGACCTCCTGCTCTTTGCCGAGCGCGGCGAGCCCATCTCGCACGTGGCGATCTATGTTGGCAATGGCGAGATCATTCACGCATCATCCGGCTACGGCGAGGTGAACTACCTCGACCTCAACTCCAGCCGTGGCGACTGGTACGTGCAGCACATGGTCGTGGCGCGTCGCCTCACGTCGAATGGCCGGAGTCTCGTGCAGAGCCTGTCGTTCCTCACCATCCCGGGCGTGAAGCTCATCCCCGACCGCGCACCCTGAGCGAGGCGCTCCATGCGACGCATCGCCGCCATACGGATCGCCGGTGCGCTTGCACTCGTCGCGAGCTGCGCCTCAGCCGCAACTGAACCCGTCCCCCCCGCTGCGCGCACTTACCGGATGGGCTTCTCGCCGCTGCCACCGCGGCTCACGATACCGGAGGTGCTGCGCACGGTGGACTCGGTCGCCGCGCACGCCGACGCAGCGCTCATGGTGATCGACATCCCCTGGGTGGCGCTGCTGGCGGACACCTCTGCGGCGTTCCTCGTCCGGCGCGACCAGTATCCGCTGGCGCTGCGGTTCCAGCAGCGCGGCCTGCCGCTGGTCCTCACGCTGGAGGTTGCGAACGGGATCAACCGGTCGGCGGAGTCGGACGCGCTTTTGAAGCTGGGCCGCTCCATCACCGAGCCCGCGGTACAGCGAGCCTACCGCGAATACGTCGTTGCAATCGACAGCATCACGCATCCGACGAAGCTGGCGCTGGCCATGGAGACAAACCTGATTCGCGTGGCATCGGCGCCGGCGCTCTACGCGGCCGTCGTGACGATGACCAACGACGCGGCGCGTCAGCTACGCACCGCCGGCTCCGCCACCACGCTGATGGTGAGCGTGCAGGTGGAGACAGCCTGGGGACGACCGACGGGCTCGTGGGTCGGCATCCAGCGCGATCGTACCGACTTCCCCTTCATCCAGGCGCTCGGCCTCTCGTCCTATCCGTACCTCGGCGGATTCACCGCGCCTGAACAGCTGCCACTCGACTACTACGCACGACTCGTGGCCGATGCGCCGCTGCCCATGCTCGTGGTAGAGGGCGGGTGGAGTTCCGGTTCCGTCACCGGCGTCACCTCGTCGCCGGAGTTGCAGGCGCGCTACATCCGCCGGCAGGCGCAGCTCGCCGATGCCGGCGGTCTCGTGGGCGTGTTCCAGATCAGCTTCACCGATTTCGACATGGCGTCGTTCAACGTGCCGCCAGGCTCCATCCTTCCGCTGTTTGCCTTTCTCGGCCTGGAGGACGTGAATTACCGACCCAAGCCCGCGCTGGCGGTGTGGGATTCGGTGCGCGCGGTGCGGCTGGCGCCCTGACACTCTACAGCGACTGGCGGTGAGGTCGTCTTCTCAACGCTGGGCGAAGGTCATCGTGCTCTCCAATTCCGCCAACCTGCGATCACCTTCCAGACCGCAGGAGGGACGCAGTGGGCTGCGCGGTGTTACTTCGTTCTTCCTTGTTCTCCATGCAGTCCTCTGTGCCCTCTGTGGTTCAAGTTCTGGAACGGCAATTACCGCAGAGGACACAGAGGACTGCGCGATACTGCATCACGCTTGCGTTTGATTTTCTCCTGCGGTCCTCTGTGTCCTCCGTGGTTCAGCTGCGCGGAACCGCAATCGCCGCGAAGGGCGCGGACAGGTCAGGGCAGCGCCTGCCGCACCGGAAAGAACCGCACGCGCGCCCACAGCGACACGTGGACAGGCCAATGAGCGCGGGCACCTCGATGAGCGGACCCACCACTGCGGCGGGCGCCTCCCCCGAGCCGAAGCCGAAGGTCGACCGCTACCGCAATGGCGAGCGCGGCGCCGATGCCCGATACACGCGATCGATCAGCAAGCCCGCCGCCATCGCGACAAAGATCCACACGGCGGCCACACGATGTCCGTCACCTCGTTGGGCCATGGTGCGTCGCCACGTCGCGCAGCACGGTCTCGAGCGCCGGCCGATTGGCGGGAACGTTGGAGAGGAATGCGTAGCGCATCGCGGTCTTCAGCGGTCGAACTCCAGCGTCATTACCGTTGCCGATGCGGGACATGCGCCGAGGAACTCCTTCGTGGCGCGCACGTCGTCGGGCACCGCGTCGCGCGTGGTGGTGCGGAAGCCGAAGCTGGGAAAATACGCCTCTGCCGTCGTAGTCAGCAGGTACAGCGCCTTTGCTCCGCGTCCCTCGGCATCGGCGATGGCGCGCATGACGAGCGCCCTCCCCAACCCGCGGTCGCGCCAGGCGGGATCGACGGCGACTGAGCGAAGCAGCGCATGCTCGCCGGTCACCCCACACGCCTCGATCCCCGCGACGCCGACGATCGCGCCGGCATCCTCCGCCACCACGAAACACGGGAGTGCCTCCACCATTCCGTCGAGCGGAAGGTGCGCCCCTTCGAGCAATGCGGCCACGGCGGATTCGTCGTCACGTGTGGCCTGGCGCAGGACAGCGTCGGACCGCTCCTGGATTGTCATCATCATCTCCTGGCAATGCGAGTGGTGTTCGGGCGCGTGTTCGTCGCGCCTCCCTGAAGGGACGTCAGCTGCAGCAACCCGGCGCGCAGCAGGCGGCCGCCTCGGCATTGGCCGCGGGGAGCGGCGCGCGCTCGGCGGATATGCCTGGCTTCGTGGCGCGGACGAATGCGCCCATGAATCGACCATCGATCTCGCGCGCGAACTGTTCCGCATCCAGGCCGGTGTTCGCGAGGAATGCGGCGGCGTCTTCCGCCATGTAGATGCGCGTTGGCTCGATGCTCACGTTCTCGAAACCCACGTCGGTGAGCATATGGATGAACTCCAGCTCCTCGAGTGCGCCCGCGACGCAGCCGACCCAGAGCTGCATGTTGCGCCGGATGGCATCGGGCACCTCGCCCCGCACCACGACGTCCGACACGGCGAAGCGGCCGCCGGGCTTCAACACCCGGAATGCTTCCGCGAGTACGGTGCGCTTGTCGCCGGACAGGTTGATCACGCAGTTGGAGATCACCACGTCCACGGTGCGGGCGGGCAGCGGGATGCTCTCGATGTGGCCGCGCAGGAATTCCACGTTGGTGGCGCCAGCGCGCGCCTTGTTCGCGTTCGCCAGCTCGAGCATGTCGTCGGTCATGTCGAGGCCGTAGACCTTGCCTGTGGGTCCTACGCGCTTGGCCGAGAGAAGGACGTCGATGCCGCCGCCGGAACCGAGGTCGAGAACGACCTCGCCCGCGTGGAGGTCGGCGAGCGCCGTGGGATTCCCGCACCCGAGGGACGCAAGCAGCGCCTCGGCGGGAATGCCGGCCGCTTCGCCTTCGTCGTAGAGGTTCGCGGTGATGGGATCCCAGCTATCCGTGGTCGCGCCGCAGCAGCCGCTCGACCCGGTGGCCGGTCCGCAGCAGGACGCTGCGCCCTGCGATTCACTCACGCGGCGCGCGGCCTCGCCGTAGCGCGCCTGCACGGTGGTGCGCAGGTCGCCGAGTTCCTGCGCGTCGACGGTCGACTGGCGTTCGGTGGTGTCGCTCATGGGTTCTCCTCAGCAAGAAAATTTGATATGTTGGACAGCACGACAAATTCAGCAGCAGCTCGTCTTCAGGGTTCGCGTGGCGCGAGGACGGAGCGCGGACAGCAGTCCCTCCGCTTCGAGGAATGCGTCGCGGGTCAAGGTATAGTATGCCCAGCGTCCCTCCCGGCGATCAGAGACAAGACCGGCGTCCTTGAGCACCTTGAGGTGGTACGACAGCCGCGATTGCCCGGTGCCAAGTGCATCCGTGAGGTCGCAGACGCACTTCTCGCCGTCCAGGAGGCGCGAAACGATCTCGACGCGCGCCTCGTCGGCGAGGGCGTTGCAGAGCTGGGCGATGCGCGGAACGTCGAGGGTGGCAGTAGTCACGTGGCTTAATGTAGCAGGTTTTTTTGATGCGTCAAGACCAGCCGCGCGGCAACCTACTGGCCCAGGCTGGCCGTGTCGTCCGCACGCGGGGCGACGCCGTAGAGCGTCTGCATGGCGACGCGGTCGCGCGGCGTCAGCGCGCGCGCCGTCACCCATGGAGCCATGATGTCGTGCTCGTTGTCGCTGTGCTCGAGGCCCAGCAGGTGCCCGACCTCGTGGAGGCTCACCGCGTGCATGGTCGTCGCGTTCTGCGCACCACCGGCCATGTCGTGCGTGCTGAGCTCGATCGTCGCCGCGCGCAGCCATCCCTGCTCGTCGGCAAGGCGCGTCACCTGCCCCGCGCGCCCATTCGGCAGGGCGCGACGCCACAGCACCTTCACGTCCGCCTTCGCGGAGTCGGAGACGAACGTGAAGCGCACGGGCGCGCCGGCCGCTGTCCACTCGTGAAAGGCATCGCGCACGAGGTAGCGGTTGCGCTCGCGCCAGCCGGGGAGGTCCGAGCCCGGGGCTATCCACACGCGCAGGTGATCGTACTGCGCTTCGGCCCATCGTGACTGCTGCGGCACCGCGCGCGAAGACGTGGCCGAGCTTGCGTCGCTGTCGTCCGGCGTCGGCTTCCTCACGCACGCCTTCCTTCTCCCGCAGGCCTGAAGCTCACGGGTGTAGCCGTCGCGACGCTCCGAGACGAGTTGCGCATGAGAGGCCGGCTCCGCGGCAGAGCCCACGCCGCCCAGCACCAGGCTGATGAACAACGCCGCACGCGACATCGTGCCCATGCGGCGACGTGTCACGGTGACGTGCATCACCTGTCTCTGGCGTGTCGGGAAGCGGCGGATCGAAGAGGGCATGCGAGCGCGATTGGGGGACCGAGCCGGAGGATGCACTCGTCATACCCCACAACGCGTCGCACGCTCCGGTTCCGGCGCGGCGCGGTGCGCTTCTCTTCACTGCTCTCTTTTCGGGTTCGTGACGCGCGGGGGGCGGCATCGTCCTGCATAGCCGACCTGCCGCGACGACGCGCCACGCTCGGACCCCGCCTCGATTCATCTGCAGCGCGCAGGAACTGTCCGTGCCCATCCCATCCCTCAAGGTCATCGCCGGTGGCGCCGCAGCCGGTATGGCACTGCTCGCCGTCGCGTGCCAGCGCCTCGCCGTGGCGCCGGCATCCGGCGCCGCCCACCTGTCCATCTCGGTAGAGACTCCCCAGACCCTCGGGCAGCCGACGTTCCGGGGCAGCTGGGTCGCGGTGGTGCCCGTCGCGCCACAGAACGACGTCCAGCTCACCTCCGCGGAACTCGTCGTCGAGAGCATGCGGATGTCGCGCACCGGACCCTGCTGGCGTGACGCCGCCGAGCCTGCCCGCGCCGCCGGTACGGCGGCCACGTCACGAGCCACTGACGGCTGTCGCATGTTGGCGTCCGCGCCGGTGCTCCTCACGATTCCGTTGAACGGGTCGCTCGCGCCGGCGTTCGGTGCCGATGTAACCGTCGGTGAGTATCGCGCGCTCGACGGACGGATCGCGACCGTCTCCGGCGACGTGCCCGAAGGCGCGCAGTTCCTGCAGCGGCATCCCGGCTTTCCGGCCGGCCGGTCGCTGCGCGCCGCCGGCACATACACCGACAGCCTGGGGCATGCGCACCCGTTCGTGTTCACATCAGCGCTCGACCGGCGGCTCGCGGTGCGCCTCGCGCACCCCGTGGATCTCGGATGGCCCGGCGCGTACGTGACCTTGTCGGTCGATGTCGCCAGCTGGTTCACCGATGATGCGGGCCACTCGCTCGACCCGTCCGATCCGCACAACCGGCGTCGCATCGAGCAGAACATCCTTGCATCGTTCCGTGCATTCGAGGACGACGACCACGACGGCCTGGTGGACGGCGGGTCCGGCTCGAACTGAGAATCACCACTTTCGTGACGGCGGCGCGCAGCCAACCACTGTCATCCTGAGCGCAGAGCTCTGTCATCCTGAGCGCAGCGAAGGATCTGCTTGTCGGCCAGCGAAAAGCAGATCCTTCGCTACGCTCAGGATGACAAACGCACAGCGGTGACGAGCGCGGGCGCGCTGTTCACGCGCCCCTCGGCAGGTGCGCGAGTCGCTGCGGCCGCTGGTCCTTTCGCACCGCGCCCAGCACGGCGTGTCGTCGACCGGAGTGGCGCGGCGCGCATTTCGTGCGCCCAGTAAAGCGTTCCCGGCAAGCCGCCAGCGTCGCGAGCCGGTCGTCGTTGTCGCTACTGATTGGAACGCGGCGCCGGCAGCAGGTCCGTGCGTGTCGTGACCTCCACCGTATAGCCGTCGCGGGCCAGCATCGACTGGAGCAGCAGCCTCGCGCTCCGGTCGGCCTGCGGAAGGAGTCCGGACTGCATGCCCGCCGTGCGGAGTTGCGAGCGGATCTGTCCCTGGATGCGGTCGCGATCCTCGGGCTGCATGCCGAAGAACAGCGGCGACGTCTCGTCGTACGTGCGCGTGTTCAGCACATCGATCGCGAGGATCTCGGCGCGCGGCAGCTCGATGGTGATGTGGCGGGTCGCGTTGTCGATGTGGACCTGTACGTCCTTCTTGAGGTCGATGCCGGCCAGCACCTTGCCCGTCACCACCAGCAGGGCCTTCCGCTCGAGGCCGAACCGGCTCTGCTCGTAGGTCACGACGTCGCGCAGCGTGAGCTCGGTGGAGACGAGCTTCGCGACGTCCTGGATCTGCGTGACGATGAGTTCCTGGGTGAGTCGCGGCGGCGAGGCCTGCCATGGCCAGTGGACGGCGGGCGTCGCGGCGCGCAGCCCGAGCACGAGGATCACACCGGCGAGTACGGCGAGCGCTGCCCTCAAGAGCCGGCGGTTCACCTCGGGCGTTACCACTGCGTGCCTGCCGTCATGCGTCTCCGGTCTGGTGCCCTCAGACGAGGCAACAGGCATGCCGACTTTGGCACGGGCGGCTGGCGTCCGACACATGCCGAATCAGCGAGATGCGTCGCGCGAGGCGTCTTGCTATACCAGCGCGACTTCGGGTTTCGACAGGTTCAGGGCACCCCGTGCGGCCACGCCGGACAACCCGATCACACGAGCGCGGCCCGCAACCCCTCGCATCACGCCGCGCGTGTCGACGACAAGGGCAGCATGCTCGGCGACAAGACCGTAGTCGGTGCCAGAGTGATCCGTGATGACGAGGACGAGGTTTGCCTGTTGCAGCGTCCGCACCGTCAGCGGGACGCTGCGCATGGGCAGACCGCGAATCGCCGTGTGCCCGTCGTCGGCGATCTCCTCGCAGAAGGGATCGTGATACTGCACGCTCGCGCCTTTTTCCAGCAGCAGGCGGATGATCTCGAGGGCCGGACTCTCGCGAAGGTCGTCGATGTTCTTCTTGTACGCGATCCCGAGCACCAGCACGGTGCTGCCGCGCACGGACCGTTCTTCCGCGTTGAGCGCATCCGCCACCTTGTTGACCACGTAGCTCGGCATTTCCGTATTGATCTCGCTCGCGAGGTCGATCATGCGGGTCTTGTAGGAGAGGGTCCGCATTTTCCACGCGAGATAGTGCGGGTCGAGCGGGATGCAGTGCCCGCCGAGGCCAGGACCCGGCATGAACCGCATGAACCCGAACGGCTTCGTCGCCGCCGCATCGATCACGCCCCAGACATCGATGTCGAGCCGCTCGCATGCCTGCGCCAACTCGTTGGCCAGCGCGATGTTGATCATCCGGAACGTGTTCTCGTAGACCTTCACGAGTTCGGCCGCCTCGGCACTCTCGACGGGCACCATGGTGTCGAAGATGCGCTCGTAGAGCGCCAGCCCCGCCTCGCGGCAGGCGGTGGTCACGCCGCCGAGGACCTTCGGTGTGTTGCGGGTTTGCCATACGGGATTGCCCGGGTCGACCCGCTCCGGGCTGAAGCACAACCAGAAATCCGTCCCTAGGCGAAGCCCGCTCTCCTCGAGGATCGGGAGCAGTATCTCGCGAGTCGTGCCCGGGAAGGTGGTGCTCTCGAGAATGATCAGCTGCCCTGGCCGCAAGGTCGCACGGATCGACGTGCCCGCGGCGACGATGTAGCTGAGGTCCGGATCCTTCGTCTTGTTCAAGGGTGTCGGTACGCAGACGGAGATCGCGTCGCACTCGCCGAGCCGCCCGAGATCCGTGGTGGCGGACAGCAGCTTCGCGGCGACAAGATTCTCCACTTCGCCCGTCGCCACATCCTGGATATGACTCCACCCGGAGTTGATCGTGCTCACGACCTGATCACTCAGGTCGAAGCCAAGAGTCCGGTAGCCGCTTCGTGCAGCTTCCACGCAAAGCGGGAGTCCGACATATCCGAGTCCCACGACGCCTACGACCGCCTTCCGGCTCTCGAGCGCGACGACTAGATCGGCCTGCTGTGACATGGACGAGTGACGTAAGGAGTGACGATCGAAGGCATTTCCCGGAGGACGAGCTAGCGGGGCGTACGTAAATGGTGACAGCGGGTGGGGAGCGGGCGCCCATCCCGCGCTCCGCCGGCGGCGACGGTGCCTCGGCGCGGGGAGGGCGCGCGTGCCCGGATTGGCGGCGTACCGCGCTCACCTCCGCTCGGGTCGCGGTTCTCCGGAGCCTGTGGTATCATAGTGGGGGCCTGATTCGTCCGTGATACGAGGCCTGGCCGAGAGCGCGATTCCTGCCTCCGTGACCACGCCTTGCTGTCGTCGACCATCCCGCCGCGCCGACCCTCTTTCTCCTACCGAATCACCGCGCCAACATGCGCTTCTCATCGTGGATCGCCGTTATCGCGTTCGGCGTGCCGGCCCTGGTGGCCGACGCGCAGCTTGTCGAATCGCGCGTTCCGATGGGTCGGACTCGCGCCGAGCTCGAGGCAGGCGCCGCACGTGCGGATAGCGCGCACCGCGACGAGGAGGCGGCGCGGATCCGTCTCCGGCTGCGAAACGGTGACTTTGAGGTCGGCGACCGGGTAATCGTCACGCTCGAGGGGGCGACCGCGCAGAGGTCGGACACGCTGACCGTACAGGCGGATCGCGTCCTGCGACTCGACCAGCCCGTCGGCGATCTCAACCTGAAAGGTGTGCTGCGTTCAGAGCTTCCGGACAGCGTGCAGGGGCGCGTCTCGCGATTCCTCAAGAACGTCGTCGTGCATGTCGTGCCGCTCGTCCGCATCTCCATTTCCGGAGCCGTGCGTGCGCCGGGGTTCTACTACGTGCGTGCGGACCTCCCGCTCAGCGACGTCATCATGCGGAACGGCGGGCCCGACCAGTCGTCGGACCTTGGCAGCACCAT
>JBDTYL010000088.1:0-4292 GCA_040005695.1 bacterium | reverse complement strand
GTGTACGCATAAGAAGACTCCAGCGTGATGGGATGAGCGAGGAGGTCCCCGCTACCTCCAATACGTGCATGTTTGGAGCCGTGCGAGAGACAACACCATACCTCGCTAACTGTCTGTATATCAATGTCTTACGCATTGTGACGCAGCGCACGACTTGCGGTCGCGTTCGTATGGCAGGCGAAGCAAGCTGTCCTCTTGGAGTGAATTTGCGGCCTTCGCGCACTCAGACGCCTCCGGACGGCTGGAAGCTCGATCACTATTACAGCAATGCGCCGGAGGCGATCACGCTGGTGGTCGAGCGACATTCGCCCTCCTGCCGTGGCAGCGTTCATCGAGCGACGGGTAGCGGCGTCCCGCCGACAGCCGATCATCCGCGCTCAACACGACAAAAGAGCAGGGTTGCCGGAACGAATGGCGGATCGTACATCCGATCACCTCCTCCCACACCCCGCATGCGCCAAGCTGCCCTCCTCCTGTTCGCACTCTCCGCCACCGCCAACGCGCAGCAGCCCAGGCCTCGGCCACCATTCGACGTGACCGAAACCACGATCGCCGACGTCCACGCCGCCATGCGGGCAGGCACCCTCACCTGCCACGAGCTGGTGAACGCCTACCTCGCGCGCATCGCCGCATACGACAAGAACGGCCCCGGCATCAATGCACTGATCGTCATCAATCCGAACGCACTCGCCGTGGCCGATTCGCTGGACCGGGTGCGCACTACCGGCGGCACGCTGGGCGCACTGCACTGCATCCCGATCATCGTGAAGGACAACTTCGAGACGAAGGACCTCCAGACCACGGCCGGCTCACTCTCCCTCCAGGGCATGATCCCGAAGCAGGACGCATTCATGGTCCGACGCATCCGCGAGGCAGGCGCGATCGTCCTCGCCAAGTCGAACATGGCCGAGTTTGCGTTCTCGCCGCTGGAGACGGTGAGTTCAATCCTTCCGGGTTACACAAAGAATCCGTATGCGCTCGATCGCGTGACTGCCGGCTCGAGCGGCGGCACCGCGGCAGCCGTCGCCGCAAACCTTGGCGAAGTCGGACTCGGCACGGACACGGGCAACTCCATCCGCGGCCCATCGTCGCACCAGTCGCTGGTGGGTATCCGCTCCACCATGGGCCTCACGAGCCGGGATGGAATCGCGCCGCTGAATCTCGCAGCGGACATCGCGGGGCCACTTGCCCGCACTGTCGCCGACGCAGTCGCCGTCTTCAGTGTTGTGTCAGGCTACGATGCTGCCGACACGGTAACAGCACGATCAATTGACCACGTCGCCAATTATGCCTCGTCGCTCAAGTCGGATGCGCTGAAGGGAGCGCGCATCGGAGTGCTCCATCAGGCCTACGAACGCGAAAGCATGGACCCGGAAGTCATCAAGGTCTTCAATGCCGCCCTCGACGACATGCGTCGTCAGGGAGCCACGATCATTGATCCTGTTGCTGTTGCGGGGCTCGAGGCACGGCAACGTACTGCCGGCGGATGCAATCCATTCAAGTGGGAGCTCAACGCGTGGCTCGCTCGGCAGGGCGATCGCGCACCAGTCCACACGCTCGCAGAAGTCCTTTCGTCGCGCCGCTACCACCCCACCATCCAGACCCGGCTCGAATCCGCCCAGGCGGACTCCATTCCGCCAGACCGGAACCCGGGCTGCAAGAGCCGAGATGAGTTCAGGGCGTGGCTGCGCACGAACGTCACGGCCCTCATGGACTCCCTCAAGCTGGACGCCCTTGCCTATCCCACGTGGAGCAACCCGCCCCGACTCATTGGCGACCTGAACACCGCCGGCGGCGACAACAGCCAGCTCTTCTCCCCGAGCACGGGATTTCCGGCGATCACCGTGCCCATGGGCTACACACACGGTCAGCTTCCGGCCGGCCTCCAATTGTTGGGGAGAGCGTGGGCCGAGCCGACACTCGTTGGACTTGCTTACTCCTATGAACAAGCCACCATGCATCGTCGGCCACCGGCCTCGGCACCGCCACTGCGACAGTGAGCGAACAACGCCTGGTTGTCGGTGCGATATTGCTGCATCGACTCGGTGAGAGCACGCCGGGCCCAGCCTCGCCGACCTGTCGCCCGTGCCGTATTCTCGACCGATGACACATACCACCACGCGACTCGCGTTTGCGCTTCTCCTGCTCGCCGGCGCCGCCTGCCGCGCCGGCGATCCTGCGTCGTCGCCCACGAGCTCCGCCCTTTCCGAGGTCGACCGGGACCTGCTGGATGTCACGGTCCCGCGACTCGAGGAGCTGTACGCACAGAAGAAGTACACGGTGCGGCAGGTCGTCGCATGGCACCTCGCGCGCATCGATCGCTACAACGGCGTCTACGGCGCGATCGAGACGGTGCTGCGCGATGAGGCGCTCGCCGAGGCCACGCGACTGGACTCGCTGGCCGCGGCGGGTGTCGTGACGAGAGGCCCGCTGTGGGGTGTGCCGATCGTCATCAAGTCCAACACCAGCGTCGCGGGTGAGGTCACCACCGCCGGATGGGCAGGCTTCACGAAGCCGGGACATGAGCTCGTCGCGCCGCGCGACGCGACGATCGTCGGGAAGTTTCGCGCCGCCGGCGCGATCATCGTCGGACTCGCCAACATGCCCGACCTGGCGAACAGCGATACCAATCGCGGCAGCTCCTTTGGACGCACCGGTAACGCGTACGACGTGCGGTTCTCGCCGGGCGGTTCCTCCGGTGGTGTCGTCACGGCCGTCGCCACGAACATGGCGGTACTGGGCAATGGCACAGATACGGGCAACTCCATCCGCATGCCCGCGGCGACGAGCGCGCTCGTCGGCATCTTCCCGACGCGTGGATTGGTGAGCACTGCCGGCATCGCGCCGCTCGACTGGCTGCTCGACAACACGGGACCCATCGCACGGACGGTTGGAGACGCGGCGATCGCGTTGCAGGTGATGGCGGGCGCGGACTCGCTCGACGCGCTCACGCTGGTGGCGCGGGATTCCGCGCGTCGCCTGCCAACGGCGCCGTCGCTGGCGACGGCATCGCTCAAGGGCAAGCGGTTTGGGGTGCCCGCATTCATCATGGCCGGCAGCGGCGTGCCGTTTCACGGCATTCCTGCGGGCGTGAGCGACCATGTTGCCGATTCCATTCGGCACTCGGCCGACATGCCGCTGCGTCCGGAGACGCGAGCGGCGTTCATGAAGGCCGTCGACGCGTTGCGCGCCGCCGGCGCTGAAGTCGTGATCAACGACAGCATTCTCGGTCCGGAGTTCGCACGGCTCGCGAGCACTGTCTCGACCTACGCCTACATGCTGGACGGCACCGATCGCTTTCTCCGCATCTTCGGGCCGGCGGAATATCATTCGAGTGCGGAGTTCCAGCAGCGGGTCGGAATGCCACTCTACGCTTCATCGCTTGGCGTTGAAGACGGCTTTCGCAACTTCCCCGGTGTGCGTCTCGCGCAGCGTGGTCTCGACACTGATGCCGACGCCGAGCGTCTCTATCGCGCGCCACGTCGTGCTGTATTGAGCGCCTATCTCGCGGCACTCGACCGATTCCACCTCGATGGCTTCGTGTATCCGGCGATCCAGATGCCGCCGCCTGACGAGTCGATGCCGCAGGACGGACGCGTCAGCGAAGGGCCGCACTCGGCGACGAGCTGGGTGAACATGATTGGTGTTCCGGCGATCGTGGTGCCCGCGGGCTACTACGAGAGCGGGTTGCCGTTCGGTCTCGAATTCGCGGCGCGGCCATGGCAGGACGGGTCGCTGCTCGACATCGCTGCCGCATGGGAGCGGGCGACGCACCTGCGGAAGGCGCCCGTGCTGGTGGAGCGCGGGCTGTTGCACGTGTACACGGCGCGCGAAGGTCGGGCGATGGCGAAGTGAGCGAGCGCATGCGCATCGGCATTCCATTGGCGAAGCGCATCGGCGCGACGCTGGCCCTCGTCGTGCTGCCCATCACGACCGTCACGGGGCAGGCGCGCACGGCGCATCGCGCCGCCGCACCCGCCGGCATCGATGTCACCGAAGCGTCCATCACCGAGCTGCAACGCGCGATGACCGACGGCCGGACGACCTCCGCGCGACTCGTCGATGCGTATCTCGCGCGCATCGCGGCGTACGACCACGCCGGCCCCGCGATCAACGCGATGATCCGCCTCAATCCCCGGGCGCACGAGGAGGCCGTGGCACTCGACGCCGCGCGCCGCGCGGGCCACGTGCGCGGACCGCTGCACGGCATCCCGATCATCCTCAAGGACAACTACGATACGAAGGACGAGATCACGAGCGCGGGCTCGCTCGCGCTCGCGACGCACCAGCCG
>JBDTYL010000087.1:0-3391 GCA_040005695.1 bacterium | reverse complement strand
GACGACGGCGCCCGCATCGGCCGCGCGGGGCCTGCCCGCTGGCTGGAGCATGCGCTCATTGCGCACGATGCGCGCATCGACCTGGGCTGGTTCCTCCTCGGCTCCATGCGCGTCGAGCGCGACCTCCAGTACGCGGCGCGGCAGAACACGGCGTTCGCTGACGCCCCGTTCGCGCTGCCGGAGATCGGGCGGCTGCTGGATGCGCTCCACGCTCTCCCGCCGGCGGAGCGGGCCGCGCACCTGGCTCTGCTCAATGCGCCGACGGAGGCTGTGCTGCGCGCGCGGCTGCGTCCGAGGATCGCCTCCCACGGCAATGGGGCGCGTTGGGTCACGTCGGTGACGCAGCCGGCGCTGGATGGCCGTGACACGCTCGTGATGGAGTTCATGACCGACACGGTGCTGGTGACGGCGAGCGTGCAGGGAGACTCCGTGACCCTGCGTGCCCGCAGCGGGAACCAGGTGCCCTTCTCCGTCCGGATCACGACGCACGGAAAGGCGCTCACGCCGCTCGGTCGCCAGGAGATCTTCAACGCCCCCTTCCTCGCGTTTCTCGCGTCATCGCAGGCCTCCGCGCGGGACCCGCGCTTTCCAGCGTACCGCGAAGGCCGGCGACTGGAGCGGCAGGTGCGCGGCCTCGAGCTCCTGGCGTCGCGCGAGAAGCTGATGGCCGGCCTGCCGACGTACGCCACGTACTTCGGCCGCGACATGCTCATGACGGCGCTCATGATGCGGCCCGTGTGGCGCGACGACATGTCGGAGTTCGTCGTCGCGAGTGTGCTGCGAAAGCTTTCACCCACCGGCCAGGTGAGCCACGAGGAGGCGCTGGGCGGTCAGGCCGTACGCGAGGCGGCGAGCGAGTATTCGGCGCTGGTGTCCGAGGCACTTCGCGCGCGCGCGACATCGCGCCGTGGCGCGCCGGACAGCTTGCTCACGCGCGCGCGGCAGATCCTGCGCGACCTGCGTCGCGTGCGCGAGAACTACCACATGATCGACGCGGAATTCCAGTTTCCCATCGTCGCCGCGCGGTGGCTCACGGATTCCGCCGTCCCGGCGGCGCGCAAGCGCGCGTTCCTCCTCGATCGCTCCGACAGCGGCGAGCCCCGCGTGACGCGCCTGCTCCGCGAGCTGGCGCTCGTCGCGCGTGAGACGGCCCCGTATGCGGCCCAGCCCGTGCCGGCGAACCTGATCTCCTTTGCGCCCAGGGACTCGGGGCGCTGGGCGTCGCAGAGCTGGCGCGACAGCAATGTGGGCTACGCGGGTGGCCGGTATGCGATGGACGTCAACGCCATCTGGGCGCCGCATGCGCTCGAGTCGGTGGGGCGGATCCTCGGCGCATTGCGCACCATCGGCATTTCGGTCGATTCGATCGCGCGCGTGCGGCCGGAGCTGGCGGACGGCACCGCACTTGGCCGCTACGCGCGCGACAGCGCGGCCTTGGTGCGCGCGGTGCAGACCTGGCGGACGGCGGAACGGCATTTCGTCGTCCGCCTGGCGCCGGTGCAGGTGCGGGCCGATGTGAGTGCGCGGATCGCCGCGATGCCCGAAGCCGAACGGCAGCACTGGAACGACGTGGTCGAGCGGACGAAGGCGGATGCGGATTCATTGAGCTTTCTCGCGCTGTCACTCGATGGCAACGGCCGTCCCATCGCCGTGGCCAACAGCGATCCGGCGACGCGGCTCTTTCTCGGTGACGACGAGGGGATGCACCACGCACCTGATGCAGGCGCACGCGCGGCGGTGCTGCGCGACGTGCGGCTGTTCGCTCGGCCGTACCCCGTGGGCCTGCTCGTGAGTGGCGTGGGGCCGGTCGTGGCGAACGATGCGTACGGGCCGCCGTCCACGTGGCGCGACTTCGATCGCGACCGATACCATGGTCCGCGCGTGGTGTGGGGTCGCGAGAACAACCTGTTCCTCATCGGCACGATGTCGCGCATCACGGACGCCATGTCCACCGGAGCGCGACGTGATGCCGCAACGGATGCCTACGTGCGCGAGCTGCGTGGCGCGCTGGACCAGGTGTCCGCTGCCGTCGCCGCGTCAGGCTTTCACAGCGAGCTGTGGAGCCACGAGTTACGCGATGGTGCGGTGGTGCCGGTCCGTTACGGCACGGGCTCGGACGTGCAGCTCTGGAGCACGACGGATCTCGCGGTGCAGTTCGCGCGGTACCGGCTGGGGCGCTGAGCTGTCATCGCTCCTCGTTGTCGCTCGTGCGATTGAGCGGCGTGGTTCAGCACCTCCAGGCACACCAGGTTCGCCGCGAACTTACCTGTGTGGTACGCGCGAGGCGCGACAGCGCCGCCGTGTCCTCTGTGGCCCTCTGCGGCCTCTGTGGTAAATGCCCTCAGGATGCTGAACCACAGAGGACACCGAGGACCGCACAGGCTGCGAATGCACAGCACGCACCAACGCCCGGCGCCAAGGACGCGCCGGGCGGATCAGCGTCGCATTACGCGTGGGCAGCCCACGCCGGTTCGCCCGCGGTGTACGGCAGGCACGGATCGAAGCGGCCCGGCGACTCGACGTAGCGCTGCGCCTGGTTGTAGCCGATCTCCGACGTGAAGTAGCCGAGCAGCGCCAGCTCCTTCATCATGCGGAAGTAGTGCGACGGGGAATCGGCGGTGATGGCCGGTGCCGCACTCGACTCACTGACGTGACTCTCTTCCTTGCGCTGGTCGGGCAGGAACGCGTCGGGACTCTTCGACACGGTGCCCGGCGACACCGGCGCGAGCCCCTTCTTGAGGCGACTCGCCGCCTCGCGCTCGTCCATGTAACTCTTCTGCTCGCGGTCGAGCGCCGTGAGCACGGCGAGCCGCTGCTGCGGCGTCGCCGCCATGAAGGACACGTTGCTCGCCTTCTGCGTCGCCTCGTCCACCTTGCGCATCCCGTCGCGGAAGATGCGCTGGTCCGCCGGTCCGTAACCATCCGTCACCATGAGTGCCATGAAGGCCCCCGTCTTCGCCGCCTTCGCGCCCGGCGTCTTCGTCGCCGGCAGGATCGTCTCGGCGATCTCGTCGAGGTAGGCGACGTCCTGCGCGGAGAACTTGCCGGGAGCCGCGTCGGTGACGGGCGTGGCGGCCTTCTCGCACGCCGTGAGCAGCCCGCTGCCACCCACGAACGCGATGCCACCCAGCATCGCACTCACGCGGCGAATGGCCTCGCGCCGGTTCAGCGTCTGGATCTGGTCTATGTCAGTACCCATGAAATCCGCCCGGTCAGAGGTTGCGGCGTTTCAGCTCGTTCACGGCGAAGTCCGCCGCGCGGGCCGTCAGCGCCATGTAGGTGAGCGAGGGGTTCACGCAGGCGGCGGACGTCATGCACGACCCGTCGGTGACGAACACGTTCGGCGCGTCCCACACCTGGTTGTGCGCGTTGAGCACCGACGTCTTCGGAT
>JBDTYL010000086.1:0-20574 GCA_040005695.1 bacterium | reverse complement strand
CGATGACGAACACGGCGACAATGGCAAGCGTATGTCGAAGGAGCGCAGAGGCGTTCATGAAGGGCATGGGATATTGCGGGAGGCACCGCGCACGAAGGCGGTGATGGATCAGTCGACTGTACTACTCGCTGGCAGGGCCGAACCGTTGGTCCGCGCCGGCAGCGTGGTGCCGCGCAATGCGTCCGACGACGGCAGTGCGGCCAGCGCGATGGCCTCGCGCACGGCGCCCACCACGTCGAGCGAGGCTTGGCGCACGATGCGCGCAACGGCACCTATGGCCGCGCCCACGACGCGTGCCGGGTCGAGCGCAGGCGCGCCGCCGTCGGGGTAGAGCGACGACAGGATGCGCGATCGCAGCGACAGCGCGATGGGCGTGGCGAACTGGAGTGCGTTGAAGTGGTCGTCGTAGTGCGTGCCGAGTCCTTCGATGAGCGAAGCCGTGCGCGCGAAGTACACGAGCTGGCTCGGGAGCACGATGGGCCAGTCGTAGAGCTCCGCCAGCACCTCGTTGGCGAGGAGCTCCACGCGTTCCCGCGTCGTGGTGCGTTGGTTCGAGACCTCCAGCAGCGTGGCGGCGAGCCGTCGGATCACATGGGGATCAGCCCCCGTGGCCACCAGGCCGAGGCGGTGGAAACTCTCGCTCAGCGCGTCGGGATCCTTGCGGATGGCCGCGAAGATCGCCGCCGCGAGTTCGCCGCGCAGCTCGAGCGGCACGCGCACGACCATTCCGAAGTCGAGCAGGATGATGCGCCCGTCGGCGGCCACGTGCATGTTGCCGGGGTGCGGATCGGCGTGGAAGAGGCCGTGCACGAGCATCATGCGCGCATAGAGTTCCATCACCTCGCGCACGAGACGCTCGGGCTGCACCCGTCCCTCGGCGACCCATTCGTCGAGCCGGTCGATTCGTTGTCCGGGGCAGTACTCCAGCACGAGCGCGCGCTGCCGCACCATCGGCACCACCACGCGCGGGATCCAGATCTCACGCGTGCCGGCGAAGTTTGCGCCGATGGCCACGGCGTGCGCGGCCTCCATGCGGAAATCCATCTCCTCCGCCACGCGAACCGCGAATTCATCGATCACCACCCGCGTGCCGACGACGTGCGGATTGGGCCACCAGCGCTCCACCACGGCGACGATGCGCTTCGCCGCGGCCACGTCCTGCGCGACGAGAGCCTCCACGCCGGGCCGCAGCACCTTCACCACGACTTCCTCGCCCTCGTAGCGCGCACGGTGTACCTGGCCGAGTGACGCGGCGGCCAGCGGCACGCGGTCGAAGCGCTCGAACAGTTCGTCGGCGGGTGCGCCGTACTCCTCCTCGATGATGCGCTCCACGGCCTCGACGGGCACGGTCGGTACCTGGTCGGTGAGCGTGCTGAGGTGGCGTGCATAGACGGGCGCCAGGATGTCCGAGCGGCCCGCAAACAACTGCGCCATCTTCACGAACGTGGGCCCGAGCGCGGCGAGCGTGCCCACCAACCGCTCGGCGCGCGCCTCGTGGTCCGCGGGCGAACGGCGGACCGGCGCACCGAAGAAGAACCACCGGCGGTAGTCGCGCCAGAACGCGAGCGCGAGCGGCGAGAGCCGCAGGACTATGACAACGAGCCGCATGCCGGCGCGCTCAGCGAGCGCGCATCGTCTCTGGCTCGATGCCCTGGTCGCGGCACCACGCTTCGTATGCCTGCGGCATGATCTCCGACGGCGTGATCTCGCTGCGCCCGCCCCAGAACACGTTCGTGTACGTCACGGGAATGCCCACCGACTCCAGGTGCGCGTCGATCGCGTCCTTGTGCTGGAGCACCACGGCCTTGTCGGTGCCGTGGGCCACCGCCATGATGTTCACGTGGGCGAACTCCTCGCCGCCCTCGCGCCAGTAGGCGTGGGTGAGGATGTGGTGCCGTCCCACTTCGCGTCCGGCCTCGATCTCCCGTCCCACCGGCACGCGCCAGTGGAAGAGCGCGTTGTAGCGCGTCACCCGCTCGCCGCTGGCAGAGGGCTTCACGTGCTCGAGGAATGTGGAGAAGCGGCCGATGACGCCACGCGACGCGAGCCCTCGGGCGACCGCGAGAAACTCGTCGTAGGGAACCCCGGCTTCGTCAGCGCGGGCGCGCCAGGGCTCGAGTACCAGTTCGTCCGGCGCGAACTCGCGCTTGAGCGGGCCGAGTACGCGCCATTCCAGCGCCGAGAGCTCCACGATGTTGGTGTTCAGCACCGCGCCCGGTTCGTCGGTGCGGCTGCCCGGCTCCATCCCGCGGCGACGCACGTGCCCCACGCCGAGCGCGAACAGGCACTTCGCCGGCATGATGCGGAAGGCCGTGGCGCCGATCCGGGACGCGAGCAGCTCGCAGTGCGCCTGCATCGAGAAGCCCTGCGGCACCTTGAGCGTGGTCCACAGCCGGTACACCGAACCCGGCGTCTCCGCGTCGGTGCTGCGGATCACGATGTGGCCGGAGAACGGGTCGTCCTGCGACAGGAAATCGAACCCCTCGTCGAGCCGCTCGGCCGGCACGCTCCACGCGACGAGGGCGCCGGGCGCCAGGTTCGTCGCCATGAGTGTCTGTCGAATGCGCCGGATGACGCCGGCCTCCAGCATTGCGCGCAGTCGCTCGAGCACGGTGTCGACCGGCAATTCGGCGAGGCGCGCGATCTCCGTGAACGGATCGTCCAGGAAGCCGGCAATGCGATCCTCGCTCACCGCGAGGATGCACGCGTTCACCGGGTCAGTGATGCCGGTCGGAATGGCGGTAGCGGACATGGGCGAAAGATAACCCGTCGGCGGGTGGCTTCCGACCGTCGTGGAGAGGCGCGACGGATCGAGCCGGCTCCTGTGCCCCGCCGGTCAGTAGCCCGGCAGCCTGTGCTTCACTTCGCGGGCGCCGGCTGATACTCCCAGTCCGACGGCCAGTCCGAGGCTCAATGCCGTGCCGATCCCGACCAGCGGGATGACGGCGACGAGCGGCAGCGCGACGACCGCCACGACAGCGCCCGCGATGAACGGCGCCAGTGCCGACTGCACGGCATCCACGTATCGGAGCCGCCGCGTCACGAAGCGTTTCGACTGGGCATATGCCAGGATCGCGAGAATGGTGGAAGCGGCAAAGCTCAGAATGAACCACATGGGGACCTCGTCCTGTTCGGGGTGCGGTGAGCCATACGGCGCACCCACATCGATGGTTTCGTCAACCCGCGTGCCGCTGGCCGCGCGAGGCTGATTCACGTTAGCTTGTGCCGACCTCTACCGCGTTGGACGGCATGATCACGCTCCGCGTCACCCGCCACGATCGCAACGAACTGCTGCTGGCCGAATGCGTCAGCGACGTGATCCCCGCGCGCGGGGAAGTCCTCCAGCTCGACACGGTGGAGAGCGACGGCACGACGAATGGGTCGAGCACGATGTGGCGCATCGTGGCGGTTTCCATCCACGTCCCGTCGCTGCACTCGTCAGCTCCCGCCGACGGCCAGCCGCTGCGCGTGCGGACGGTGGAAGTGAGCGTGCTTCCCGACGTGTCACTGCTGCCGGCGTTGCAGCATGCCGCCGAGCAGGTGCTGGCCGAATCGCGCTTGTGAGGACGGTGACAGCCACGCGCTCTCGCGCGCGCCGATCCACTGCTAGCTTGTCGTGGTGACTCGCACGTCTTCCCCGCCCGCGCTTCACGGCGCATCCGACCGGCCGCTGCGCGCCTCCGGCGACATCCATCGCGTGTCGTTCGCCCTGCCGGAGCACCTGGCGGAGTGGCAACTGCCGCCGGGGTGGACGTGGGGATCCGAGGGACTCTGGCACCAGTACCGTCACCTCCAGGAAGTGATCGACGCGCTTGGCCGCTCGCTGTCGCTGGTCACGGCGCCGGCCAGTGAGCACTCCGCCTGGCTCGAGGCGGAAGCACGGGCGCTCGCGCACCGCAACCATCCCGCGGTCCCGACGACGTACCACTACTGGGCGTCGTACGCGGAGAGTCATCGGGGGCCCGGCTACCTGCGACGCTGGATCGCGGGAGAGACGGTCGGCGCCCGCCTGTCGCGCGCCGGTGCGGAAGACGTGCCCTCGGTGTTGCGCGTCATGCGCGAGATCGGCTCGACGCTCTCGTACCTGCACGACGCTGGCAGCGTGCACGGCGCGCTCAGCATCCACAACGTCTGGACGACGCCGATGGGCCGCCTCTGGCTGCTGGGCTGGCAGTGGGCGGTGCCGCTCGCCGTCGTGCCGTCGGGGCTGTCGCCGGACGCCACGGGCATGCCGTTGCCTCCCGAGTGGGGCGACGGATGGCAGCCCACGCCACTGAGCGACCAGTGGCAGCTCGGCGCACTCTGCTTCCACGCCCTCACGGGCGAGCCGCCGCCCCGCGACGACATCCCGCCGGTCGCGCTCGTGCGGCCGGACATCCCGCCCTCGGTATCGACAGTGCTCGACCGGGCGCTCCAGCTCGATCCGTCGCGACGCTTCGGTTCCGTGGCGGCGATGGTGCGCGCGATGGATCGCGTGCTCGGCAGCCGCACGGTACTCACGCTCAGCGGCGAGACGCCGGCAGCGTCGCGCGAATCGCCCGAGGTGCGTCTGCGCTGGGCACTCGCGGACGACTACGAGGTGATCGCGCCGCTCGGCGCCGGCACCTTCGGATCCGTGTGGCGCGTGCGCGACCTCTCGCTCGGCCGCGAGGTCGCGCTCAAGCTGCTGCACCAGCACGTCGCGCGTGACGAGCGAGCGGTCGGGCGCTTTCGGCGCGAGGCGCGCCTGGCGGCGCAGCTCGCGCATCCGTCCATCGTGCCCATCTACGACTGGGACAGCCGCGGCGACGTGGCGTGGTACACGATGGAGCTCGCGGAAGGTGGTTCCGTGGCCGACCTCGTCGAGCGCGCCGGCGCGCGCACGCTCGCGGAGGTCGCGCCGCAGATCGACACCGTGCTGAGCGGACTGTCGGCCGCGCATGCAGTGGGCATCGTGCATCGCGATCTCAAGCCCGAGAACATCCTCATCGACCGCTACCGCCGCTGGCGCATTGCCGACTTCGGCATCGCCAACCCCGCCGGCGAGGAGACCACCGGCACATCGGGGACGCCCGCGTTCTCGCCGCCGGAACAGCTGCTCGGCGAGCCGCAGGAGGCAACCGCAGACTGCTTCTCGCTTGCGGCCATCGTCGCGTTCGTGCTCACCGGTGTGCCGCCTTTCGGCGATTACGAAAGCAAGGTCATCCTGGCGCGCGAACTCGCGGGCCAGCTCGACCTGGCGCCGTACGCGCCCGAGATCGCCGAGTGGTTGCAGCGCGGCCTGGCCGCGCAGGCGGAGGACCGTTTTCCCGACGCGGCGAGCATGCAGGAGGCGTGGCGCACCGCCGCTGGCGCGGTGCTGGAACGCGAGCGCCGCGTGCCGTGGTGGAAGCGCATCTTCGGGGGCGAGGAGGGCGCGGACGGATGGTGGCGCGAGGACGCCGGCCCGCAATGAGCCCGTCCGTCGCGCCGCGCGCGTGGCGACGGTGAAGGTCCCGATCCTGCAGACCGGGCGGAGTCCCCTTCCCTCACGCGGCGCATGACTTTCACCTCCGTCAATCCTGCCACCGGCGAGACACTCGCCGAGTACTCCGAGCTCACCGCGGGCGAGCTGGAGGCGCGACTCGCGCGCGCTGCCGATGCCGTGCCGCGCTGGCGGTTCACCGCGTTGGAGGAGCGCGTCGCCGTCGTCGCGCGACTCGCCGACCTGCTCGACCAGGACAAGGAGCGGCTCGGCCTGCTCATGACGCTCGAGATGGGCAAGCCACTGCGCGCTGCGGTGGAAGAGGCCGCGAAGTGCGCGGTCGCGTGCCGGTTCTATGCGGAGCACGGCCCGCGCTTCATCCGCGATGAGGTCGTCGACGACCCGGACCATCGCTCGTTCATCGCATACGAACCGCTCGGCGTCGTGCTCGCCGTGATGCCTTGGAACTTTCCGTTCTGGCAGGTGGTGCGTTTCCTCGCGCCGGCGCTCGTCGCGGGCAACGTGGGATTGCTCAAGCACGCCTCCAACGTGCCGCAGTGCGCGCTCGAACTGGAGTCGCTCGTGCGCAGGGCCGGCGCGCCCGACGGTGTGTTCCAGGCGCTGCTCGTGGGCAGCGACGCGGTCGCCGGCATCATCGCCGATGCACGCGTCATGGCGGTGACGCTCACCGGCAGCGAGGGCGCCGGCCGCAGCGTCGCGGCGGCGGCCGGCAAGGCGCTGAAGAAGACGGTGCTCGAGCTGGGCGGCAGCGATCCCTTCCTCGTGATGCCGAGCGCGGACCTGCCACTGGCGATCGCCACGGCGGTCAAGGCGCGTACCATCAACAACGGACAGAGCTGCATCGCCGCCAAGCGGTTCATCGTGCATCGCGACATCGCCGATGCATTCGTCGAGGGGCTCATGTCCGGCATGCAGGCCCTCAGCGTCGGCGATCCCGTCGACCCGGACATGCAGCTCGGACCGCTCGCGTCGGTCCGCCTCGCGGGAGAGCTGGAGGAACAGGTCGCCGTGTCGGTGCAGATGGGAGCGCGCCTCCTTTGCGGCGGGCGCCGCGATGCGCGCGACTCGGCCTTCTTCCCGGCCACCGTGCTCACCGACATTCCCGTCGAGTCGCCGGCCTATCGCGACGAGCTGTTCGGACCGGTGGCCTGCGTGTTCGTCGTGCGCGACGCGACGGAGGCCATCCGCATCGCCAACGATACGCGCTTCGGGCTCGCGGCCAGCGTGTGGACCACGGACGACGCGGAGGCGGAGCGGTTCGCGCGCGAGGTGGATGCTGGCAGCGTGTTCGTGAACGACATGGTGTCCTCCGACCCGCGCTTTCCGTTCGGCGGCGTGAAGTCGTCCGGCTACGGCCGCGAACTGAGCGACGTGGGGCTGCGGGAGTTCACCAACGTGAAGACCATCCGCATGCGGCGCGGCGGCGGCACGCACGGTGGCCACACCGAGTGAGCGCGTCCGGCCCGAACCAGCGCGCCGCTAGCTGACCGCGCGAAGGTCCACGCGCACGGTGGTGCCCGTGCCGATCGCGCTCTCGATGGCCACTTCGCCGCCCCAGCTCTCCACCATGCGACGCGTGATGGCGAGGCCCAGGCCGCTGCCGCTGGTGCGCGTCGAGAAGTGCGGCTCGAAGATGCGCGGCAGCACGTCGGCCGCGATGCCACTTCCGTCGTCGCTGACCTCGATGCGCACGCGCACGCCACCGTCGTCGCTCAGGGCGCGGCAGACGATCGCCGACACCGTGCGTGCGTCCGCGAGGCGCGCGTTCTCGAACAGGTTGAGCAGGACTTCGCGCAACTCGTCAGCGCGGGCGTGCGCCATGGGTACGTCGCCGTCCACGCGGCAGGTCCACGCCACGCTGCTCTCACCAAGGTTCTCGAGGGCGACCACGTCCTGCACCACTGCGGACACGTCGGTCGCGATGGCCGGCGCGCGCGCTTCCGGCGCGCCGCCATAGCGGCTGAAGGCGCGCGCGATCTCATCGAGCCGGTCGATCTCGGTGAGGATGCGCGACACGTTCTGGTCGAGCACCGCCGCGAAGTCCGGTCGGCCGAACGCGCGGCGGAGGTGCTGCACGCCCAGCCGGATGGGCGTGAGCGGGTTCTTGATCTCGTGCGCCACCTGACGCGCCATCTCGCCCCAGGCGAGCACGCGCTGCGCGCGCGCGAGCTCGGTGACGTCGTCGAGCGTGAGGACGCATCCACCGCGCTCGAGTCGCGTGAGCTGGCCGCGGAGCGTGCGGCCATCGCGCTCGACGTCGAAGCCGTCCGCGTCGCGGCCGCCGCGGAGGAATCCCGCCACGCGTGCGGCGATCGCGGGCGCATGCAGGTCGCCCACCAGCGCGCCCGGCGCCGGCGCTCCGTCGAGCAACGCATCGGCGCGCGGGTTGGCGAGGATCACGCGACCGCCGTCATCCACCGCGATCACGCCGCTGGCCACGGTGCGCAGGACGGCGTCGGTGCGCCGCTGCGCCTCCACCAGCGCTTCACGGCTCTCGCCGAGATCGCGGGCCATCGCGCGAAACGCGCTGAACACGGGAAGGAACTCGCTCACGGCGTGCGACGGCAGCGGCACGTCGCGTTCGCCGCGCGCCACGGCACGCGCTGCCTCGCGCAGGGCAGCGATGGGCTGCGCCAGCTGGCGTGCGGCGCCAGCACTGAGCCAGAGTGCCGCGGCGGCGCCGAGCGCCGTGGCGAACAGCACGAGCACCCCGAGGTCGCGCCGGCGACGCTCCAGCAGCATGTCGTCCACACGCGCCGGCGCGGCGAGCACGCTCGGGCCGCGCGGGCCCGGCAGCACGCGATAGCCGAGCATGCCCGTGGTGCTGCCGAGCGGCTCGGCCATTGTCGCACTGACTTCGTCGGAAACGTCGATCGCCAGCGCCACCTCGGGACGCAGCAGCCGTCCCATCGGTGCGAGGTCGGCGAACGTCGAGTCGCTCGCGGCCACCAGGACGCCGGCGCGGTAGACCAGCAGCTTTGTGTCGAGGCGCCGTGCTTCCCCGCGCAGCACCTCCGGATCGGTGGGATCGCCGGCGAACGCGCGCATCGTCTCGGTGACCAGCAGGCGGCGAGACGCCTGCGCATCGTCCACGAGCTGGTGCCAGGACCAGAACGCGAACGCCGCCGCCGGAACCAGGAAAAAGAGGAACAGCGCGATGGAGAGGCGCGCGCGATAGCTCCGGATGTTGCGGCGTTGCAGTCGCAGCCAGCGGCCGACGCGGCCATCGGCCAGCGCCCCCACCAGCCAGATGAGCGCGACGACGCCGAGATCCACGATGACGAGGAGTCCTCCGCGCGGGATGAGCGTGTCGAGGTTCCGGAGGTCCACCTCCACGTGCGCGCGCGCAAGTCCGCCCGGGCCGACCAGCGGCCAGTCGCCATGCAGCTCGGTGCCGACCCGCCGCCAGCGGATCGCGTCCAGTCGCGCCACGGAATCCGCGATCACCTGCACCGTGTACGACGGTTCGTTCCCGCTCGACGCGGCGAGGCCGTACCACCTCGCATAGGCATCACTGCCGATCAACCGTGTCCTCGGCGCCACGATGATCGTGGCCGCGCCGCCGAGCATCGGCACGGCGATGACGCGGACCCCGTATACGCCCTTGGTGGTAGTCAACTCGACGGTTGCGTTGTGCTCCTGCGCCAGCTGTGCACTCATGCCCACGGTGTCGAACGCCACGTTGAACGGCGCCGATCCCCACACCGCGAGCAACTCGGGTCCTCGCCAGGACAGCAGGGCCACCGGGTATCCGGCCGAGGCCAGGTCCGACGTGACGTAGCGCTCGAGCAGCTCCTGCGCGCTCTGCGGCAGCGCACGTCCCTGCATGCGCGCCGCGAGTCGTTCGGCGAGCGTGACCGCATAGGCATCGGGCGCGCTCAGCCCGCGGACGTCGCGCTCCGCCAGCTCGACGCGACCGCGGGACGCACTGCCCCACACCACGGTCGTGGCCGCGAGCGCGGCGACGGTGGCGCACGAGAGCAGCGACCGGCGTGACGGACGCGAGAGGACCACGCCCGCAACCGCGAGCGCCCAGAGTGCGCTGAACCACTGCGGCCACTGGCCGGGCGCCTGCCACACGAGCGGCGCAAGGATGGCAGCCAGCAACGCCAGGAGCGGACCGCTCCACACCGGCGTGCCGCGCCGGCCGCCAAGCGCGCGGCGACCGGCCCACGCGGCCAGCACCAGGAGCGCCGTTGCGGCCAGGCACAGCGGCACGTTCCAGATCAGCCAGAGTGACCCGCTCGCGCCTTCGGCCGGTGGCCGGATGCCGCCCGCGAGGGCGCGCACGGCGAACGGACCCGTCGCAATGGTGAGTGCTGCAACCGCAACGGCCAGCGGACGGTGCATCGCGTCCGCGATGCGCCGCCGCGCGAGGAGCACCAGCAGCAGTACGGTGGCCGACGAGAGGCCCAGCGCCGCGGCATTGGCCGTGTACGCGTGCCCCGCGTCCAGGAAGTAGACGGACGCGTCGAAGAGCCGGGAGCGCGTGGAGAACTCGCTCAGGCGGACAACGGCGAGGCAGCGCAGCACCACGAGCGCGCCGCCGATGATGGAGAGCACCCCGCCGTCGCGGCGCGCAACCGCCACGAGAAACGCCACGAGCGCGAGCAGCAGTGCGATGCCCGCGCGCACCCGTGCGCGCTCGAGGAGCCGGAACCGCACCTCCTCCGCCGACGGCACCAGGGCGCGCGCGTTGAACAGCGGGCGGGTGCCGTCCACGTAGCGCAATTCGTCGCTGCCGGCACTGTCGGTGGGCGGGACGATGGAGAACCCTTCGGCAACCTCGCCGCTCTCGAGGCGTTGCGCGATGCCGCGCACGAGGTGGTCGGCGGGCGAGTAGGCGTACAGAAGCGCGGCGGCCACGACGCGCACCGGGCCGCTGTCGTCCACCACGTACAACGTGAGCCCGAACGCCGTCTGCGCCACGCCGCTGGACGCGCGCAGTTGCCGCGGATCGGCGTGCAGGGTGCCGGCCCACGCGACGAGGGAGTCACCGCGGTACAGCAGCGCCGCGCGCCGGACGCGGTCCTCGATCGCGTGCTCCAGGGTCGCGGTCGCCGCCGCCTGGTCCTCCGGCGCAGAGCGGACGCGGCGCGCGATCTCGCGGAGGGTGCGAAGCTCCTCGTCCACTCGCTGCTTGAGCCGCGCACGCTGCGTGGCCGCTTCGGCGCTGCCCACCTCCGCTGGCGCATGCGTAAAGCGTGAGAAGCGCCACTGCGCCCGCGACGCCACGCCCCCCAGCGTGAGCAACGCGGCCACGGCCACCAGGAGGGCGACGCGCCCGGTGGCCGGCGTGAACCATCGTAGCGCGATGGCAGCCGTCACCGTAGCAATCAGGCACGCCGCGAGATAACCTACGCGCGGCTCGGCGAGCCAGCCGCTTCCCGCCAGAAGTGCCGCGGCGATGGCCGCCGGCGCGACCAGGGCGCGCGCACCCGCAGCCGGCAGCAACCGATTCTCCGTGTCGTTCAGAATGACCTACTCCCTTCCCGAAACGCCTGACGCCCCGGCCACCGCCGGTACGACGCCGTTGCGTATCAAGGAAATGCGCCCCGACGAGATTGCCGTGGCGCTCGCGCGCGACGGCCGGCTCATCATCCCCGTCGGTACGTGCGAGCAGCACGGGCGGCACCTGCCGATGGGCGCGGACACGATCATCGTCGAGCACCTCAGCGACGACCTCTCGGCGGAGTTCCAGATCCTGCGCGCACCCACGATCGAGTACGGCGTGAATGTCGACACCGAGCGCTCCTTTCCCGGGAACGCGTCCGTGCGCAAGAAGACGCTGCACCGCATGCTGAACGACCTCCTCAACACGTGGGAGTTGACGGGAGTGAAGGAATTCATTCTACTCACGGCGCACGAGCATGATCCCCATCAGGAGGCACTGGCCACGGTGATCACGACCAAGGCCCGGGTGCGGGTGGTGGACATCTTCGCCGTGGATCTCGCGCCCTTCCTCGAGGGGCAGGTCGAACCGATGCACGGCGACGAGGTGGACACCTCGCTCCTGCTGTTCATGGCGCCGAACCTGGTCCGCATGGACCTCGTGGAGGACTATATGATGTCGCGTGACGAGCTCCGGCGGTACCGGCGCGGCTGGATGCGGATCCCGGCCGGGAGCGCGGGGTCCATCGGGCGGCCCAGCCTCGCGACCGCCGCGAAGGGCGCCGCCATCTATGCGCACATTCGGGAGCGCGTGCGCGCCCGAGTGTTCGTCGCACCGGGCCCGGACGATACTGCATGAACACGCCCGCCCGCCCTGGCGCGTGAAACCTCCGCGTCTCCGCACCGTACGGGTCGCTGAACCGACTCACAGGACTTTCCCGCCCATGCGTACTTTGGTGCTCGCGCTCGCCGTGGCTGTCGTTGCTCCCGCTGTCAGGGCGCAGGGCGGTCCGGTCCCCACCGGCGCCCTGCTCACCCTGGACGACGCCATCACGATCGCCCGGCGCAACAATCCTTCGTACCTCTCCCAGGCCAGCACCCGCCGGACGGCGGATGCCGCCGTGCGCAGCGCGCGCGGCGCAATGCTGCCGTCCGCGGATGCGTCGTTCAGCAGCCGCTACCAACAGGCCGGCCAGCAGGTCTTCAGCGGCCAGTCGTTCAGCAACAGCTCCGCGACCCTGCAATCGAGCTACAACGTGGGCCTCAGCTATCGGGTGAACCGCTCCACCTTCCTCACGCCGAAGGCGGCCGTGGCCAACCGCGACGCGGTCGAGGCGGACATCACGGGTTCCGCAGAACTGCTCCGCGCAAACGTCACCACGCAGTACCTCACCGTACTGCAGGCCCAGGCGCGTTCCGCTCTGCAGGACACCCTCGTGAATACGGCGCAGGCGCAGCTGGACCTCGCGCAGGCCAAGGTTGCGGTGGGCTCCGGCACGTCGCTCGACGTGCGGCGCGCCGAGGTGGCGCTCGGCCAGACGCAGGTAGCGCTCCTCAACGCCCGCAACAACGTGGATGTCGAGAAGTCGCGCCTCTTCCAGCAACTGGGCATCGAGGAGCCGGACAGCGTGCGACTCGTGACGGACTTCCCGATCGTGCCGCCGAGCTTCTCGCTGGCAAGCCTCCTCGACGACGCGCGCCGGCAGAATCCCGCCATCGTCGCGCTGCGGGCGCGCGACCGCTCCGCGGACCTCAATGTGGCGGTCGCGAAGTCGGCCTACACGCCGACGCTGTCGCTGAGCACCGGCGTGGGCGGCAATTCCTACCAGTACACGAACAGCGACTACCTCGTCGGCATCGCGAAGGCACAGGTCATCGGCGCCCAGGTCGGCTGCTTCCAGCAGGATTCCATCCGCACGCGGGTGGGCCTGCCGGGCTACAATTGCAACGGCGCAAACTACCAGTTCACGCAGGCGCAGGCCGACGCGATCCGCTCGCAGAACAGCCAGTTTCCGTTCAGCTTCCAGCGTTCGCCGGTTGCACTGAATGCGACGCTTTCGCTGCCCCTGTTCGACAACTTCGGCCGCGAGGAGCGGGTGCAGCGGGCGCAGGTGGACAAGGAGGACGCGGCGTTCAATGTCCGGGCGAAGTCGCTGGCGCTCACCGCCGACATCACGCAGTGGTACCGCACGCTGCAGACGGCGGTGCGAACCGTGGCGCTGCAGGAGCAGAACGCGGCGAAGGCGAAGGAAGAGCTGGCATACGCCGAGGAGCGGTACAAGGTCGGCGCCTCCACCTTCCTCGACGTGGTGACTTCGCGAGGCAGCTACGAGCAGGCGCTGATCGACCGCGTCAATGCCGTCTACGACTATCACAAGGCCTACGCCGCGCTGGAAAATGCGGTGGGGCACCCTCTCCGCTAGCACCTCCCTCCCGAGATTCCCACTATGAGCAAGCGCGTGAAGTTCTCTGTATTCGGCGGGGTGATCCTCGTCCTGGTGGCCGTGGGTGCCCTCACGGCCGCCAAGCGGCGCGACAAGGCGGTCGAGGTGCGCATCGAGACGGTGCAGGCGCGCGACCTCGTCGCATCCGTCACGGCCAGCGGCCAGGTGCGCCCGCAGACCAAGGTGGATCTCAGCTCCGACATCACCGGCAAGATCGTCAAGCTTGCCGTAAAGGAAGGACAGATGGTCACCAAGGGCCAGTTCCTCCTGCAGATCGACGCACAGCAGGCCGAGGCCGACGTCCAGCGCATGCAGGCGGTGGTGGCGTCGAGTCGCGCGCAGATGGCGCAGGCGAACGCCAACCTGTCACAGGCGCAGAAGAGCCTCGAGCGGACGGCAGCCATCAAGAAGATCAATCCGCAGCTGATCTCCGACGAACAGATGGAGCAGCTGCGCACCACGGTGGACGTGAACAGAGCGATGTTCGAGTCGGCTCGCCACTCGGTCGACCAGTCCACGGCCTCGCTGCGGGACGCCCAGAGCGCACTGGGCAAGACGTCGATCTATGCGCCGATGGCCGGCCGCGTCACGCGGTTGGTGGTGGAAAACGGCGAGACGGCGATCCAGGGCACGATGAACAAGGATGCCGCCACGCTGCTCACGATCGCCGACATGGGTGTGCTGGAGACGAAGGTGAAAGTGGACGAGACCGACGTGGCCCGCATCGCGCTCGGGGACTCGGCCGTGATCCAGATCGACGCGTTCCCGGACACGACGTTTGTCGGCCGGGTGACGAAGATCTCGAACAGCGCCGTCAAGAGCGCGACCGCCGCCAGCGGCAGCGACCAGGCGGTAGACTATGAAGTGACCATCCAGCTGGTGAATACCCCGCCCGAGACGCGGCCGGACTTCTCCGCGACGGCCAAGATCATCACGGACACGCGGCGGCAGGCGCTGTCCATCCCGATCATCGCCCTCACGGTCCGGGAGAATGAGGCGCTCACCAAGGGGGACACCGCGGTAGGCCTGGGGAAGGCGCGGCCCAAGAAGGAAGTGGGCAAGAAGGACGTCGAGGGCGTCTTCGTGGTGGGCAAGGACAACAAAGTGACCTTCCGGCCCGTAAAGGTAGGGATCGCGGGGGAGAAGCACTTCGAGGTCCTCAGCGGCCTCAAGTCAGGCGACCGGATCGTCGCCGGCACCTACCAGGCGATCCGCGAGCTCAAGGACGGCGCAATGGTTCGCGAAGCGAAGGCAGACCCCAAGAAGCCGGTGACGGCGGCCAAAACGTGAGCAACGAGACAGTGGAAGCGCCGCTGGGCATGACGGCCGAGCGGCAGGCGGTCGTCGCAGCCCAGGGCGCCGCCCCGGACAAGGACTGGGTCATCGTCACGCGCGGCATCAAGCGCGAGTACGACATGGGAGGCGAGATCGTGCGCGCCCTGCGGGGCGTGGACCTCGCCATCCAGCGCAACGAGTATGTGGCGATCATGGGGCCGTCCGGGTCGGGCAAGTCCACATTGATGAACGTCATCGGTTGCCTGGACACGCCGAACGCGGGCGAGTACTGGCTCAACGGCACGCAGGTGTCGAAGATGAGCGACGACCAGCTGGCGCGCGTGCGCAACAAGGAGATCGGGTTCGTCTTCCAGACGTTCAACCTGCTGCCGCGCGCCACGGCCCTGCACAACGTGGAGCTACCGCTCGTGTACGCCGGCGTGGCCACGGATGAGCGGAAGCGTCGCGCCAGGGAAGCGCTCGAGCGCGTGCAGCTCGGCGGCCGGATGGATCACCGGCCGAACGAGCTCTCTGGCGGCCAGCGCCAGCGCGTCGCGATCGCCCGCGCGCTGGTGAACAACCCGTCCATCCTTCTCGCTGACGAGCCCACGGGTAACCTGGACTCGAGCACGTCCGAGGAGATCATGCGCGTGTTCGAGGGTCTCGCTGAGCAGGGCCAGACGGTCATCATGGTGACTCACGAGCCCGACATCGCGGCGCATGCGCGCCGCATCGTCGTGCTGCGCGACGGACTGATTGCGAGCGACGACCGCCGGTCGTCGTTCGTGGAGAAGCTCGGGATTCCGGCGCCGGTGTTGTAACCGGGTCTCCGCGGCCGGTGAATGGGCGAGGGGACGAGAGCACATCCTGGCTCTCGACCCTTCGCCCTTTGTACGCTCTCCCTCGCGCCCTCGCGCCCTCTCGTCCTCTCGTCCTCGCGCCCTCTCGCCCTCTCGTCCTCTCGTCCTCTCGTCCTCTCGTCCTCTCGTCCTCTCGTCCTCTCGTCCTCTGCATGCCCTTCCTCGAAGCCGTCCGACTCGCCCTCCAGACCATCTGGGTGCAGAAGCTCAAGAGCTTCTTCACCCTGCTCGGCGTGATGATCGGGGTCACATTCCTCATCGCCGTCGTCTCCATCGTCGGCGGCATGAACCGGTACATGAGCGACGAGCTGGTGGGAAAGATCATGGCGATCAACTCCTTCGAGCTGCGGCAGCGGCCGAGCATCAACATCGGCGACAATTCGGAGGAGCATCGCCGCGAGCTGCGCCGTCGCCCGACGATCCTCGAGTCCGACGTGGAGCCGGTGGCCGCGGTGCTGCCGCGCGACGTCCGCTGGGCGGCGGTGGGCATCGGCAACCTGCCCGCTGAATCGAAGTACCAGCTGAAGCCCAAGTCCGTGCGCGTCTTCGCGGTCACGAGCGATTACTTCGACATCAAGCGCATGGCGCCCGTGAAGGGACGCCTGTTCAGCCCGCAGGAGTACACGCGCGGATCCACGTCCATCGTCATCGGCCAGGACGTGGCGACGTACTACTTCGCGGGACTGGAGCCCGTGGGGCGCGAGCTGGTCGTGAAGGGGCTGCCGTACGAGGTGGTTGGCGTGATGGAGACGCAGGGCAGCGCCTTCGGCCAGTCGTTCGACCAGTTCATCATCGCGCCGCACTCGTCGCCCCTGAACCGTCTCGTCAACCTGCACGGTGTCATCAACTCGATGATCATCCAGTCGCCGAGCAGCGGCAGCATGCTCTCCACGATGGAGGCGGTGCGGGAAGTGATGCGCGTGCGGCACCACCTGCGCCCCAACCAGAAGGACAACTTCGAGCTGCAGACGTCGGAGTCGGCGCTGGCCTTCTGGTCGAAGATCAAGGGATACCTGGTGATGGCCGGCGTGGCGCTGCCGGCCATCGGGCTGATCGTCGGTGCGATCGTGATCATGAACATCATGCTCGTGGCCGTGGCGGAGCGCACGCGCGAGATCGGCATCCGGAAGGCGCTGGGCGCCAAGCGGCGCGACATCATGTCGCAGTTCCTCGTGGAGAGTGCCACGCTGAGCACTGTCGGGGCGGCCCTCGGCGTGGCGACGGGGTTTGCCTTCGCGAAGCTCATCTCGATGCTGAGCCCCCTGCCGGCGGCGGTCGAGCTCTGGTCCGTGCTCGTCGGCATCTCCATCGGCGCCGGGGTCGGCATCGTCGCCGGCGTGTATCCCGCCAGCCGCGCCTCGCGGCTGGATCCCATCGACGCGCTGCGGCAGGAGTAGGCGATGGCCATGTCCGTACTCCAGCAGCGGCTGTTCGGCATGCGCGAAGGCGTCACCATCGCCATCGACTCGATTCGCGCCAACAAGGTACGCGCGGGCCTCACCATCCTGGGCATCGCCGTCGGTGTGTTCGTCGTGGTGGTCATCTCCGCCGCCATCCACGGCATCAACGACAGCGTGGCGAAGGACTTCGAGAGCGCCGGCCCCACGACGTTCTTCGTGTCGCGCTTTCCCATCACCTTCGAGGCCTGCGACGGCACGGACGCCACCTGCAAGTGGCGCCGGAATCCGCCCCTCTCCCTGGCGGACGTCGCCATGATGGCGCAGCTGCCCAGCGTGCGCACGGCGGGCGCGCAGCTGCAGACGGGGAGCAACGTCTCCTACCGCGACAAGCGGATCAGCGGCGCATCCGTGGTGGGCTACACGGGCAACTGGCAGCAGATCGATGGCGGTGGCGACCTGTATCCGGGACGCAACTTCACGCAGGCGGAAGCGACCGCGGGCGATCGCGTCGTGATCGTGAACGAGGAGATGGCGAAGCAGCTGTTCGGCGAATCGGACCCGGTGGACAAGACCATCACCATCGGCAGCGAACCGTTCCGCGTGCTGGGCCTCTACCACTACAAGGCCAGTTTCCTCGGCGGCGGCGACAGTCCGAAGGCGATCATTCCCATCGAGGCCGCGCGGAAGCACATCGGAGCCACGTACGACCAGATCGGCGTGTCCGTCATTCCTGCGGCGGGGTCGTCTCGCGCCCAGACCATTGACGACGTGATCGCCGCGATGCGCGCGCGCCACGGGCTGCGGCCCGCCGCGGACAACGACTTCGCCATCATCACGCAGGACCAGCTGTTCGAGGTCTACAACAAGATCTTCGGCGCGTTCTTCCTCGTGATGGTGGTGCTGTCCGGTGTCGGCCTCATCGTGGGCGGCGTCGGCGTCATCGCCATCATGATGATCTCCGTCACGGAGCGCACGCGCGAGATCGGTGTTCGCAAGGCGCTCGGCGCCACCCGCGGCACCATCCTCTGGCAGTTCCTCGTCGAGGCGGTGACCCTCACCGGCATCGGCGCGCTCATCGGGCTGGCGCTCGGCGCCCTCGCCGCGTTCGGCATCAAGTCGATGACGCCGGTGGCCGCGAGCGTGCCGCCGCTGGCGATTGTCGCGGCCCTGGTCTCGAGCTGTCTCACGGGTGTGCTGTTCGGCATGCTGCCCGCCGCCAAGGCGGCAAAGCTGGATCCGGTGACGGCGCTGCGATACGAGTAGGGGAGGACGAGAGGACGAGAGGACGAGAGGACGAGAGGAAGAGAGGACGAGAGGACGAGAGGACGAGAGGACGAGAGGACGAGAGGACGAGAGGACAGCAGCGAGATGCCTGGCAGTTCCTCGCTCCCCTCTCGCCCTCTCGCCCTCTCGTCCTCGTTTGACACCTTTGCATCCCGACGACCGTACGGTCCCCATGCCGTTTTTCGACGCCATCCGCCTCGCCCTCCAGCAGATCTGGGTCCAGAAGCTGAAGAGCTTTTTCACCCTGCTCGGCGTCATGATCGGGGTCACGTTCCTGATCGCCGTGGTCTCCATCGTCGGCGGGATGAGCCGCTACATGACCGACCAGGTGGTCGGGAAGATCATGGCCGTGAATTCGTTCGAGCTGCGGCACCGGCCGAACATCAACATCGGCGATCACGACGACAGCTACTGGCGCGAGATGAGTCGCCGCCCGCGCATTCGGGAAACGGACGTCGAGCCCGTGGTGGAGGCGTTGCCCGAGGGAGTGAAGTACGCCGTCATCGGCAACGACAACCTCAGTGCCGAATCGCGCTACGTCGCCAAGCCGCGCACCGTGCAGACCTACACGGTGACCGAGGACTATTTCGACATCAAGAAGATGGCGCCCGTGCGGGGCCGCCTCTTCTCGCCGCAGGAGTACGAGCGTGGCATGCCGGTGATCGTCATCGGGCAGGACGTGGCCGATTACTTCTTCCCCGCCCTGGACCCGGTCAACCGCGTGCTCACCATCCGCGGCATCCCGTACACGGTCGTCGGCATCATGGAGAAGCAGGGCAGCGCGTTCGGCATCTCGTTCGACAAGTTCATCATCGCGCCGCACAAGTCCGCGCTCAACCGCTACGTCAACGCGCACGGCGTCATCGACGCGATCATGGTGCAGACCCCCAGCCGCGAGGGCATGCTCGCGGCGATGGAGGCCGTGCGGCAGGTGATGCGCGCGCGCCATGCGCTTCGCCCCAACCAGCCGGACAACTTCGCGCTGGAGACGTCGGACTCCGCGCTCGAATTCTGGAACAAGATCAAGGGCTACCTGGTCATGGCGGGCATCGCCCTGCCCGCCATCGGCCTCGTGGTCGGCGCCATCGTCATCATGAACATCATGCTGGTCGCCGTGGCGGAACGGACCCGCGAGATCGGGATCCGGAAGGCCCTCGGCGCCAAGCGTCGCGACATCATGTCGCAGTTCCTCGTCGAGAGCGCGACGCTCAGCACCCTCGGCGCCGCCATCGGCGTCGCGACGGGCTTCGCGTTCGCGAAGCTCATCTCCGCCGTGACGCCGCTGCCGGCCGCGGTGGAGCTCTGGTCGGTCATCGTCGGCATCTCGATCGGCGCCGGCGTGGGCATCGTGGCAGGCGTCTATCCCGCGAGTCGCGCGTCGCGCCTCGATCCCATCACTGCCCTGCGGCAGGAGTAGCCCGTGAGCGTTCTCTCGCAACGCCTGTTCGGCATGGGGGAAGGCGTCACCATCGCCCTCGATTCGATCAAGGCCAACAAGGTGCGCGCCGGCCTGACCATCCTCGGCATTGCCGTCGGCGTCTTCGTCGTGGTGGTCATCTCCGCGGCCATCCATGGCATCAACAACAGCGTCGCCAAGGATCTCGAGAGCACGGGACCGACGACCTTCTTCGTGTCGCGCTTCCCCATCTCGTTCGAGGCGTGCGACGGTACCGACGACACGTGCAAGTGGTTCCGCAATCCGCCCATCACGCTCGCCGACATGGACGCACTCGACCGGCTGCCCAGCGTCCGAACGGCGGGCGCGCGCATCGACATGGGGCTACCCGTTTCGTACAAGGACAAGCGGCCGAGCGGCATCCAGATCAGCGGCATGACGGGGAACTGGCAGCAGATCGACGGCGGCGGCGACATCTACCCCGGTCGCAACTTCACCAACGCCGAAGCCACCTCGGGCGAGCGCGTTGCGGTGATCAACGACGTCCTCGCCATCCAGCTCTTCGGCGAATCCGATCCGCTCGACAAGTCGTTCGATATCGCCGGCGAGCCGTTCAGGGTGCTCGGCATCTACCACTACGAGGCGAGCTTCCTCTCGGGCGGCAACAAGGGGCGCGTCATCATCCCCATCGAGTCGGCGCGCCGCAGCCTGAAGGCGCGCATGAACGACGTCGGCGTGGCCGTCATCCCGGCAGCAGGCGTCCAGCGCGCGGAGGCGATCGACGACGTGATCGCCACCATGCGCGCGCGGCGTGGACTGCGGCCCGGTAGCGACAACAGCTTCGCCATCATCACGCAGGACCAGTTGTTCGACGTCTACAACAAGGTCTTCGGCGCGTTCTTCCTCGTCATGGTGGTGCTCTCTGCGGTCGGCCTCATCGTCGGCGGCGTCGGCGTCATCGCCATCATGATGATCTCCGTCACGGAGCGCACCCGCGAGATCGGTGTCCGCAAGGCGCTCGGCGCCACGCGCGGCACGATCCTCTGGCAGTTCCTCGTCG
>JBDTYL010000085.1:0-2433 GCA_040005695.1 bacterium | reverse complement strand
CGGGAATCTGGAACTGCTTGATGTATTTGTTGACGTCGGCATCGAGATCGACCTTCCCCTGCTGCACGAGCTGCATGAGGGCGGTCCAAGTGAAGAGCTTCGAGGTCGAGCCGATGCGGAAGAGGCTCGTCGCAGGATCGACGGGTGTCTTCTTCGAGTCGTCGGCGTAGCCGTAGCCGCGGGCGTAGAGGACGCGGCCGTCCTTGACGACGGCGACGACTGCCGCCTGGACGTGATCCACCTCGACGTACTGTTTGAAGGCGCCGTCGAGGAAGTTCCCGAGGGCGACAGTGTCGCTCAATGCCGCGAACGCCGGCGCTGCGGATGCAGGGGCGTTCGTCGCGTGCGGGGTGCCGACGGGCGTCTGAGCCTGAACGGAGGAGGCGCAGAGCAGCACCGCGGTCGCGAAAGCAATCCTGCAAGTAAATGTCGCACGACATTCGCTCATGATCCACCTCTCGAGCTGTACGGGAAAAACCGCTTCAACCTGGAATGGAGGTATACTGCAGTGGTATACCGCAAAGTCGCAAGGCGCCGGTCCCGCCTCCATCTTCAGGGAGGAGAAGCCACGCTGTAACGAGACCCGAACGAGGCGGCGACAATGACGCTTCCCGGTAAACCACGATGACCGAAAGCGGAATGGATGAGATCCTGACGGATGCCGCAGTCGCATTCGTCGCCAGGCTGACGCGCGCCTTGGCGCCCCGGCTCGACAAGCTGCTCGCCGCTCGCGCGGCGCGGCGCGACGAGCAGGCACGGGGACATCGCCCGGATTTCGATCCCGCGACCGGCGCCATTCGTGAGGGACGCTGGCGCGTCGGCGAGATCCCACACGACCTCCAGCGGCGCATCGTCGAGATCACGGGGCCCGTCGACCGCAAGATGATCATCAACGCGCTCAACTCCGGCGCCGATGTGTTCATGGCCGACTTCGAGGATGCCACGGCGCCCTCGTGGAGCAACCTGCTGAACGGCCAGGTCAATCTGCGGGACGCGGTTCGCGGAACCATCGCGTACACCGATCCGTCCACAGGAAAGCGCTATGCCCTCGCCGGCACGCCCGCCACTCTCATCGTGCGCCCGCGCGGCCTCCACCTTCCCGAGTCGCATATGACAGTGGATGGGCGGGCGGTCCCTGGTCCGCTATTCGATGCGGGATTGTTCCTGTTTCACAACGCGCGCGCTCTCATCGGTCGCGGATCAGGACCGTACTTCTACTTGCCGAAGCTCGAAAGCGCGCACGAGGCGGCGTGGTGGAACGACGTGTTCGTGGCAGCCGCGAACGATCTCGGGCTTCCGCGCGGCGTTATCAAGGCAACTGTCCTCATCGAGACGCTCCCCGCGGCGTTCCAGATGGATGAGATCCTCTACGCGCTGCGCGAGCACGCGGCGGGGCTCAACTGCGGCCGCTGGGACTACATCTTCAGCTTCATCAAGACACGGCGAGACGATCCTGAGGCCGTGCTCCCGGATCGGGTGCAGGTCGGCATGACGCAGCCGTGCATGCGTGCGTACACGCAGCTCGTGGTTCGCACGTGCCACCGTCGCGGTGCGTTCGCGATCGGCGGCATGGCCGCGCAGATCCCGGTGAAGAATGATCCCGCCGGCAACGCGGCCGCCCTCGAGCGCGTGCGCGCGGACAAGGTGCGTGAGGCCACCGACGGCCACGATGGCACCTGGGTCGCCCATCCGGCACTGGTCTCGGTCGCCCGCGAGGCATTCGCCGCGCACATGACGGGCGACAATCAGCTCGGCCGGCTTCGCGAAGATGTACACGTGAACGCCCCCGATCTGCTGCAAACGCCCATGGGCACTCGCACGGAAGAAGGGGTGCGTCTCAACGTGCGCGTCGGAGTGCAGTACATCGAGGCCTGGCTCCGCGGCAACGGGGCCGTTCCGCTGTACAACATGATGGAGGACGCCGCCACCGCGGAGATCTCGCGCACCCAGCTCTGGCAGTGGATCGCGCACGGCGCGGTACTCGAGGATGGGCGAGTCGTCACGCGCGTGATGGTCGAGCGGATCGTGAAGGAGGAGCGTCTGCGGATACGCACTGAAATCGGTGACGAGCGTTTCCGCACCGGTCGTTTCGAGGAGGCCGTGGCGCTGTTCCTCGATCTCGTGCTCGAGAAGGAGCTCGAGGAGTTTCTGACGCTCCGCGCCTACCCGCTGCTCGACGATCTCACGCCGCGCGTGACGGTGTAATGGCGAACGCTAGTGCGTGGCCGGGCTCGCCGAGGGGATCTGGTCGTACGGAATGTTGGCGATCGGATACTGCTCCCATCCGCGATAATCGAAGTGCCACCACTCCGCGTGATAGACGGTGAACCCTTCCGCCTCCATCGCCTGACGCAGCAGGGCGCGCAGCCAGCGCTGCGATGATGTGCCGCCCGGATAGTTGGCAAACGAGCGGTCCGATGTCTCGTCGTAGGT
>JBDTYL010000084.1:0-9441 GCA_040005695.1 bacterium | reverse complement strand
GTTGCCGGGGCACCGGCAGGCCGAGGCGCGCGAGGATGCGGTTGGTCTCTTCCTTGTCGCCCGCCAGCTCGACGGCCACGTGCGACGTGCGGCCGGTGATGGTGGCCTGGATGCGCTGCTGGTGACAGCCGTAGCCGAGCTGGATGAGGCTGTGCTCGTTGAGGCGGAGCCACGGGATGCCACGCCGCTCCGCCGCGCGGACGATGCTCGCCGTACTCGGCCCCAGCGCGCGGTGCTGCGCGTAGCGGATGAACGCATCGCGCCGCTCCACGAGGTCGAAGGTATCGTTGGGGTGGTCGGCGGGGCGCAATTCGCGCGGCAGCAACGAGTGCAGGAGGTCGAGGGCGACAGCCGCCGCCTCGATGCCCACGTCTTCCTGCTCGTACTCGAACACGACGTCATAAACGCCCGGCCGGCCGGCTTCGCGCGTCTTGCCGAACGTGACTTTCACGCCGGCGATGTTCTGCAGCTCGATGGCCACGTGCTCGAGGACATGGCCGAGCCACGTGCCTTCGTCTTCCGTCATGCGCCGCACGAAGCCGCCGGGCACGCCATAGGAGCAGCCGTGCTCCGAGAGTCCGGGCAGCGCCTCGAGCAGCGCAGCGACGAAGGCCGCGCCGAGGCGTCCCGTGGGCCACGCCTCGACCGGCCCGAGGTCGAGCAGCAGGCGGATGACCGGGAAGTGGGCGTAGTGGCTTGGACCGACGTAGACGGAGCGCTCGAGGATGTCCATGGACTAGTGGCCGGGGACGAAGGAGGCCGCGCCGGTGGCGGTCCGCGTGGTGAGGTCAAACGTGGCACCGGCCTGCAGGGCATGCACGCGCACGCCCACCAGCCTGATCTCCTCGCCGGGCTTCGCCTCGGCAATGGACGACTGCCGGACGTGCGACGGGTCGACAACCGTGACGGTCCCGGTGCCCACCACTTCCACCACGTCGTCGGGGCCGATGAACGCGGCCGTGTCCTCATCGACGCCGAGGCCGATGGCGAACGGGTTGTACGCGAGCGCGGTGAGCAGGCGGCCGAGGCGAGCGCGCTGCCGGAAGTGCTGGTCCACGATCACGCGGTTGGTGAGTCCCAGGCCGGCGCACATGGTGACCATGCCGGCCCGCGGCGTGGCGCCCTCCTCACCGAAGGCGATCATGTGCTCGCTCAGGAACGCGGCGCCCGCACTCGTGCCGGCGATGGGAACGCCGGCGGCGTTGCGCGCGCGGAGCAGCCGCGCGGTGAGCGTGCCGCCGAGCGTGGCGGTGAGCTTGAGCTGGTTGCCACCGGCGATGAAGATACCGGTAGCGTCGCCGAGCCACGCGAGCCAGTCGTCGTCGTCGCAGTCGCTGCGGTGCTCGAAGGCGAGCGACTTGGCGCTGGCGGCGCCGTGTCGAGCGAAGAGCCGCTCGTAGAAGGTGCCGATTTCCGGTTCACTCGACGCCGTGGTGATGACGGCGATCCGGGCGGCCGCACCGCCGGCGAGGGCGACGAACCGGTCGAGGATCTCCGCATCGAGCAGCTTGCCGCCGATGGGGATGATCCAGCCGCGGGGAACGTTCGGGAGCGCGCGCGAAGGCATACCCGCCAAAGCTAATCCCCGGTTCGTCGCCACGGAGTGACGGTTCAGCGGTCTGCGGGAGTCTCTGGCTCGGCGCCACGATGCGTCTGCGGTTCCCGCTCCAACACCTCGTCTCCGCGACGCCCACTCGTGGCGTCCTCGCCCACTGCTTCACGCATGATGCGGTTGCACGTCCGTCGCTTCCGCTGCGCGCGGCCGCGAGATCGCCCGCAACGTGAACTAATTCGGGTCGATTTTGCGGGTTGCCGAAATCCCTTCGTGACTGCACACTAGTGGGCACGAGAAGGCTTTCGACGAATCCTTCGCGTATCCCCCCTCGCGCTGTGCAGCCAAGACGCCAGCGTTCTACCTCCTCCTCCCCACGAGGTATCCAGGTGCGTCGTCGAACAATGATGTTGCTCGCGATCTTCGCGTCAGCCGTGCCGGCCCTGCTCACGGCACAGACGCGCGAGATCACCGGGCGTGTGACCCAGGCCGGTTCCGGCGCTCCCATCACGGAGGCCACGGTCGGCTTGCTTGGCGCCCAGATCGGCGTGCGCACGAACGAGCGTGGCGAGTATCGCCTGAAGATTCCGGCTGCCGGCGCGACAGTGCTCGTGCGCGCGATCGGCTTCAAGCGCATGAGTGCGCAGGTGAGCGCATCGCAGGCGACCGCCGACTTCGCGCTCGACAAGGACGTGCTGCAGCTCGAGGGCGTGACGGTCACCGGCCAGGCGACGACGGTGGATCGCCGCAACGCGTCCACCGCCATCGCGTCGGTGAGCGCCGAGGAGCTGATGACGGCGCCGGCCAAGTCGCTCGAGGGCAACCTCGCCGGCAAGGTCGTGGGCGCGACGATCTCCGAGAACAGCGGCGTCCCCGGTGGCGGCATGCAGATCCAGATTCGCGGCGCCACCTCCATCCTCGGCCAGGGCGATCCGCTCTACGTGGTGGACGGCATCATCGTCTCGAACGCGTCGATTCCGGGTGGCCTCGCGTCCATCTCGCGGTCGAGCGGCAGCACCTCGTCCACGCAGGACCAGGTGGTGAACCGCCTCGCCGACTTCAACCCGAACGACATCGAGAACATCGAGGTCCTCAAGTCGGCGGCGGCGACGGCCATCTACGGCTCGCGCGCCACGAACGGCGTGGTCGTCATCACCACGAAGAAGGGCCGCGCCGGTGCGACGCGCTTCAACGTGACCCAGCGCGTGGGCACCCAGCGGGCGACGCGCCTTCTCGGCTCGCGGCAGTTCAGCAGCTACGCGCAGGTGAAGCCGTACCTCGGCTCGTCCTTGCAGGCGGACTCGGTGGCGAAGGCCAACTGCGTCACGGCGTGCCCTTTCTATGACTACGGCGCGCAGTTCTACAACAACACCTCGCCGTCCTACGAGACCATCCTCTCCAGCTCCGGTGGCTCGGGCAACACCCGGTTCTTCGGCTCGCTGAACGACCGCCAGAGCAAGGGCATCGAGTTCAACACGGGCTCGCGCCGCACCTCGGGGCGCATCAACCTCGACCAGACCATCGGCGAGAAGCTGACGGTGAGCCTCGGCGTGGACTTCACCCACAACCTCACCGCCGACGGCCTGGGCAACAACGACAACGCCGGCACGAGCCCGCTGTACACGTATGCGTACGCGCCGGCGATCTACGACCTGCAGCAGATCGATCCCGTCACGGGACGCCTGGTGCGCATGTTCATGAACGGCGGCGGGTCGGCCACGGCCAATCCGTTCGACGTCATCGCGAACATCACGAACACCGAGGACACCTGGCGGCAGTCCGGCAACGTGCGCGCGGGCTACGCGCTCTACACGGGTGCCAAGAACAACATCCAGCTGTCGTTCATCGGCGGCGTGGACCGCTACCAGCTCGAGGGCCAGCAGTACTCGCCGAACTACATGCAGTACGAGCCCGGCGACGGCTTCCTCGGCACCTCGCAGATCCTCACGGCAGACAGCCGCTTCATCAACCAGAGCTTCAACGCCGTCTGGACCATGACGCCGGGCATCCGCTTCCTGAACTCGGCCCAGACATCCGTCGGCGGCACGATCGAGACGCAGCTGCTGAACCAGTACCAGATCCGCATGCGCGGCCTGACACCGACGAAGGTCACCGCGTCGGGCGGCACGGACATCGCCACGGCGAACACGATCCAGGAGTTCCGCGACCAGTCGAAGTACGTCAACGAGCAGATCATCGCCCTCGACGAGAAGCTGGCGATCTCGTTCGGCGTGCGTGCCGACCGCGGCTCCGCCAATGGCGACCGGTCCAAGTTCTACGCGTTCCCGAAGTTCTCGACCAGCTACCGCTTCGTCGAGCCGCTCAGCCGCCTGACCTCGGCGATCGACGAGTTCAAGCTGCGCGCGTCGTTCGGCCAGTCGGGCAACCGCCCGACGTACGGCGTGCGTGACGTCACCATCGCCGGCGGCAGCGCCATCGGTGGCTCCGGCACGCTCACCGCCTCCTCCGTCCTCGGCAATCCCGACATCAAGCCGGAAGTCATGAACGAGCAGGAGTACGGCATCGACGCGGCGCTGTTCCACGGCCGCGTGTCGCTGGAGATGAGCCACTACGAGCGCGTCATCAAGGACCTGCTCGTGACGTTCCCGCTGCCCCAGAGCTCGGGCCTCTCCAGCCAGACGATCAACGGTGGGCAGATGTCCACGCGCGGATTCGAGGCGGGAATGAACCTGGTGCCGCTGTCCACGAAGAACACCGAGTGGACGATGCGCACCACCTACCAGCACAACGTGCAGGTGGTCGACGCACTTGCGGTCCCCGCCTTCAATCCGACGGGCGCCAACGCCGGTTCGTCGTTCGGCTCCGCGTACGGCCACAATCGCATCGCCGTCGGCACGCGTCCCACACTCATCTGGGGCAACGTTCCGTTCAGCTGCGTGAACACCACGAACCCGACCGGCCAGCTGGTGGCGGGCACGGGTACGGACGGCCTGCCCTGCCACCGGATCTATCCCGGTGATGCGGCGGTTGCCGGCAGTGTGGTGCGCGATTCCATCATCGCGGACGCCAACCCCATCGGGCAGGTGTCGTTCCTCAACAGCCTGCGCTACAAGGCCTTCTCCGTCACGGCGCTCGTGGACTGGCGCATTGCCGGCTACACGTCCGACATGACGAAGAACCTGTACGACGAGGGCGGCAACTCGCGGGACTTCGACGCGGCGTCGCCGGTGTCCACGCAGACGCTCGGCCAGTTCCGCTACGGCAGCTTCTCGGCCGGCAACATCTCCCCGTACATCGACCTTGGCTCCTTCGTGAAGTTGCGCGAAGTGAACGTCGCCTTCCAGGCGCCGGAGGCATGGGCGGCCCGTGCGCGCGCGCGCGAGATGCGCGTGTCGTTCCAGGCCCGCAACCTCCTCATGAAGTCGAACTACTGGAGCTTCGATCCGGAGTTCAACAACTTCGGCAACACCAACTTCAACCGCTTCATCGACCTCGCGCCGTATCCCAGCAACCGCCAGTTCTTCCTCAGCGTCGACCTGGGGTACTGAGCCATGACTTCCTTTCACCCCACATACGCCGTGCGCTCGCTGTTGCCCATTGCCGCACTCCTGGCGGTGTCCGCCTGCAAGGCGTCCGACCTCGAGATTCCCAACCCGAACAACGCGACCGTCGCCGGCGCCGTGGCCGATCCCACGTCGTTCCAGCTGCTCGCCTCGGGCCTCATGCTCGAGCAGCGGGCCACCCGCCCGGGCATGATCACCTACGCGGGCGTGCTCGGCCGCGAGTCCTACACCTTCCAGCCCTCGGAAGGCCGCAACGTCACGCATCCGCTCATCGGGATCGTGGTCAACGGCGTCCAGAAGCTGGATCCCACGGGTTTCGCGGTCGCGCCCTGGGCCGGTGAGTACAACCTCCTCCGCGACATCTTCAACTTCAAGAAGACCATCGCGGCGCACCCCACCCTCACCGCGACGCAGAAATCGGCGTCGCTCGGCTTTGCGCAGACGCTCGAGGCGATGATGCTGCTGGAGATCGCGCAAACGCGCGATACCGTCGGTGCCATCGTGGAGATCAAGGAGAACCCGACCGACCTCGCGTCGTTCGTGTCCCGCGACTCGACGTACAAGTACGTCCTCAACACGTTCGATGCCGCGTACACCAACCTCACGGCCGGCGGCTCCGCATTCCCGTTCAACCTGCACAGTGGGTTCGCGGGCTTCAACACGCCGGCCACCTTCGCGCAGTTCAACCGCGCGATGAAGGCGAAGGCTGCCGCGAACTACGCGACGGCCGGCGGCGGGCTCACCGCATGGACGGCCACGCTTTCCGCGCTCGGCTCTTCCTTCCTCAACGGCGCGGCAGCGACGCGTGCGGCCTTCGACGTGGGTGTCTATGACCCCTATGCCGCATCGCCGGACGTGCCGAACCCGCTCACGCAGGCGACGAACACCACGCTGTACGCCCACATGTCATTCCTGGCGGACGCACAGCTGAAGGCCGATGGCACCCCGGACAATCGCTACCTCGCGAAGATCCGGACCGGGCTGCCGTCGCGTCAGGGTCCGGTCACCACGGACGGCCCCACGACGGCGTCGTCGACGCTCGGCTTCAGCATCTGGCCGACGATCTCCTCGACGATCCCGCTCATCCGCAACGAGGAGCTCATCCTGCTCCGCGCGGAAGCACGCCTCGCGACCGGCGACAAGCTCGGCGCGATCTCGGACCTCAACAACGTCCGGATGAACTCCGGCGGGCTGCCCCCCACCACGCTCACCGTCGCGAACACGGATGACCAGGTCCTCATGGGCATCCTGTACGAGAAGCGCTACTCGACGATGATGGAAGGCAACCGCTGGATCGACATGCGGCGCTACGGCAAGCTCGCCCTGCTCCCGCTCGACGTCACCTCCGGACCGAACAAGAACTTCGTTGCCAGGGTCAGCCCCATCCCGGCAGCAGAGTGCCTCGTGCGCGCCAAGAGCACGGGCGACCTGCTCGGACCCGCCGGCCAGAACAACTGCGCACCGTAAGCCCGTTCGCGGTGTAGCAGGTAATCGATGTCCGCACGAAGTCGCCGGAGGCCGGGCAGCAACCGGCTTCCGGCTTCTTCGTCCCGGACCCCGACCGTCCCTCCTGACCCATTATCTTCACGCATGTCCACACTGTCGTCCTTTCGCGTCGCCGCCGTCGTCGTCCCCTTCCTGCTGGCGGGCGCATCAGCATCCAGCGCCGCGCAGCGCACGCCGACACCCATCCGTCCTGGCGCGGCACCCGAGGCGCACGCCAGCCGCAACCTCGGCACCATCGACGGCGTCGTGACGGACACGAACCTCGTGCCCCTGCGCGGCGCGTTCGTCTCGATCCTCAGCTCGCGCATCCGCGTCGGCACAGGGCCCAACGGTCGCTTTCGCATCACCAGCGTGCCGGCCGGCCAGTTCCTCCTCATCGTCTCGCGCGGCGGCTACAGCCCCACCTCCGCGATGATCGAGGTGCGCGCCAACGACACCCTCCGACTCGCGTACACGCTGTCGCCCGCGGTGGTGACGCTCGCCGGCGCGACCATCGAGGAGAAGCCGCTGTCGCTCCGGATGCAGGAGTTCGAGAAGCGTCGCAAGCTCGGCTTCGGGGAGTTCATGACCGCCGACGAGATCGACAGGAAGAACACGGTGTACGCGACGGAATTGTTCCGCCGGTTCAACTCGATCAACGTGTCACCGAGCCGCACCAGCTCCCTCACGGAGTGGTTTGCCCTGAGCAAGCGGGAGGGCGCGAATCCCGCGCTCGGCGCCTGTCCGATGACGGTGTACGTGGACCAGGTGCCCATGCCCACCCCGTTCAACCTCGACATGCTGCCGTCGCCGAAGGCGCTGGGTGCCATCGAGGTGTACTCTGGCTCCGCGACCATTCCTCCCCAGTTCAACGGACCCAACGCCGGATGCGGCGTGATCCTCATCTGGACGAAGGACGGCTACTGAGTCAGCGCAGTCCCACGCGTCGGCGGAGCAGCCATTCCGCGCAGAGCATGAGAACAGCCAGCACGTAGATCCACCCCATGTCGCGCAGCGCGGGCGCGTCCCCCACGGCGGGCTCGCCACCCACGGCGCCTGACCGCACGGAGGCGCGTCGCGGCAGCAGCTCGCGCGACTGATTCACGGCGAGCACGGATGAGCCGCCCGCGGTGGTGACCTCGTAGATCCCTGCGGGCAGCGGCCCCGTTTCGGCCACGACGGCGCCGTCCGGAAACCGGATGGTGAGCGTGCGGCGTTGCGCGGTGGCGTCCTTCCGCACGATCACGGCCGTTGCCGTGCTGTCCGTCGGCGCGCCCCGCCGCCAGCGCAGTGGCATGCCGGCACGCATCGGCTCCCCGTCGGGCACCACGGCCCGACGATCGGTTCGCCCCGCAGCGAGCCAGTCGTACAGCGCACCGAACACCGCGGCGTAGGCGTCGGCCTTCACACCGCCGCGAAAGCGCCAGCGCCAGAATCCCGACGCGCCGAGCACCGCGATGCGCCGCGGCGAATCCCATCCCACCAGCACCGAGCGGCGGTCCTCGCCCGCGCCGCCACGCCGCGCCACGAGCCCCTGCCAGTCGGCTCGAGGTAGCACGGCGGACACGGCGAGAGGCGGCAGGCTGTCGAAGGGAATCACGCCGATGGCGGCCGAGATGGGTGAGGCGGGTGCGGCGGACGCGAACCACTCGCCCTCATCCGTCGTGGGCGGCGCGAACAGCAGCAGCGAGCCACGCGTGGCGGCGCGCGGCGGGCCGAACACCGCGGTATCGCCATGCAACACGGCCATCGGCGCGTCGCGCACCGCCTCGCGCACGGTGCGTTCGTCCACCGCGGACAGCGTCCCGTCCATGCGCCACATGCCGGGCGCCACCCGGTAGAACGCGCGCGTCGGCAGCGACGTCACGCCGCGCAGCGCGCCCACTGCCTCGCGCACGTCGTAATCGGGCGCCGTCGAGACCAGCACCGCGGCCGGCGCACGCGTGACGTCCACGCCGAGGGCGAGGGTGTCGTTGCGCGGCTCGCCGTCGCCGGCCGCACGCACGATCCCGCGCAGCAACGCGCCGCGCTCCGTGCCACCAGCCACGCCGCGCAGCATCACGATGCGCTCCGCGAACGCCGTCATGGGTGGAAGCGCCACGGTGTCCAGCACCGCGTCGTCCAGGCGAAGCTCCACTCGGCCCGCGCCACTGCCGGCTGCGCCAGCCACGATCGTGATGCGCGCGGTGACCGTGTCGCCGGCGAGGAGTGCCCGCGGCGCATCGAGCGCGGCCACGGCCACATCGGGGCGCTCACGGCGCGGCACCACCACGACGCGCGAGCCGCGCGGCAGCCCCGTCAACGTTTCCGGCTCGTCCACCTCCCCGTCCGTCACGATCACCACCGGCCGGCCGTTGCCGGTGGCGGCGTCCACCACGTCGCGCACGCGTGACGCATGATCGATGGGCGGTTGCCGCGAAGAGTCGAGCCGGAGCGAGTCCCCGAAGCGGTACACGGCGCTGCCCAGGCGTTCCGCCGAATCACGCGCCACTCGCCATGCCGTGGCATCGCTCCCGCGCATCCAGCTCTCGGACCCATCGAGCGCGACGTCAGGCGCCACGGACGATGCCGGGCCGGCGGGCGCGCCGAGCAGCAGCGCCACGACGAGCGCCGTCGCGAGGGCGCGCAGCGCGGCCAACGGGAGCGTTCGTGGTGCGGTCGCGCCACGCCCATACTGCACGCCGGCAGCGAGCACCCCCGCGAGCAGCGCGATGATCCAAGCCAGCATGTCAGTTCACCTTGTCATCCTGAGCGAAAGCGAAGGATCCGCTTCTCGATGGCTGCGGGGAGAAGCAGATCCTTCGCTGCGCTCAGGATGACAGGGATCGCTGCGCTCAGGATGACAGGGATCGCTGCGCTCAGGATGACAGGGATCGCTGC
>JBDTYL010000083.1:0-10591 GCA_040005695.1 bacterium | reverse complement strand
GCGGTCGGGAAGGCGGGGCGGCGCGGCCCGAAGCCAGGAGACGACCCCGTCCGCGATACGTTCACAGGTCCTCGGGGGAGGGCTGGTGGCGACACGCGGCCCGTCGATCTCATCGTGGCTGCGTCCGTTACGGGCACTCTCCTTCGGCCGGAGGTGCCCGTCGTGTCTTTCGCTCGCCCCGTTCACCGCTCGCTGCTCGTCGCCTCGTGCGCTCTCGCGCTCGCCGGCTGCGCGCGGGACACGTCCGACCTCCGCGCATCGGGGGTGGACGACTTCGGTGATACGCTCATCGTGGGGCCCGCGCCGCAGCGTATCGTCTCGCTCAACCCCACCACCACCGAGCTGCTCTTCGCCATTGGAGCGGGCTCGCGCCTCGTGGGTCGCACCTCGTACGACCTCTTTCCGGCCGCCGCGCTGGCCGTGCCCGACCTCGGTCCCGGCCTCAGGCCCAACGTGGAGGCCGTGCTGGCCACGCACCCGGACCTCGTGCTCCTGTATGCGAGCGCGGACAATCGTGATGCGGCCCGCCGCCTGCGCGCGAGCGGCGTGCCCACGGCGGCGTACAAGGTGGATCGCATCGCGGACATGGCGCGCGTGACGCTGCGTCTCGGTCGCCTGGTGGGCGACACTGCCGCCGCGCGCCGCACCGTGGATTCCGTCGCCGCCACGCTCGAGCGCGTGCGCCGCGAGACGGCGCAACTGCCGCACCCGAGTGTGTTCATGCCCCTGTGGCAGGCGCCATTGCTGTCCGTCGGTGGCGGCAGCTTCCTCAATGAGCTGATCGAGATCGCCGGCGGGCGCAATGTATTCGCGGAGCTGCCGCAGCCGTCGCCCGCGGTGACGTTCGAGGAGCTGATGCGCCGCGACCCCGACATCATCCTCACGGGCAAGCGGTCGCGCGAGACGCTGCTCGCCAATGCGCGCTGGAAGCTGCTGCGCGCCGTGCGGGACGGTCGCGTCCTCGTGATCGATACCACCCTCGTGAACGGACCGTCGGCGCGCGTGGGCTCGAGCGCCGTGGCGATGGCAAGGCTGCTGCACCCCGGCACGGCGTTCTGACGTGAGCGCATCGCGGTGGGTCGCGCTGTGGATCGTGCTGGCGATCGCGATGATCGCGGGCGTGATGTTCGGCACGCTCCATCTCTCCCTCCGCGACATCGTGCACGGCGTGCTCGGCATCGGCGCGCCGATGCCGGTGTCGATCGTGCGCACGCTGCGCCTTCCCCGCGTGGTCCTCGCCGCACTCGTGGGCGCGGGACTCGGCGCCTCCGGTGCCGCGCTGCAGGGCGCGACGCGCAACCGCCTGGCCGAGCCTTACCTGCTGGGCGTGTCGGGGGGTGCTGCGGTGGGGGCGGTGCTCGCCACCGCGCTCCACGCGGCGACGGCGGTCGTTCCGGTGGCCGGCTTCGCGGGGGCGCTCGCGGCCGTGGCGCTCACGCTTCTCGTCGCGCGTGCATCGGGCGGTCGCGGCGACCCGCGTGTCGTGCTCATGGCGGGCGTGGTCGTCGGCGCCTTCGCGAACGCGGTCATCATGGTGGCCCTCGCCAACGCGGATGCATCCGCCGTCCGCGGCGCGCTCTGGTGGATGATGGGGTCCGTGTCGGAGGCGAGCTGGGTACAGGTGCGCGCACTCGCCCTGTTCGTCGTCATCGGCATCGGTGCGTTGCTCGCCCTCGGTCGCGCGATCGACGTCCTCGCCCTCGGCGACGACACCGCGTCGGGCCTTGGCGTGGACGTGGCGCGGGTGTCGCTCGGCGTGTACGTCGCGGGCGCGCTGCTCGCCGCCGGCACGGTGAGCGCGGCCGGACTGGTGGGTTTCGTCGGGCTGCTTGTGCCGCACCTCGTGCGGCTCGCTGGTGCGCGCACACATCGTACCATCATCGGCGCCGCGGCAATCGGCGGCGCGGCGCTGGTCGTCGGTGCAGACCTGCTTGCGCGCGTCGCGATGCCGCCAGCCGAGCTGCCGCTCGGTGCGGTCACGGCGCTGCTCGGCGTGCCGTTCTTTTTCGTGCTGCTCCGGCGGCTCGCATGATCGCGTTCCGCACGGTGGTCGTGCGCTATCCGCATCGTGCGGTGCCCGCGCTGGATGGCGTGTCGCTCGTTGCGGAGCGTGGGCGCATCACGGCAGTCGTCGGCCCCAACGGCAGCGGCAAGAGCACGCTGGTGCGCGCGCTCGTGGGCCGGATCCCCTGTGCGGCGGGTGATATCGCGCTCGACGGACAGTCGATCGACGGCGCGGCACGTCGTCACCTCGCGACGCGCGTGGCCGTGGTGACGCAGCGCGAGGACCCTGCGTTTCCACTCACCGTACGGGAGTACGTCGCCCTCGGCCGCTATCCGCACGTGGGCGTGTGGCGCTCGCCGGGGCGGGCGGACCACGCCGCGGTGCGCCGAGGCATGGAGCGCACGGAGACGGCGAGCTTCGCGTCGCGCGCCATCACCGAGCTGTCCGGTGGCGAGTGGCAGCGTGTGCGCCTCGCGCGTGCGCTCGCGCAGGGCGGGGAGGCCATCGTGCTCGACGAGCCCACCACGTTCCTCGACATCGCGCACGAGATGGCGATCTTCGAGCTGCTCAGTGGGCTGGCGCGCGAGGGGCAGGCAGTACTGCTCGTGAGCCACCAACTCAACCTCGTGGCCAGGTTCGCCGAGCACATCGTGCTGCTGCACGCCGGGCGCGTGGCGGTCAGTGGCGATCCCGGCGCGGTGATGCAGGGCGCCATCCTCGAGCGCGTGTACGAGTGGCCGCTCGTGGTGACACGCGACCCCGCTGTCGGCGCGCCGGCCCTCGTTCCCCTTCGTGTCCGCGATGCGTTGTCATCCTGAGCGAAGCCCCCGTTGTCCTCCTGAGCGAAGCGAAGGATCTGCTTGTCATCCTGAGCGAAGCGAAGGATCTGCTTGTCATCCTGAGCGAAGCGAAGGATCTGCTTGTCCCATGCGAAGTGCCTATCCACCCATGATGATCCCCATGCGTTACGCACTCCTGATCGGCCTCGGCGCAGTCGCCGCCCACGCTTCCCTCTCCGCCGCGCAGCAAGCGCGCGACACCGCTCACGTCGCCGCCATCGTCGTGACTGCCACCCGCTCTGCGCTCGCGGCGAGTCGGTCCCCGTCGTCCGTGAGCGTCGTCACCGGCGCCGAGCTCCGCCGGGAAGGCGTCACTACCGTGGTGGATGCCCTGCGACGCGTGCCCGGCATTGCCGTGGTGCAGACCGGGTCGTACGGCGGCGCGACGTCGCTGTTCATCCGCGGCGGCGAGAGCAAGTTCGCCAAGGTGCTCATCGACGGCGTGCCGGTGAACGACGCCGGTGGGGCGTTCGATTTCTCGTCGCTCAGCACCGATAACGTCGATCGCATCGAGATTGTGCGCGGACCGGCCAGCGTGCTGTATGGCTCGGATGCGATGGCGGGCGTGGTGCAACTGTTCACGCGCAGCGGGGCTGGGCCGGTGAGTGGCGACGTGTCCGTGCGCGCTGGAAGATTCGGCAGTCGCGACGCCGACGGTGGTGTCCACGGCAGCACCGACCTGCTCACATACTCGCTCGCGGGCGCGCGGCACAGCACGGACGGCATCCAGCTGTTCAACAGCCAGTTCCGTCAGGGCGTGGGCAGCGCGCTCGTCGGCATCCGCGCCGGCGGTGTGGATGCGCACCTCTCCACGCGCTATACGGACACCGAACTGCACTATCCCACCAACGGCTCGGGCGAGGTCGTTGACAGCAACGCCGTGCATCGTGACGACCGCCTCTCCGTGGGACTCGACGCCGGGTACCGGCTGACGTCCGCCGCCGAGGTCCGCGTGTCGCTCGCATCGTACGACGTGCACGGCATCACCGACGACCAGCCCGACAGTCGCGGTGATTCGCTCGACTACTACTTCACCACCACGGACCGTTCCCGGCGGCGCAGCGGTGACGCACGGCTGTCGGTTGCGCTGCCCGCGGGAGGACTCGTGACGGTCGGGGCGCAGGTGGAGCGCCAGTGGCAGGACGGCTCGCATTCCACCACCAACTATGGACCGAGCGTCACACCGCCCCATCGCCGGCGCACCACAGGCGCGTACGGTCAGATCCTGTTGGCGCCTATCGAGCCCGTGACTGTCACGCTCGGTGGCCGCCTCGAGCACAATGAGCAGTTCGGCGATTTCTTCACGTATCGCGCGGCGGGCAGTGCGCAGCTCGCGCCGCTCACGCGCGTGCACGGCAGCATCGGAACGTCGTTCCGCGAGCCCACGTTTCTCGAGAGTTATGGTGGTCCGTTCGCCATCGGGAACGAAGCGCTCTCGCCGGAACATGCGATGAGCATTGACGCGGGCATCGAGCAGTCGATTGCGACGTGGGGCACGGTCGGGGTCACGTTATTCTCGAACTCCTTCCGCGACCTGATCGACTACACGTATTCCGCGACGGAGCCGAACTACCACAATCTCGCGCGCACGCGCACATCGGGCGCTGAGCTCGAGACACGGTTCAGGTTGCCCGCCGGGGTATATGCGGACGCTGCCCTGACCTATCTCGACACGCGCGTCGTGGACCCCGGTGCCAGTGCCGCGGCGATCGCCGCCTTCGCGCCGGATTCACGCTTGCTGCGCCGCCCCATGCACACCGTCGCGGCAGGAATCGGCTACCGCGCCCCGCGTGGCGGCGTCGACTTGCGCGCGCACCACGTGGGCCGCCGGGACGACGTCTATTTCGCACCGGACTTCACGTCCCGCCGCATGTCGCTCGATCCGTACCTGCGCGCGGACCTTGCCGGGGATATCAGCGTGCTGCAGCGTACGCGCGAGTCGATGACACTCACGCTGCGCATCGAGAACCTGTTCGACGCGCACTACTCGGACGTGGCGGGGTTCAATGCGGATTTCGCGCTGCGCGATCAGGTATCCCTGGCGAATACCGGGTATCGCGGTGCGGGTCGTCGAGTCTTGAGCGGCGTGCGCCTGGCGTTCTGAGATGCGTACCGTGCGGCGCCGTGCCTGGCAAGTTTGCCCTCGGACACCCACCCGCGCGGTGCCTCCCAGTATCTTTACAGCATGGCCATCCTCGCCACGGACGCGATCGTCCTGCACGCCTTCGATTATCTCGAGTCCTCGCGGATCCTCCGCCTGGTCACTCGGGACGGCGGCGTGCGCAGCGTGCTGGCCAAGGGCGCCCGCCGGTCGAGCCGCAGGTTCGGCAGCGCGCTCGACCTCTTCGCACAGGGCAATGCCCAGCTTTACGCAAAGCCCGGCCGCGACCTCGATACGCTCAGCGGCTTCGACATCGTGCGCGCGCGCCCCATGCTCGCGGAGGACATGGGCCGCTTCGCTGGAGCGTCCGCCATCGCCGAGCTGACGCTCCGCTTCGGGCGCGACGCCGCGGACAGCGGCCTGTTCGACGCGGTGGTCGCATCCCTGGATGCGCTCGCGACGGCCGCGGCAGACGAGGCGCTCACGGCGACGCTCGCCAGCGCGTGGCGCATCGTGGCCGAGCTGGGGTTCGCGCCGGCGCTCGACATCTGCGGCGAGTGTCACGACGTCCTTCCGGACGACGCCACGGTGCTGTTCAGCCACCGCGCCGGCGGCGCGCTCTGCCAGCGGTGCGGCCGGCTCGCGCCCACCGGCCGCGTACTGCCACCCGACGTGCGCAACACGCTCCGGCGCTTCCTCGCCGGTGATGCAGGCGTGCCGCTGGGCGACGCCGAGACGCGTGCGCACCAGCGTCTGCTGCGCGAGTTCCTCGCCGAGCACCTCACGGACGGACGTCCGCTGCGCGCGCTCGAGATGTGGGAGGACCAGCGATGGTAGGAGGCGCACTCGCATGATCCTCGGCACCGCGGGACACATCGACCACGGCAAGACCACGCTCGTGCGCGCCCTCACGGGCGTGGACACCGATCGGCTGCCGGAGGAAAAGCGGCGCGGCATCACGATCGACCTCGGCTTCGCGCCGCTCGTCCTCGATGGCGTGGGGCAGGTGGGCGTCGTGGACGTGCCGGGACACGAGGCCTTCGTGCGCACGATGGTCGCTGGGGCGACGGGCATCGACCTCGCGCTGCTCGTCGTCGCCGCGGATTCCGGGGTCATGCCGCAGACGCGCGAGCACCTCGCCATCCTGGCGCTCCTCGGGGTGCACGCGGGCGTCGTGGCCATCACCAAGCGCGACCTCGTCGACGCGGAATGGCTGGCCCTCGTGGAAGAGGACGTGCGCGCAGCGCTGGCGACGTCGTCACTGGCGACGGCGGACGTGATCCCCGTGTCCGCCGCAACCGGCGAGGGACTCGACGAGCTTCGTCGCGCGCTGGCCTCGCTGGCGTCGCGCGTCCCGGCACGCTCGTCCGACGACATCTTCCGCCTGCCGGTGGACCGCGCCTTCACCGTGCGCGGCACGGGTACGGTGGTCACCGGCACCGTGTGGTCCGGCACCCTCGCACGTGATGCGACGGTTCGTCTCTATCCATCCGACGTCACCGCGCGCGTCCGCGGCCTTCATGCGCACGGACGGGTGGTGGACTCCGCGCGCGCCGGGGACCGCGCGGCGATCGCGCTCGTGGGGGTGGAGCTCGACCAGGTGCATCGTGGCGCGGTGCTCGTGCAGAACGACGGCTGGGCGCCCACGCGCGTCCTTCGCGCAGACATCGCGCTGCTCCCGGGCACGTCCGCGACACTCGGCCCCCGGTCGCGTGTGCGATTCCACCTCGGCACCAGCGAAGTGGGCGCGCGTCTCGTCGTGCGCGATACGACGCTAGCGCCCGGCGGCACATCATCCGCACGCGTCGTGCTCGACCAGCCCATCGTCGCGCGCGCCGGCGATCGCTTCGTCCTTCGGGCGGCGTCGCCGGTCGCGACCCTGGGTGGGGGCACCGTCATCGATCCGCTGGCGCCGGTCCGTGCGCGTCCATGGCCCGTGGTCTCACGCGAGCCGCGCGTCGTCCTCGACATGCTGGCGGAGGAAGCCGGGGCGGCGGGGGTGAGCGTGCGTGAGCTTCCGGTACGGCTCGGGCTCACGCCCGCCGACGTCGGCCGACTCCTCACGGGCGCGTCGGGATGGCGCGTGGGCGGACGCCTCCTCGCCGATAGCGCGCGCATGCGCCTGCACACGGCCGCGCGCGAGGCGCTCGATGGCTATCACCGGGCGCATCCGCTCGAACCAGGCGCGCCGCTGCAGTGGCTGCGCTCGCGCCTCGATGCGCCGGACGAGGTGGCCTCCGCGGCACTCGCAGCGCTCACGCAGGCGGGCGAGATCGTCGCCACCGGTGGCGTCGTCGCACGCGCGACGTTCGCGCCTACGCTCGACGAGACGCACGCTGCGCTCCGGAGCGCCGTACTCCTGGCGCTCGAAACCGCTGGCGCCGAGCCGCCCAGCATCGAGGAGCTTGCTTCGTCACTCGGCGCCGCGCCGCACGACGTGGAAGACATGATGCGATGGCTGGAGCGCGAGGCCCTCATCGTGCCCGTCGAACCGCAACGGTACTTCACGCGCGGCGCCGTGGACGCATTGCGTCACCGGCTCGAGGCGGGCATGGTGGCGGGCCAGGACCATCCTCCTGCCGAGCTCCGTGAGCTGCTTGGGCTCACGCGCAAGTTCCTCATCCCCTTCCTCGAATACGCCGATCGTGAAGGATGGACCATTCGCGGCGAGCTCGGCCGACGACTGCCACCGCCTCGCCCCTGAGGGCGAGCGCTTTTGACAGGTGGCGGCGCGAGGCCTACGCTTCACGAGATACTTGCGCTGGTCCACCCGCTTCAGGAGTGGCATCAGGACCCTGATCCGTCAGCCGGAGTTTCCATGTACCACCGTCGGGCAGCACTGGCCCTCGTGCTCGCCCTTTGTGCGATGACCACAAAGCAGGCGGCGGGGCAGGATCGAGCAACAACCCCTCGCGGGCACAAGCAGACCGCGTCCCTCGGGCAGAACTATCCCAACCCGTTCAATCCCGATACGCGCATCCCCTTCAGCATCGTGGGCTGCGAGGGACGCGAGGCGCGCCGCATCGTCTCGCTGCGGATCTACAATGTCCTCGCGCAACTCGTGGCGGTGCCGCGCCTCGAGGTCAGCACCGGCCCGCGGCTCGCACTGCAGCGCGTGGCCATGGCCTGTGGCGACTATTCCGCCTACTGGGACGGCCGGGTGATCCTGTCGGGCCGATCCGCGGCATCTGGCGTATACCTCATCGAGCTCGTCGTCGACGGCAACCGGTATACGCGGAAGGCGGTTGTGTCACGGTAAACGGGCCGCTCGCTGGCGCTCGCTGGACGGCTCGCTCGCTGGCGCTCGCTGGACGGGGGACGGGGGACGGGGGAGCGGGCCTGTCATCCTGAGCGAAGCGAAGGATCTGCTTTTCCGAATGCAGCCCGGCTGCCATCCTGGCGTGAAGGTTCCGGCATCGCCGTTGCTCCATGAAGTCGCCGCGACCCTCCCCCCACGGTAACCTCACGACATGATCAATCCCGACAAGCTCACGGTAAAGTCCGCCGAGGCGCTCAATGAGGCGCTGGCGGAGGCACGGAAGGCCGGCAATCCGCAGGTCTACGACACGCATCTCCTCCTCGTGCTGCTCGCCCAGGACGAGAGCATCGTCGTGCCCGTCCTCCAGAAGCTCGGCGTCAACGTCGCGGCACTGCGCGAAGCGATAACGCGCGAGACATCGCGCTACCCGAAGCAGAGCGACGCGCAGCCGACCATGGCCCGCGAGCTCACCGCGGTCCTCGACCAGGCCGAGAAGGAAGCGAAGCAACTGAAGGACGAGTTCGTGAGCACCGAGCACCTGCTGCTCGCGCTCTCCGACGCAAAGGGCAGCGAGACCAAGCCACTGCTCAACGCCCTCGGCGGCACCCACAAGGCGCTGCTCCAGGCCATTGAGGCCATCCGGGGCACGCATCGCGTCACGGACCAGAATCCCGAGAACCAATACCAGGCGCTGCAGAAATACACACGCGACCTCACGGAGGCCGCGCGGGAAGGCAAGCTCGATCCTGTCATCGGGCGCGACGAGGAGATCCGCCGCGTCATCCAGGTGCTCTCACGTCGCACCAAGAACAACCCGGTGCTCATCGGCGAACCGGGGGTGGGCAAGACGGCCATCGTCGAGGGACTCGCGCAGCGCATCGTGAACGGCGACATCCCCGAGAGCCTGCGCGGCAAGCGCGTGCTCTCGCTGGATCTCGGCGCGCTCATTGCCGGCGCCAAGTTCCGCGGCGAGTTCGAGGAGCGGCTCAAGGCCGTGCTCAAGGAGCTCACCGAGGACAAGGATCAGTTCATCACATTCATCGACGAGTTGCACACGCTCGTCGGGGCAGGGAAGGCCGAGGGGTCGATGGACGCCGGCCAGATGCTCAAGCCCATGCTCGCGCGCGGCGAACTGCGCGTCGTCGGCGCCACGACGCTCGACGAATATCGCAAGCACGTGGAGAAGGACGCGGCCCTCGAGCGCCGCTTCCAGCCCGTGTACGTGGGCGAGCCCACGGTCGAGGACACCATCGCCATCCTGCGCGGCCTCAAGGAGCGCTACGAGGCGCACCACGGTATCCGCATCACGGACAGCGCCGTCATCGCGGCCGCGACACTGTCGCACCGCTACATCGGTGATCGCTTCCTCCCGGACAAGGCCATCGACTTGCTCGACGAAGCCGCGTCGCGCCTGCGCATCGAGATCGACTCGATGCCGCAGGAGATCGACGAGGTCGAGCGCCGCGTGATGCAGCTCGAGATCGAGCGCACCGCACTGCAGAAGGAGAAGGACGCCGCCTCCACCGAGCGCCGGAAGAACATCGAGCGCGACCTCGCCGAGCTCAAGGAGCGGTCCTCCGCCATGAAGGCGCAGTGGCAGCAGGAGAAGGACACCCTCGGCAACGTCGCGAAGATCAAGCAACAGATCGACCAGGCACGCGTGGAGGCCGAACAGGCCGCCCGCGCCGGCGATCTCGCGAAAGCCGCCGAGATCAGCTACGGCCGCATCCCCGCGCTCGAGTCGGACATGAAGGACGCCGAGAAGCAACTCGCCAGTGCCGGCGGCCGTCCGCAGTTCCTGAAAGAGGAGGTCACCGCGGAAGACATCGCCGAGGTGGTCGCGAAGTGGACCGGCATTCCCGTGACGCGCATGATGGAAGGCGAGCGCGACCGGCTCACGAAGCTCGACAAGGAGCTCGCGCGTCGCGTCGTCGGGCAGGACGAAGCCGTCGAGGCCGTGGCCAACGCCGTGCGGCGCTCGCGCGCCGGCCTGCAAGATCCCAACCGGCCCATCGGCTCATTCATCTTCCTCGGCCCCACTGGCGTGGGCAAGACGGAGACGGCGCGCGCCCTCGCCGAATTCCTCTTCGACGATGAGCACGCGATGGTGCGCATCGACATGTCCGAGTACATGGAGAAGCACGCCGTGTCGCGCCTCATCGGCGCGCCGCCGGGCTACGTCGGGTACGAGGAGGGCGGACAGCTCACCGAGGCCGTGCGTCGCCGTCCGTATGCCGTGCTGCTGTTCGACGAGATCGAGAAGGCGCATCCCGACGTGTTCAACATCCTGCTCCAGATCCTCGACGACGGCCGCCTCACCGACTCGCAGGGTCGCACGGTGGACTTCCGCAACACCGTCATCATCATGACGTCGAACATCGGCAGCC
>JBDTYL010000082.1:0-1671 GCA_040005695.1 bacterium | reverse complement strand
GCACTCGGCATGGACCAGATCCGCCAGGCCATCGCCAACATTCACGACGCCACGCAGCAGAACCTCACGGCCACGCGCCAGTCGGAAACCGCGGCGCAGGACCTCAATCAGCTCGGCACGCGGCTCGTCGGCATGGTTGGCGCGCGGAGCGGTCGGTGATCGGAAGGCAAGGATCTGCTTCGTGACCGACGACGCGCTGGCCGTCCGGCTGCTCGCCATCTTCGTCGACGAACTCGACGAGCAGGTGCAGCAGCTCATCGACGACCTGCTCGCCCTGGAGCGCACGCCCGATGACGCGGAGCGGCTGCAGGCGGTGTTTCGCGTGATGCACACGCTCAAGGGCGCGTCGCGCGCGGCGGGCCTTCCGCGTGTGGAGGAGGTGTGCCACGCGCTCGAGCACGAGCTGAGCCGCGTGCGTGATGGATCGGCTACGCTCGGCGGCGCACAGATCGCGCTGCTCTTCGAGGCCGCCGATGCGCTTGGCGAGACACGCGACTCGCTGCGCCAGGGACACGGCGTGCCGGAAGCGACGCTGGCCGCGGTGCTGCATCATGCCCGCGGGCGCGGCGCGGCGCCCGTCGTGCCGCGTCCCCCGGCGGGTGCCGCTCCGATCGTCGCTGCGGCAGCCATGCCGCCATCTGCCGTGCCTGTCGCGGCGCCCATCGTCGCCGAGGCCGCCGCTCCTGCGGGCGCGCCGCAGGCAACCGGTGCACCAGCCGCCACGGAGCGGCCGGACGACCCGCCACCCGCCACCACACACGTGCGCGTGACGCTGCACCAGGTGGACGCGATCGCCGGCGCCGCGGGCGAGATCGCCGGACTCGCGGCCGTACTCAGCGATCGCGCCGATGAGCTGGCCGTCCTGCGTGCGGACAGTCGCGCCGTTCGCGGTCATGCCGCGGGCGAGGCCACGTTCGACCTGGATCGCGCGCTCACGCGCGCGCTGCGCTGCGCGGGCGCCGACGCGCGCGCACTCGCCGCCGTGTCCGCGCGCCTCGGCACAGCAGCGCGGCACCTGCGGCAGCGCCCGTTCACGGAGCTGACCGAGACGCTGCCGCGCGTGCTGCGCGACGTCGCGCGCGACGTCGGCAAGCAGGTGCGGCTCGTCGTCACCGGCGGCGACATCGAAGCGGACCGCGTCGTCCTCGAGGCGTTGCGCGAGCCGCTGCTGCACCTCGTGCGCAACGCCATCGACCACGGGCTCGAGTCCACCGCGGACCGCATCGCGGCCGGCAAGCCGGAAGAGGGGGAGGTGCGCATCGAGGGCGCGCTGGCTGGCGACCGCCTGCGCGTCACGGTGTCCGACGACGGCGTCGGTCTCGACCTCACGGCGATCGCACGCGGCATCGAGCGCCGCGGGCGCACGGTGCCGGCCGACGAGCGCTCCGTGGCCCGCGCCATCTTCGACGACGGATTCACCACGCGCGCCACCGCCACCACCCTCTCGGGGCGTGGCGTGGGGCTCGGGATCGTGCGGGCCGCGGCCGAGCGCATGGGCGGCACCGTTGACGTGACGTCGGAGAAGGGGAAGGGCACCGCCATCACGATGGACGTGCCGCTCAGCATCGCGACCATGCGGGTGGTGCTCGTCCAGGTGGGCGACGTCATGCTCGGCGTGCCGAGTGCGTTCGTGATCCGCGTGGCGCGTGCGGATCCGCGCAAGCTCGCGCG
>JBDTYL010000081.1:0-24278 GCA_040005695.1 bacterium | reverse complement strand
TGGTGACGTCGGCGATGTTGCGCACCTGGTTGGTCAGGTTGCTGGCCATGCCGTTCACGCTGTCCGTCAGGTCGCGCCACGTTCCGCTCACTCCCTGCACGTTCGCCTGCCCGCCCAGCCGGCCTTCCGTTCCCACCTCGCGCGCCACGCGCGTCACTTCGCTCGCGAACGCGTTGAGCTGGTCCACCATCCGGTTCACCGTCGAGCCGATCCGGAAGAACTCACCCTGCACCGTCTTCCCCTCGATCTCCAGCTCCACCTTCTGGCTCAGGTCACCCTCGGCCACCGCCTTGATGACGCGGGCGACCTCACTGGTCGGCTGCACCAGGTCGGTGATGAGCGAATTGAGCGCGTCCACAGAGCCGGCCCAGAGTCCGCCGGCCGGTCCGATCGTCGCACGGTCGCGCATCTTCCCTTCGCGTCCCACCGAGAGTGCGACGCGGTTCAGCTCTTCCGCGAGCCGTCCCTGCTTCGTGGCGACACTGTTGAAGATGTCGGCAATCTCCGACATGAGCGCGTCACCGTTCGACTCGAGGCGCGTGCTGAAGTCGCCGGCGTCGAGTGAACGCAACCCGGCAAGCAGCTGGCGCAGGCCCCGGTCTCGGTTGCCGCCAGCGCCACCCCCACCGTCTCCGTGCCCGCCGTCCCCGCCAGTCGCCCGTCGCCGCGGCGCCGCCTCGGCCTCTGCCAGCTCGGCTTCCGCCGCGACCGGCACCGTCCTGCGCGGCCGGCCCGGCTTCTTCCGCGCGGCCCCCGCCGCGCGACCATTCCCGCGACCGTTGGGTTCAGCTTCCTTCTCTGGCATTTCGGATGTCTCGCCGACGCTCACGGTCAGCTCCTCTGAGGAAAGACACGATGCGAAAGGCCACCGCGACAAGCGGTGGCGTTACCGGGGTTTCAGCGCCGCGGCGCGCGGGGCGGCAGCGCGTACATCTTGACTGAAAACCTTCTCAATAATTATGCCGACCTCGTGCATATTCGATGGGCTTCCACGCTCATGCAGCGAACCGCAGCACCGGCGGATATGCAAAAACCGATCTCCTTTCATATCAATTCATATTGGTATTGAATGCGCCCCCGAACCACGCCGGCTCACGGGACCTCTCCCACCATGATGCGCACCGGGATACCGCCGTTGCTCAGCGACGCCGCCGCCCGCATCGGGATCCGGAGCTGCCGATCCAGCGCCACATCCGGCGACAGTAATGCGAGCCGCCAGCCGGACGCGCGCCCCCGCAGCACGTTGCCGAGCTGGGCCCACAAGTCGCGCACGCGATCGGCGTCGCCAACCCGGACCCCGTAGGGTGGGTTCGTCACGATCCAGCCGCGAGGGACATCCGGCAGCGTCATCGCCGAAAGAGAGCACACCTCGAACGCGACGTCGCCCAACACCCCGGCGCGTTCGGCATTGGACGATGCGGCCGCGATCGCGCCCGCGTCGCGGTCGGACCCACGCAGCGTCACGCCAGCCTGTGGCATCTCACGAGCTCTGAGCTCTGCGCGTACCAGCGCACCCAGGCCCGCGGGCACCACGGGCCAGCGCTCCATTGAAAACCGGCGCGCGGATCCGGGCACCACGCCCCGCGCCAGGAGCGCCGCCTCGATGGGAATCGTGCCGGACCCGCACAGCGGGTCCACCAGTGGCGAGCGTCCATCCCACTCCGCCGCCGCGAGCATCGCCGCGGCGATCGTCTCGCGCAGGGGCGCCCGCGCGGTCGCCTGCCGGTAGCCGCGACGGTGCAGCAGCGCGCCGGAGCTGTCCGCGCTCACCGTGCACCGGTCGCGAAGCACGCGGACCACGATGAGCGCCACGTCCTCCGGCGACTCCTCACCGTCCTCGTCATCCGTGCTCCCGCCATCGGCACGAATGCCGGGGATGGCGCGCTTCACCGCGTCGGCCACCCGCTGCGCGACCGCGTCGGAGTGATAGAGCTTCGACTTCCGGCAGGTCACCCGAAATCGCACCGCATCATTCGCGCGAAGGACGCGCGCCCACTCCACGCGCCGCGCATGACGCTCCAGCTCGGCGAACGAACGCGCCTCGAAGCTGCCGAGCCGCACCACCACGCGCGATGCGATGCGCAGACCCACGTTCGCCATCATGAGGCTGCGCGCGTCACCCGTCCACGCGACCCCACCCTCCTCCGCCGCGGCATCGAGGCCGAGTGCGCGGGCTTCCGCCAGGGCGAACGGCTCGAGGCCCGGCGCGACGATCGCGAAGCAGGAGAACACGCTGACGGCGTCGGGCACCAAGCAACCCTAACGCGGCGCGCGGCAGGGATGTAGCCTCCTGCGGCGCGACCGGCGCGCGCCGGCCCCATCCCCGACGGACTCACACACCCACGGCATGATCAGCGTTCAAGGCCTCACGCGACAGTACGGCGCCTTCACCGCCGTTGACCGCATCAGTTTCGAGGTCGCACCCGGCGAGGTCCTCGGCCTCGTGGGACCGAACGGGGCCGGCAAGACGACGACCCTCCGGTGCCTGGCAGGGATCATCGCGCCCTCGCAGGGCACCGTCGCGATTGCAGGTCACGACGTGCAGCGGGAGCCCGTGCCCGCCAAGCAGGCACTCGCATTCATTCCCGACGAACCGCACCTCTTCGATCACCTCACGGTGGAGGAGCACCTACGCTTCGTCGCGCGCCTCTACGGTGTCGCGGATGCCGAGGCGCGTATCGGGCCCCTGCTGCAGGAACTGGAGATCGCCGACAAGCGGAAGGCGCTCTCCACCGAGCTGTCACGCGGAATGAAGCAGAAGCTCGCCATCGCCTGCGGCCTGCTGCACGATCCCACCGTGCTCATCCTGGACGAGCCGCTCACCGGCCTCGATCCCGGCGGCATGCGCCGGATGCGTGCGACGATCGCACAGCGGGCGCGCGCCGGAGCGGCCGTGGTCCTCAGCTCGCACCTGCTCACGCTGGTGGAGGAGCTCTGCACCAAGCTGTTCGTCATCCGCGACGGCGCCTGCGTCGCCTACGGGCCGCTGGCCGACATCGTGGGTGCGCATCCCCACCTCGCTGGTCGATCGCTCGAGGATGTGTTCCTCGCCCTCACCGGGACCGACGAGCAGGCAACCACCGCGTGATTGGCGCATTTGCATACCTGATGGGCAGCTCGGCGCGCAACCGGCTCGCCTCCCAGCTGCGGCAGCTTCGCAATCCGCGCTACCTGATCGCGCTGCTCCTCGGCCTCGGGTACTTCTGGCTGGTGTTCTTCAACCCATCGGCGCGCAACGGGCGGCAGGCGAGTCCACTCGCTTCGGACGCATTCACCTCGCTGTTCCCGATTCTCATCATGGCCTACGTCGCCGCCATCTGGGTGTTCGGCGCCGACCGCTCGGCGCTCGCGTTCTCGGAGGCGGAAGTCTCCATGCTGTTCACCGCGCCCATCTCGCGGCGCGGGCTCATCGTGTACAAGCTCGCGCGCGCGCAGGCCGGCGTGCTCACCACGAGCCTGCTCTGGTTCGTGCTCTTTCACCGGCAGGGCACCGGCGTCACGCGTCTCGTGGGGTCGTGGCTGTTTCTCACCACGTTCTCGCTGCATCGCCTCGGGGTCGCGCTGCTGCGTGCATCGCAGGCCGAGCACGGTGTGCGCGGCCTGCGCCGACGATGGCTGCCGGCGGCAGTGTTCGGCGCGGCCGTTACGGTGGTGGTGTCGGCACTCGTGATGGCGCGCAGCCGGTTCTACGCGGCAGACACCGCCGGTATCGGCCAGGTCATCGTCGCCGAGTTCGCGGCATCGCCGCTGCGCTGGGTGCTCTATCCCTTTCGCGTGGCAGTGACGCCGATGTTCGCGCCTGGCGGCACGGCATGGCTCGCGGCCGTCGCTCCGGCACTCGCGCTCTTCGCCCTCCACGTCTTGTGGGTACTCCGCAGCGACTCGGCATTCGAGGAGACCGCCGTGGAGGCGTCCGCCGCGCATGCCCGTCGCGCCCAGGCCTTGCGCACACGCGGGGCGAGTGGCGGCGTGATCAGCGCGAAGGCGGCTCGGCGGAGCCTTCCGCTGGCACCCATTGGCGCACCTGCGACGGCGCTCGTGTGGAAAAACGTCCTCTGGCTCATGCGCACCGGACAGCTCCGCAGCCTGTTCGGTATTCCGGCTGCGGCCCTCGTGGCGTGCCTCGTCTTCGCCGGCCGGTCGCCCACTGCCGAGGCGGTTGTGATCGCCGTGTGTCTCGTGGTCGCGGGGGTCACGGTGGTGTTCGGTCCCGCGACCATGCGCAACGACCTGCGCTCCGAGCTGCGGCGCCTGCCCATGCTGAAGACCATGCCGTTGCAGGGGCGCGAAATCATGCTCGCCGAAGTGGCCAGCAGCGCGCTGCCCACGGCGCTGCTGCAGCTGTTGATGGCGACCGTCGCGTTGCTCGCGCTCTCCTTCATCCCGGAGGCACCTGTTCCGGTGGAGGTGCGAATCGGCCTCCTGCTGGCGGCGCCCGTGCTGCTCGCCGGACTCAGCTTCGCGAATTTCACGATCCACAACGGCATGGCGCTGCTGTTTCCGGCGTGGGTTCGACTGGGCGCCACGGGCGGGGCGGGAGTCGAACAGATGGGACAGATGATGCTCACCTCGATCATCACGCTCACCCTGCTTGCCGCGTTGTGCGTTGCGCCGGCGCTCCTTGCGGCGGGAGTGTACTTCACGTTGCACTGGCCACCGCTGTTCGCGGTGGCAGGCGCCGGCATCGCGGCTGGCACCGCCTTCGGACTCGAAGCGTACGGCCTCATGACCGTGCTTGGGCGCGTGCTCGACCGCCTGGGGGCGATGCAGGTCCTCTAGCCTGTCCGGCTGAAGCGGGCCCGAGGTCACGCACTCGGGGCCCGCTTCCTGCTTTTTGCGCCCGCATGGCGAAACATGTGTCCAGGGCCCAGGCACTCGCGACGCTTCGCGAGCGCTTTGGGCATGCAGATTTCCGTCGTGGCCAGTGGGAGCCGATCCGCTCCGTTCTCGGAGGGCGCGACGCACTGGTCGTCATGCCGACGGGCAGCGGCAAGTCGATCGTGTACCAGTTGCCGGCGCTGTTGCTGCCCGGCCTCACCGTGGTGGTGAGTCCCCTCATCGCCCTCATGAAGGATCAGCAGGACAAGCTGCACGCCCACGGCGTGGATGCGCTCTCGATGCACTCGCACCTCTCGACGCGCGAGGCACGAGAGACGGCCAGGCAGGTACAGGACGGCGAGGGTGAGATCCTGTATCTCACCCCGGAGCGTTTCAAGGATCGTGATTTCTTCGACCACCTCCTCTCACGCACCGTGAGCCTGTTCGTGGTGGACGAGGCGCACTGCGTGAGCCAGTGGGGCCACGACTTCCGCCCCGACTACCTCACGCTCGGGTCTGTCGTGGCGCGCCTGGGCAAGCCGCCGGTGCTCGCGCTCACGGCCACGGCGACGGCCGAGGTGCGCGCCGACATCGCGCGGCAGCTCGGCATGGCGGATCCCGCCATCACCGTCACCGGCTTCGCGCGCGCGAACCTGCGGTTCGAGGTCCGGCGGACGGTCAATCAGGCCAGCAAGGACGCGGAGGTCGAAGCGTTGCTTTCCGAGGCGCGCGGCAGCGGCATCATCTACTCCGCCACGGTGAAGGAGGCAGAACGGCTGCATGAGCTGTTCAAGGACCGGTACTCCATCGGCCTGTATCACGGCAGGATGAATCCGGCCGACCGCAAGGCCGCGCAGGATGCCTTCATGGGCGGGGACGTGCCCGCCATCATCGCGACGAATGCATTCGGCCTGGGCATCGACAAGCACGACTTGCGATTCGTGCTGCACTACCACTTTCCCGGGTCGGTGGAGGCGTACTACCAGGAGGCGGGCCGCGCCGGCCGCGACGGCGAGCCGGCCGTGTGTGCGATTCTCTACCGCGTGGAGGATTCGCGCGTCCAGTCGTACTTCCTGGGCGGCAAGTATCCCGACGTGGAAGAGGCCGCGAAGGTGGCGCTGTTGCTGGAGCAGTATTCCCTGCTGGAGCGCGTGGAGCTCGACACCCTGGCAGACCGTGCCGGCGTGGCCCGGCGCAAGGCGCGCATCGTCCTCGGCCTGCTCAAGCGGCACGGATTGGTGCGCGAGCACCGCGGCGGCGGTTGGGAGCGGTTGCAGAGCCGGCTCACGTCGGTGGACCTCAGCGCCGACCTCACGGACTACGAGTCGCGGCGGGAGCAGGACCGGGCGAAGCTGCGTGCGATGGTGGGCTACTGCCAGAGCGCGCGTTGCCGGACGAGGTTCCTGCTCGAGTACTTCGGCGAGGCGGTGGAGGACGACTGGGCATGCGGGAACTGCGACGCGTGCGATGCGCAGCGCGCGTTCACGCGGCGGGTAGCGGCGCGCGCGGTGGTGGCTCGGTGAGCTAGCTGCCGAGCAGCTCGCGGAGCCGAGCGCCGAAGGTGGTGATGTCCGCCGGCATGTTCATCACGTGGAGTGACAGCCGATCGGCGAACGACTGCATGTCGCGCCGTGTGCTGCGCGAGTGGAAGAGCACGACCTTCGCATCGGTCATGAGGGCCGGCCCAACGAACTCGTCGGAGCAGGTTTCCTCGTGGTCGCAGTCGATGAGCACGACCGCAGGACGGACACGGAGGAGTGCCGCACGTGCCGCCTCATCCTCGCGTGCGTAGTGGGGAACGCATCCTGCCAGCTCGCCGGCCGCGCCGAGGAGCGCGGCAGCCAGTGGGTCGGACGAGAAGATGAGTATTGCCTGCATGCTCACGTTCGTCGACCGATCGGTGAAATGGAGCGGAGCGCGGAGGGCGGCATGGGTCAGCAAGACGGGGACCATGCAGCAAGCGGCACGGCGTCCATACGAGGCCTTGACGGAGCGGGTGCGATGGTAAACATTCGTCGCTCGACGCCGCCTGACGGCGGCCGGCCCATACCTTTTCTTTCTCGTGTGCGCGCGCGATGATGATGGCCCACGACTCGAGTCAGACTCCGCCGAGTCGACTGGAGGAAACCACGCTCGAGGCCGTGCGCGCCGCGCTCGCGACGTACGTATCGAGCGGATCCGCGCCCGGGCTGAACCCGGCGCTCGTGCGGGTCGCGGCCGAGGCGCGGGAGAAGGCGATGCTTCCCGAGCACCTCCTCATCGTGCTCAAGGATCTCTGGAGCGCGCTCCCGGAAGTCCGCGCCGTCGCCGACCCCGCCATGCAGGTTCGTCAGCTGCAGCGTGTGGTCACGATGTGCATCGCGGAGTACTATAGCGACTGACGTTCCGGCGACATTGCCGGACCGCGCGACCGTCACCGATGCACATGCTCGCCCACCGAGTACGTGCGTGGCTGCGTTCTTCGCCGCAGCCGCGCTTCCGAAAAATCCTCTTCGCGTTGTACGTCGCGACCGCTGCGCTCGATGCCGGCGGCAAGGCGATCGCAGCGAACCCCGACGTGAACCGCGCACTCAGACATCGCGTGGGTGCAAGCTCGGTGGGCGTCGTGCGGCGCGCCGGCCACCCATCCGGCAACTTCGAGATCTTCCGCACTGCGTCGCGCCACCTGCTGACCGGGCAGGATCTCTACGCGGAATACCCGGACGAGCACTCCGACCGGTTCAAGTACAGTCCCACGTTCGCGCTGCTCTTCGAGCCGTTGGCGTGGATTCCGTCGCCCATCGCGCTCTTCTTCTGGAGCCTCGCCAACGCGCTCGTGCTGTTCGGTGCCGTCGAGCGGGCACTGCCCGGACGGCGGGGGCTCCTCGCCCTGCTGTGCCTCCTGCTCGAGGTGCTGCGCGGCATGCAGAACGCACAGAGCAACGCGTTGGTGGCGGGCCTCATCATCCTCACGTTCGTTACCCTCGAGCGCGCGAGCGCCTGGCGTGCGGCCGCCGCCGTCATGCTCGGCGCATGCGTGAAGATCTTTCCGCTGGCCGCGCTCACCCTGGCGCTACCGCGCAGGAGCGCGCTGCGCACGGGGGTGCGCGCCGCAGCCGTGGGCGTCGGCCTCGCGGTGCTGCCGCTGCTCGTGACGCCGCCCGCCACGCTGCTTGCGCAGTACCACTCGTGGCTGGGCGTCGAGGCGTCGGACTCGCGCCAGCGGTGGTTCTCCGTGATGCAGCTCCTGTACAACTGGACGGGCATCGCGTTGCCCAACTGGCCCATCCAGCTCGCCGGCACGCTTGCCCTGCTCGCGCCGCTGGCGCTGCGGCGCGACCGCTGGGATGACGTGCAGTTCCGCTTTCTCTATCTCTGCTCCGTGCTGCTCTACGTGGTGCTCTTCAACCACCAGGCAGAGCGCGCCAGCTACCTCATCGCCTTCGTGGGAGCCACGCTCTGGTATGCGAGCTCGGAGAAGGAACGCTGGCAGACGTGGCTCTACGCGACGGCGTTCGTCACCACCCCGCTGATGTCCACACTCATCCCCGGGGAGTTCTTCCGCACTCCGCTGGCCGTCCTCTATCGCCTGGCCGTGCCCGCGCTGACGATCTGGATCTTCATCCAGGTGGAGCTGCTGCGCGGTTCGCGCGCGAGCGCGCGCCGGGGGTCAGCCGGACACGCTCGCGGTGAGGTCGATGCTGACGTTGCCCTTCAGCGCTGACGACACCGGACAGCCTTCCTTCGTGGCCGCCGCGATCGCCTGGAATTTCGCATCGTCGATCTTCGGCACCACGGCCTTCACGACGAGCTTCATCGTCGTGATCTTGAAGCCCTCACCCACTTTCTCCACCGTGCAGGCAGCCTGCGTGTCGATGCGCGTCGGCGTGAAGCCCTCCTTCTCGAGCGACCCGCTCAGCGCCATGCTGAAGCACGCGGCTTCGGCCGCCGCGAGCAGCTCTTCCGGGTTGGACCCGCTCGCGCTCTCGAAGCGCGACCCGAAGCTGTAGCTTCCGCCCAGCCCGGTTTGACCCTTGAACGAACCCGATCCTCCCTTGAGCCCACCGGTCCACTGTGCAGTCGCGGTTCTCGTCGGCATGTCGTCGTCACTCTGGTGAAATGAAGTGGAGTCCTGTCCGACGGCGCTGCGCGCGCTTGACGCATGGATTCCCGCGCGCTTTATCTCTCGCATGACGGAACCGGCCGAGGTGCCGCTCCCGCCGTCGGTGGCGCGAGTGCTGCGCACGTTCCGCGCCCTCGGGCGCGAAGACAAGATGCAGGCACTGCTGCACTACGCCAGGCAACTCGAGCCCCTTCCCGAGCGATTCCAGGCACTGGACCGGGCCGCGTTCACCGTTCCGGAGTGCCAGACGCGCGTCGACCTGTTCCCTGAAGTGCGCGACGGCAATCTTTACTTCTACGTCGACCTGAATGCGCGGCAGTCGCCCACCATCGCCGCCTTCCTCGCCATTCTGCTCTCCGCCGTGAACGGCCACCCGCCCGAGACCACCCTCGGCATCCCCGACGACTTCGTCCGCCAGATGATGGACGGGATCGGCCTCGCCGGACGCGAAGTGGGACTGAACGCCATGCTCGCACGCGTGAAGCGTCACGCACAGCGTGCCATTGCCTGACCGGACCCTCATGCCCCATCCAGCCCAGACCTACGCCAACCACAGGCGCCTGTTCCCCCTGTACCACTACGTCGCGCTGCCGGTTTTCCTCGCGAACGTGATCTTCTCGGTCGCGCACGCCATCCGGCAGCCGTCGCAGTTCAACGTCTGGCTCGTCGTCCTGTCCATCGGACTCGTGGCGGGACTGCTCGCGACGCGCGCCTCCACGCTCATCGTGCAGAACCGGCTCATCGCACTCGAGATGCGCCTGCGGCTCGCCACGAGCCTCGCGCCGGAACTCCGGGCGCGCATTCCCGAACTCCAGTTGCGCCATCTCATCGGCCTCCGCTTCGCCGGTGACGCCGAGCTGACCGGACTGGTGGAGCGGTGCCTGCGGGGTGAGCTCGCGACCACCGACGCGGTCAAGAAAGCCGTCACCAGCTGGCGCGCCGACTACATCCGGGCCTGAACCCTTCGACGCACATTCCTGAATGCATACTTCCCGCGAACAGGCCGCATGCAGCGCATCCTGAGCGGCATTGCGTGGGTCGCCACCGTTTCCATTGTCATCGTCGGCACGCTGTACGTGGCCGCCGTGTGGGTCGTGACGGCGCCGTTCGACCGCGGCCGCTACCACGCGGGCCGCGCCTTCCGGCAACTGGCCGTCGCGCTGGTCACCGTGAACCCGCTCTGGCACTTCGAGACGGAAGGGGAAGGGCCGGAGAATCCCCGGTTGCCCTACGTCGCCGTGTCGAACCACGAGTCGTACGCCGACATCTTCCTCATCAGCCATTTCCCGTGGGAGATGAAGTGGCTGTCGAAGGACACGATGTTCCGCATTCCCTTCATGGGCTGGATGATGCGCATGGCGAACGACATCCCCATCGTGCGCGGCAAGCGCGAGAGCGTCGTGAGCGCCATGAAGGGTTGCCGTGACCGGCTGGGCAAGCGTGTGAGCGTGATGATCTTTCCGGAGGGCACGCGCTCGCCCACGGAAGACCTCCTGCCCTTCAAGGACGGCGCGTTCAAGCTCGCCATCGAGGCCGGCGCACCCATCCTGCCCATCGCCGTGGCCGGCACGCGGGACTGCATGGCCAAGGGCAGCTTCGCCTTCCGGCGCGCGCGTGCGAAGGCGCGCGTGCTGGCGCCCATCTCCACGGCCGGACTCACCGCCGCAGATGTCCCCGCCCTGCGCGACCAGGCGCGCGACGTGATCGACGCGGCACGACGCGAGCTCCAGCGCGACCTCGCCAGCGCAGCGCAGCGGGCCTGATGCCGCACGACTCGCGGCCGCCACGGGACGAGGCGGACCTCGACGAACGGCTGTCGCGACCGACCCCCTCGCTGGCCACGGTGCTCTCGCGCATCACGGGTGACATCGTCGTCCTCGGCGCGGGCGGCAAGATGGGTCCGAGCCTCGCGCGCATGGCGAAGCGCGCCGACCCCGCGCGTCGCGTGGTCGCCATCTCGCGCTGGTCCGACCGCGCGCGCGCGGACGCGCTGCGATCCCATGACGTCGAGATCGTCCACGCGGACTTGCTCGATCCGCGCGCGCTCGCCGCGCTGCCGGATGCGCCGAACGTCGTGTTCATGGCCGGCCAGAAATTCGGCACGGCGACGAGCCCCGCCAGCACATGGGCCATGAACGCGGCTGTGCCGGCGTTCGTGGGCGAGCGGTATGCAGGCTCGCGCACCGTGGTGTTCAGTACGGGCAACGTGTACGCGCTCACGCCGCCAGCGTCGGGCGGCGCCCGCGAATCCGACGCGTTGCACCCCATCGGTGAGTACGCGAGTTCGTGCCTCGCGCGCGAGCGACTGTTCAGCGCGGCCGCGGCGCGGCACGCCACACCGGTCGCGATCGTGCGCCTGAACTACGCACACGACCTGCGCTACGGCGTGCTCACCGACATCGCGGCGACGATGCTGCGCGACGAGCCGATCGACCTCGGGATGAGCTTCGTCAACGTCATCTGGCAGGGCGACGCGAACGCGATGGCCCTGGCAGCGCTCGCGCATGCCGCCGCACCAGAGCCCTGCGTGATCAACGTGGCGGGACCGGACATCCTTCGCGTCTCGGCCCTGGCGCGCGCGCTCGGCGAGCGGATGCGCAGGACGCCCACGTTCACGGGCACGGAAGCACCCGATGCGCTGCTGAGCAATGCGTCGCGGATGCACGAACTCACGGGCGATGCGCTCCTTCCGCTCGACACACTGCTGGACTGGGTCGCAGCCTGGGTGCGCGACGGTGGTCGCCTCCTCGGCAAGCCGACGGGATTCGAGCGGCGCGATGGCCGATTCTGATCGCGACGGAGCGCTGCGCGCGCACCTGCTCGCCGGCCAGGTGATTCCGGCGCACCCGCTGGCGCTCACGGCCGAGCGCCGGCTCGATGAGCGGCACCAGCGCGCGCTCACGCGCTACTACGTGGACGCGGGTGCAGGCGGCATCGCCGTCGGAGTGCACACCACGCAGTTCGCCATTCGCCACCCGGCGCACGGACTGTATCACCCTGTGCTCGAGCTGGCGGCCGACACCGTGCGCGCCATGCGCCCACCCGACGCCGATCCCTTCGCGCTGATCGCCGGTGTCGTCGGTGACACGCGTCAGGCAGTGGGCGAGGCCGCGCTGGCCGCCTCGCTCGGGTACGACGTCGCGCTGCTCGGCCTGGGCGGCCTCTCCGATGCGAGCGAGCCCGAACTGATCGCACACTGCGAGGCAGTGGCCGACGTGCTGCCCCTCTTCGGCTTCTACCTGCAACCAGCGGTCGGCGGCCGCGTGCTGAGCTACGAATTCTGGCGCCGCTTCGCCGCAATCGACCGTGCATGCGCCATCAAGATCGCGCCGTTCGATCGCTATCGAACCATCGACGTCGTCCGCGCGGTGTCGGACGCCGGCCGCGACGACGTCGCGCTCTACACCGGCAACGACGACAGCATCGTCACCGACCTGCTCACCCCATTCCCCGCCGGCCACGACGCGAACCGATCACGTCACATCGTCGGCGGGCTGCTGGGCCAGTGGGCCGTGTGGACGCGCGGAGCCGTGCAGTTGCTCGCGCGCGTACGTGCGGCCCGCGACGCAGCGATCGCGCCGCAGTGGTTGCGCGATGCCGCCGCGCTCACGGACGCGAACGGCGCCATCTTCGATGCGCGGCATGCCTTCGCGGGCTGCATTCCCGGTATCCACGAAGTGCTGCGGCGTCAGGGACTGCTCGCGGGCACGTGGTGTCTCGATCCCCGCGACGTGCTGTCACCCGGCCAGGCGGAGGAGATCACGCGCGTATCACTCGCGTATCCCGCGCTCACCGATGACGACTTCGTGCGCGAGCACCTCGACCGCTGGCTCGCCTGACACCCGGCGCCGCACGAAATTCCTTTTTGGTGCGGCACCCAGGCAGTCCGCGTGCGCCCCTCCGCAGGACTACGGCAACAGCTCGTTCACCCAGGAGTCCTTCGCCCGTCGCTCGAAACACGCGCGGAAGGTGCCGAGGTCCACGATGCTCGTGTCGAACACCACGGTGTCCTTGGTGATGCCGCCACTCGCGGCGAGCGCCGCAACCTCGTCGCGGGCGGCTGACTGCACCGCCGCGTTGCTGTCGCGGTAGAACACGCGACCGCCACCCACCAGGCTGGACCCGGCCTCGCGCTCGAGCTGTTGCAGTACGCGGAACAACCCGTCGATGGAGCAGCCCGTGGCGCCCTCGGTGCTCTGGTCCACCGCGACCACGAGAAACCGGCCATCGCGCCACTGGCGGGCCACCGTGAGGGGCGCACCGTGCGCCTTCCAGTCGGCAAGGTGCAGGTCCACGCCATCCAGCAACGCCTTCGTGCCCGGCTCGGCGAGCGGCTGGTCGCTCCCGAAGATCCAGACGCGGGCGGAATCCGGCAGGGTTTCGAAGGGGACGACAGGCATGGCTCGGACCTTGGAATGGGAATCGCATGCACGTCTACTCGCGCGCGATGCAACGCCCCTGCAAGATAGTCGCAGGCAGTAGTGCCACTCCAGCGACGGACCAAAATTCTTCCTCCCGACCTGCGCTCCCTCACGGCCGACGAGCTGTATCGTCCGCTCTTCGCGCTGTCGCCTCAGCCCGCCTGGGTCTACGACCAGGCGACGCTGCGCTTCGTCGAGGTGAACGAGGCGGCCGTGCGGCACTACGGTTGGACGCGCGAGGAATTCCTCGGCATGACGGTGCGGGACATTCGGCCGCCGTCGGAGCAGGCGACGCTGGACCAGATACGCACCCTGGGTGCTTCAGAGCCCCACACCGTCGAGGCCATTCACCGAACCAGGGGTGGTCGCCTGCTGCAGGTGGAGATCAGCTCCTACCCGCTCGAGTTTCTGGGCCGGCCGTCGCGCATGGTGCTCGTGCACGACGTCACCGAACGCAGGGCGGCGGTGGAAGCGCTCGCGCAAAGTGAGCAGAAGTACCGCTCGGTCATCGAGCAACTGCAGGACGTCTTCTTCCGCACGGATGCGGACGGACGCTGGACCTTCCTCAACCAGGCGTGGACGACACTCACCGGGCATCCCGTCGAGACGAGCATCGGCACGAACTATCTCTCGTACGTTCATCCCTCCGACCGGGCGGTCCTGCTCGACGTCGTCCACCCGCTGGCGACGGGTGCGGTGGACGCGGCGCTGGCGGAGGTGCGCTACTTCCACCGTGATGGCGGCTATCGGTGGGTGGAAGTGAGCACGCATCTCGTTCGCACCGCCGATGGTGGGGTGGCAGGCACGATGGGCACACTGCGCGACGTCACCGACAGGCGTGCCGCCACCGAGGAACGCCTGCGCCTCGCGACGAACATCCGGCAGCTCCTCGACGCCTCGGGGGAGGGGATCTTCGGCGTCGACACCAACGGCGCGATCACCTTCGTCAACCGCCGCGGTTCAGAAATGCTCGGCTACAAGCCAGAGGAGCTCATCGGCCAGCGCATGCACGAGCTCACGCACCACTCGCGTCCCGACGGCTCGCCCTACCCGTCAGCGGAGTGTCCGATCCAGCGCGCGGCCACCGCAGGGGTGCCCTGCGAGGTGAGTGACGAGGTGATGTGGCGGCGTGACGGTAGCGATGTCCAGGTGGAATACGTCGCGTCGCCGATGCGTGACAACGGCCGCCTCACCGGTGCCGTGGTGAACTTCCGCGACATCACCGCGCGCCGGCACGCCGAGCTCGAGCTGATCGTGGCGCGCGACGAAGCGGAGGCGGCGAGCCGTGCGAAGAGCGACTTCCTCGCGCGCATGAGTCATGAGCTGCGCACGCCCCTCAACTCGATCATCGGCTTCGCGAACGTGCTCCAGAAGAACCGTCCGGAGACGATGACGGAGGAGCAGCTCTCCTACAGTCACCGCATCGCCACGAACGGCCTCCACCTGCTCGGCCTCATCAACGACATCCTCGACCTCTCGAAGATCGAGGCCGGTCGCATGACGCTCGACATGGGCGCGGTGGCGCTGGACAAGCTCGTGCGCCAGACCATCGAGGAGCTCGAGAGCCAGATCCGCGACCGCCCCGTGGAGTTGCGCGTGGAGATGCCGCACGCGCTGCGTCCCATCCAGGCCGATGCGGCACGCATGAAGCAGGTCCTCATCAACCTCGTCGGCAACGCGCTCAAGTTCACGCAGCACGGCTCGGTCACCGTCGCCGTCATCGACGACGGCAGCGGCACACCGACGCGCATCGATGTGCGCGACACGGGCATCGGCATCCCGGGCCACCGGCTCGACGCCATCTTCAACGTGTTCGAGCAGGCCGAGTCGATGACGGCGCGCCGGTTCGGCGGCACGGGCCTCGGCCTCGCCATCTCCCGCTCGCTCTGCGACCTCATGGGGCATCGCCTCGAGGTGCACAGCGAGGAGGGCACCGGCACCACGATGTCCATCCACCTCGGTGCGCCGCCCCGCTCGGCGCGGCGCAGCACGCCGCATGCGATGCGCGCCATCCCGACGATGCCGACGCCGGTGGCGGGCGGCGGTGGCGGCGACAAGCCCCTCGTCCTCATCGTCGATGACGATCCCGACGCGCTGCTGCTGCTCGGCCAGCTCGTCGAGGAGGCCGGCTGCGAGGTGGCGACGGCGGATTCCGGGATCGAGGCGCTGCGGCAGGCGCGCGAACTGTTGCCGGCTCTCATCTTTCTCGACCTCCGGCTGCCGAAGATCAGCGGCTTCGACGTGTTCCGCATCCTCCAGACCGACTCGGCGCTGCGCGACACGCCGGTAATCATCGTGAGCGTCGTCGGGTTGGAATCGCGCCCCGAACTTTCCGGTGCGGCAGAGATCCTCGACAAGCCGGTCAGCCGCCAGCAGGTCTTCGACCTCGTCCACCGCTGGCTGCCCGGCACCGCCCGCTGAACTCGTCCGCATGACGTTCCCGTTCGTCCCGACGGCGCTCGCCGCCGGAGCGGCACTCGCGGCGCTGACGGCGGCCACGCGCGTCCGCGCCGTGCAGACGCTGGACGACGCCGTCGAGCGATGGATGGGTCCGCACCGCGCGCGATGGCACTCCCTCGCCGGCGCAGCGACACTGACGGGCGAGAAGTTCGTGCATCCCCTCATTGGTGCCGCGACGGCGCTCGCCGTGTACCTCGCGCGACGGCCTGGCGACCCATGGCGCGCCGTACTGCCACTGGCCGCGGCCTCACTCGGCGGGATCACCGTGCATCACGTGGTGAAGTTCCTGTATCACCGGCCCCGTCCGGAAGTCGCGCTTCAGCGGCTCAAGACGGAGGCCGCCTTTCCCAGCGGCCACACGACCAACGCCACGGCCGTGGTGGTGACGAGTGCGTGGATTCTCGCACACGAGGGGCTGCTGCCGCCGGCGGTCGCGCTGGGGATCGCGGGCGCCTTGTGCCTCGCGACCGGCGCGAGCCGCGTGGCGCTCGGCTGGCACTGGGCCACGGACGTGCTGGGCGGATGGCTGGCGGGAGCGGGAATCGCCGCGCTGTGCTGCCTGCTATACGAGGTGCTCGCACGACAGTGACGACGAGGGCGGGCAATCCAGCGATCGCCCACCCTTCCCGCCTCACCTCACGGCTTTCCGGGCAGCTGGATCAGCGGCGTGCCACCGCCGGAGTACGTCGGCAGCTTGCCGTCCCACTTGTTCGCGATCTGGTACTGCACGAGCGTCGGCGTGATGCTCTGCGCCAGCAGCGTGTTGGCGCGTGCCTGCGCTTCGGCTTCCGCCGTGATGGCCTTCGCGCGGCCTGCAGCCTTGATCGAATCGCCCTGCGCATTGAACGTGTTCTTCTGCAGCTCGTTCTGCGCCGTGAGCGCCTGCTGCTGCATCACGTTCTTCTGGTTGATCGCCTCCATTACCTGCGACGGCGCCCGCAGCTCGTTGATCGTGAACTGCTTCACGTCGAAGCCGAGCGGCTGCAGGTGCTTCGCGATGAGCGCCGTCACCTTGTTCGTCACTTCCGCCTTCTTCGGCCCGATCACGTCCGCCACCGGCTCGGTGCCCACCACTTCCTGCAACGCCTGGCGGATGGTCTGCTTCACATAGCCGTGCGTGATCTGGTTGATATCGGTGCGGAACATCGTGTACAGCTGCGGCGTGTGCGCCTGGTCGAGCTGGAACGAGAGCGAGACGTCGAGCGCGAGGGGCTGCCCCTCCACGCTGTTCACGTTGATCTCGTCGTTGAGCCCCGAGCCCTCGGTCGAGCTGCGGGCAAGGATGATCGTCTTCAGGAAGATGGGATACTCCTCGATTCCGGTGAGGAACGGCACGCGGCCGTGCACGCCGGGGCCAAGCGGCACCGGATCGACGCCGCCGCCGCCGCGGTGGATCACGATGCCCACGTTACCCGGATTCACGTACGTGAACGTGTTCGGCAAGAGAACGAGGACGGCAAGCAGTGTCACCGCGCCAATCACGATTCTCCGGACCTTCTGGCGCGCGTCCGTCTCCTGCTCGAAGTGCAGGGTACCGACCCGATCCGAGATGGGACTAGCCATGGAACGTCTCCTTGTAGCAGTCGGGGCACACCCGCGCTCCGCTCGCGAGGCGTACCAGATGGTCTTCGGTGCGCAAGCCATGAATCGGACACACCAGCGTTGCCATGCGCTCCATGCGCTTCCGGTTACGCGTCTGGCGGAGTCGGACGCCCGCTGGCGTCAACGCGATCAACACCCAATAAAGAAGGGCGCCCCCCGCCGCGAGCAGCGCGACGAACAGCACCCCTTCCATGATGATGGCACCCATTGGTTGCGTTCTCCGGCGCGACTCGGCGCGCCCTCGTTTTGTGCCATCCCTACGGTGCGTGCGCGCGGTTTGTTTCCTGCGCACAAGCATGGCACCCGGGGCGAACGAGCGCCACCGCTCGAAAGAGCGGTCGCTGCCCTGCCATCCTGAGCGTACCGGAACAACTGTCATCTTGAGCGCAGCAGCCCGCCCTGAGGAGCGAAAGCGACGACGGGAAGGATCTGCGCTCCCCACCGCCACGCGCCAGCCTGCGTGGCTGCCCGGTGCTACTGGAGCGCCGCGCGCAACGCCCCCTCCAGGGTGGGCTCCGTCCACTGGAATGCACTCGCCGAAAGTGCGTGCGGCCGCACGCGCTGGCCGGCAAGGATCGTGGCGTCGGCCATCTCACCGTACAGCAGCTCGAGCGCGAAGGCGGGCACGGGAATGATCGCTGGCCGATGCAGCACTCGTCCGAGCGTCGTGGTGAACTCCGCGTTCGTCACGGGGTTGGGCGTCACGAGGTTCACCGCGCCGTGCACCGTATTGGTGGCGAGCGCGTGCTCCATGGCGCGCACGTGGTCATCGAGCGCGATCCAGCTCATCCACTGCGCCCCGCCACCAAGCGGACCGGCGATGCCGAGGCGGAAGGGGGGAAGCATCTTCGCGAGCGCGCCGCCGTGCGCGCTCAACACGATGCCCGTCCTGAGCAGGACGAGCCGCACGCCAAGGTCCGCGATCGGCATCGCCGCGGACTCCCACGCCTGCACCACGCCAGCGAGGAAGTCGCTGCCGGGCACGCTGTGTTCATCGAGGATCTCGTCGCCCCGGCTGCCGTAGTAGCCGATCGCGGAGCCGCTCAGCACCACCTCGGGCTTCGTCGCCATTGCGGCCACGGTGCGCGCCAGGAGACTCGTGCTTTGCGTGCGGCTTTCACGGATGTCGCGCTTGTGCGCGTCCGTCCATCGCTGCGCGATCGGGGCGCCGGCAAGGTGCACGATGGCATCGCAACCCTCGAGTGCAGCGGGATCGAGCCGATCGTGCGCCGGATCCCATGCAATGTCACCCGCCTGGGGGTCGTCCCGGCCGCGCACGAGCCGCCGCACGGTATGGCCTTGCGCGCGCAGTCGCTGCACGAGTGCGGAGCCAATGAGTCCCGTCGCGCCGGAAACGGCGATCATGGAGCGGACGGTGGGTGTCTGTCGGGAAGCGGGCATCGCGTGAGGTGCGGCAAGTTGTACGCCCTGTCGTCGGTGCACGGTACAAGGCGATGGCGCACCTCGTCCGGGCTACAGGTCGCCGGATGCCAGCACCCGGCGCGCGACAAGCCGCGCCGCACCCGCGCTGTCGTACAGGCCCTCGTCACAGCGTCGGCGTAGCTCCACCACCTCGTCCGTCGAGAGGGTGCGCCGTGAATCCCGTCTGCGGCCGATCGATTCGTGCATGTGCTCCGGGGCCTCGCAAGGCCCGTTGGCGCCCGGCGGTGAGGTCATAGATTTCTCCGTGCTTCACAATATCGGCACATGGGGATCGCAACTTGAGCGGGGCCGGCGTTTGCGCGGAACGGCCGGGGCCGATTCCTGCCGGCCTCGCCGGCTCGATCCAGTGCGACACGGGGCATATTGCGGTGCTGCCTCCGTTGCACGTATCAACGTCCTTCCGGTTCCGCATGGCGACGATTCTGTACCTGGATGACGAACCGGCAATCGGGCTGATCCTCGCGGACACCCTCGAGCGTGCCGGCCATCGCACCATCGGTGCGCAGACCGTGCCCGAGGCGCTGCAGGCGCTCGCAGTGGGCGACGTGGACCTGATCATCTCCGACTACCGGATGCCGGGCCTCACGGGACTCGAGTTCCTCGAGCTGCTCCGCCAGGAAGGCAGCACCGTCCCGCTCATCATGCTCACGGGATACGGTACCATCGAGCACGCGGTCGCATCCATCAAGGCCGGCGCCATCGATTACATCACCAAGCCCGTCAGTCCGGAGCAGCTCGAACTCGCGGTCTCGCAGGCGCTCGAGGTGGCGCGACTTCGCAGCGAGAACCGCGCGCTGCGCCGCGAGGTGATGGAGTTTCGCAGTGAACGCGCGATCATCGGCGAGACGCCGCAGATCCGCCGTCTCATGCAGACCGTCATCACCGCGGCGCCCACGCGGGCGACCGTGCTGCTCGAGGGTGAGTCCGGCACGGGCAAGGAGCTGTTCGCGCGTGCCATTCACGACGCGAGCGACCGCCGCGACAAGCCGTTCATCAAGCTGAACTGCGCGGCGCTGCCGGAAGGCCTCATCGAGAGCGCGCTGTTCGGCCACGAGAAAGGCGCGTTCACGGGCGCCATCCGCCGCGTGGAAGGCGCGTTCGAGCGCGCCCACCTCGGGACGCTGCTGCTCGACGAGATCAGCGAGATGCGGCTCGACCTCCAGTCCAAGCTGCTGCGCGTGCTGCAGGAACAGGAGTTCGAGCGCGTCGGTGGGTCGCAGCCCATCAAGGTGGACGTCCGTATCATCGCCACCACCAATCGTGACCTCGCGGCGTTCGCGGCACAGGGACACTTCCGGCAGGACCTGTTCTTTCGCCTCAGCGTGCTGCCCATCGCGATCCCGCCGCTCCGAGACCGGCGCGCGGACATTCCCCTCCTCGCGCAACGCTTCGCGCTGCGCACCTCGGCGGAGCTGAACAAGCCGATTCACGGCATCGCGCCCGATGCACTCACGATGCTCCAGGACTACGATTGGCCCGGCAACGTGCGTGAACTCCAGCATGCGGTGGAGCGCGCGGTGATCCTCTCCCCCGATCCCGTGCTGCAGGCCCACGCATTCGACGGGGTTCGGTTCGGCCTCTCGCGGGGAGGCGTGCGCGCGACGCCTCACACGATCGAGCCCGTCGGCGGACACGTCGCGGACATCCCCGAGGGCGCGGTAGTACTCACGTCGCTCAACCTCGAGTCGGCCGAGGAGGTGCTGATCACGCGGGCCCTCGAAGTGTCCGAGGGCAACCGGACCCGCGCCGCGGAACTGCTCGGCATGAGCGTCAGGACGCTGCGCAGCAAGTTGAACAGGCCGATCGGGTAAGCAGCGCCCATCGGACGACCGGCGCATTGCGCCCGGCGATCCCTGCCGGTCGGACATTTCCTCCTAGCTGCTGCGTCGCATCGCCCGCCGAGAGCCGCGCGAGCCCATTGCCGCGCAGAGGCGCTCAAGCTCCTACTGCACAACAATTTACGTCGCTATCTGCGAGGGGCGCGGCTGTTCTGGCCAGCCTCTTCTTGGAGTGGGGAACACGGCCCCTGTCCTGCCTCTCCTTGCGTTGCCGTTCACCGGCCCCACCGCCCCGCACAATTGCAACTCCCGACCGTCGGGAGTCCCTCCGCCGCTGGAGCACTCCATGGACACCTCAGTGCGCCGGACCTGTGCTCCAGCGGGAGACGCGGCTGCTCGCGATGGCATGATCGAGGACAACCTCAGCCTCGTCCATTTCGTCGCCAAGAAGCTCGGGCGCAGCATGTCCACCGAGGTGGACCTGGACGAGCTGGTCAACATCGGCACCCTCGGCCTCATTGCGGCCGCGGAGTCCTTCGATGCGCGGCGGGGCCTGGCGTTCAGCACCTACGCGGTGCCGCGGATTCGCGGCGCGATACTCGACGAGCTGCGTCGGCAGGATCATGTGCCCCGGTCCATCCGCCGGAAGACGCGCGAGATGGCACAGGCACGGGAGGTCCTGATGCACGCGAATGGGCGTCCCGCGTACGATGGGGAACTCGCCGCGCGACTCGGCATCGACATCGAAACGCTGTGGCGCTGGCAGGCCGACGTGGAGCGCACGGTGCACCTGTCGCTCGACACGGGCGCCGACACAGGTGATCATCGCGCGCGCTCACCGCTCGACGTCCTTCGTGCTCCGGGCACCACCGCCGACGAGCGTCTCGAGCACGAGGAGCGCGTCACCGCACTCGGCGCGGCCATGCTCAGGCTCAAGCCGCAGCAGCGAACCGTCCTGTCGCTCCACTACTTCGAGGAGCTGACCGCGCGCGAGATCGCGCTGGTGCTCGGGATCAGCGAGTCCCGCGTGTCGCAGGTGCGCTCGAAGGCGCTCGAGGCGCTGCGCGACCTGATGCAGCCACTGCAGGCATCGGCCTGACCATCGGCGAAACGCAGCTGGTGTTGTTGTTCAGCGGACCTGCCGCTCTTCGCGCCTGACCTCCAGCAGCGACGGTAGCTCGAGCACCCAGTGCCCGTGCGTCGCCGTAAGGGTACCGCCGCACGTGGTAGCGAGGGCAAGGATGTCGTCGTCCGGTGACCCGGGGGTCCGGACCGCGACGCGCACCGCGACATCGTCCCCGGACAGCTGTATCGGGACGGCCTCGCCACCCGCCTCGTCGCCGGCACGCTTCGCCGCATCGATCAGGAGGAGCAACAGCCTGAGGATAGCCCACCGCGGTACGCGTACGGGTAGCGGGTTTCCCTGCTGTTCCAGCGTGCACTCCACCGACCGCATGCGCGGATGATGCGCATGGATGCCAAGCGCCGTCGTGATCTGCGGCGCGAGCTCCAGCGCTTCCGCTTCCGGGTTCCGGTGGGCGAGAAGTCCCACCTGGGCGCTCGCCGCATGCAGGCGCGCAACTTCGTTGCGCAGCAGCCGTGCCTCGATCGGTTCGCCGTCCATCGCCGCCAGCTCCGCGAAGGCGCTCAGCGAGGTGATGCGGTTGTTCATCGCATGCACGAGGCCCTGCAGCAGCTCCTCGAACAGCGGCGTCCACGCGCCGGCACTCACATCCACGAATCCGGGTTGGGCATGCGCGACGTGAAAGGGGAAGGGCTGGCCCGGGTTTCGGGACGTGAGCGCCACTGCATGAAGGTATCGCTCCCCCGTGCGAAAACCTGCATGCTTGCGCCCGCTTCACGGTTTTCGGCAGTCGGTCCGGATGCACATGATTTTCACAAGAAGCTGGCGGCAATGGACTCCGCGGTGCATCCCTTGCTCGAGCGCGCTGTCTGGTGCCAGCATCCGCTGGGCGCCGATGTCCCTGTCTGATCCTGAACCGGAGCAACCTCGATGATCGTGGCCGCAGTTGAAGGAGGAGGTCTCACCGCCACGCTGGTGGCCCTCGCGGACCCCTGGGCGAAGCTCTACTCACACTCGAAGGTCGTCTCGGCCGGTGTCACGTTCCTGCTCCTGGCGCCGCTCCTCTTTGCCGGCGGCGCCGCGTTCATGGCAGACCGCGCCACGATCCGCGTCTCGCGGGCGGGAGCAATGGAGCGCAGCCGACAGCTTCAGGAAATCGCCGGGACCCATGCGCTGGTGGTGAGCGGCCTCGCGCTCTCGTTGGTCAGCGGCGTCGCCATGTTCCTCTCCGACGTCGAGACGTTCCTGCCGTCGATCTACTTCTGGGTCAAGATGTCCCTCGTGGCGCTGCTGCTCGTGAACGGATTCGTCATGACACGCGTGGAGAAGCGCCTGGCAGTGAGCGGCGACGACCTGGTGTCGTGGGCGCGCTTGCGGACGATCGCCATCCTGAGCGCCGTGCTGTGGCTGGCGACGACGCTTGCCGGCGTGGTCCTCAAGGAGTTTGCCTGACGCAGTGAGCCGCGACGCGGGCGCGTGCGGTGGCGCCCCGCGCGGTCCGCTGGTTGGGTAGGTTTGTCCGATGTTGATCGGCATTGCCGGGATGGTCGGTTCCGGAAAGAGCACGCTGACCCGCGCCCTCGCGACGCGCTTCGGGCTGCAGCACGCGCTCGAGAGCGTGGACGACGACAACCCGTGGCTGGAGCAGTTCTACGCCGGCGGCGAGGACGCCATGCGATCGCACGCGCTCCACCTGCAGCTGCACTTTCTCGCCACCCGGTTCGAGAGCATGCGGCGCATGCGCGGCGCGGGCGGCAGCTGGATCCTCGACCGCACGTGGTACGAGGACGCCGAGATCTTTGCGCGGGGACACTTCGAGGAAGGCCTCATGTCCGCGGTCGAATGGGAGCTGTACCGCCGCCTGTACGTCGAGTTGCTGCACTCGCCGGCTGCCAGGCCGCCCCGCCTGCTCGTGTACCTGCACGCGCCGCTGGACACTATCCTCGAGCGCATCCGGACCCGCGGCAGGCCGAAGGAGAAGGACACCGGTGTGGCCTACTGGGCCACGCTGCATGCCCGCTACGAGCGCTGGATCTCCGGCTTCCGCGCCTGTCCGGTGCTCAACCTCGACGTGCGCGGGTACGACCTGGTGGCAGACCCCCTGGCCATCGAGGAGATCGCGATCCGCGTGCGGCAGAAACTGGAGCCGGAAATTCCGCAAACCGAACTGACACTGGTGTAGGTGTCCGCCGAACCAAGGTGTCAACCATGGGTATCAGAACCGTCCGCTTCCACGAGCCCTCAATGTCCAAGTCACGACTCCTCCCCGCGCTACTCGCTGCGTCCGTGCTGGCGGCCGGCTGTCGCGAAAAGGCTCCGGCACCCACCGACTCCGCGCTTGCCCAGGACCTGGCGATGGCGCAGCGTGCCGGCGCAGCCGGCCCATCGGTGTTCAACGACGCACCCCTCGGCGGCAATGCGGCGGCGAGCCGTGCGGCTGCCGCTCCCGTGCGCAACCCCACGCCCCCGCGCGCCAACGCGCCGGCGCCGAGGCCCAGCCCACGCCGCGAGCAGCCGCCCGCTCCGGTGGCGCGATCGCCAAGACCCAGTCCGCCGCAACCGGTGGATCA
>JBDTYL010000080.1:0-3635 GCA_040005695.1 bacterium | reverse complement strand
TGAGCATGCCGCTCATCAGCATGTTCCACCACAGCCAGTTGCCCGCGACGCCATTGGAGAAGACGAGGCCCGTGACGACCAGCGGCGTATCCGCCGCGAAGGTCGTGGCCACCATGCTCGCGCCGGCCAGCCACCAGCTCACGTTGCGGCCGGAGAGGAAATACTCCTCGATGTTCTCGCCGCCCTTCTTGGTGAAGAAGAGGCCGATGCCCATCGAGAGCGCGAAGTACGCGACGACGATGGCCCAGTCGACTGCGCTGAGATTCATTTGCGGTCCGGGGGAGAGGAGGACGGGGCGCCCGCATGCGCCTCGATGTCGGCGACCGCCTGCGGCTGCAGCGCCCGCATGACGGCGTCCGCGACGGCGACCCGCACCGGACCGATTTTACTGTGGGCGCGCGTCGGGTTCACGCGGGCCGACAGCAAAATGATGTACAGGTCATACTGCGGTGCGATCCAGATGGACGTGCCGGTGTAGCCCGTGTGCCCGAACGCCGGCCGCGTGATGAAGTGGCCGGCGGAACTGTTCTCGCTCGGCGTATCCCAGCCCAGTGCGCGGCTGGAGAACGTGGAGTCGTTGACCGTCGTGAAGAGCTTGATCGTGGCCGCGGAGGCGAGTCGTCCCCGGCCGAAGGCCCCGCCGTTGAGATAGGCGCCCGCAAGCTTCTCGAGGTCGCGCGCCGTGCTGAACAGCCCCGCATGCCCGGACACCTGACCCAGCGCGAAGGCGTTCTCGTCGTGCACCTCGCCCACGAGGTGGCGGCGTCGCCACGGGTCGATCTCCGTGGGGGCAGTGCGATAGCGTTCTGCGCGCGGCGGCTTGTAGTACGTGTCTCTCATGCCGAGCGGCGTGAACACGTGGCGCACATCGTAGCGGTCGAGCGACTCGCCGCTCACGCGCTCCACGATTTTCCCGAGGAGGATCGCCCCGATGTCGCTGTACACCATGCGCACGCCGGGCAGTGTATCGAGCGGCGTGCCGAAGAACAGCTTGAGGGTGGAGTCCGGCGACACGTTCAGCCGGAAATATTCCTTGAAGGCAGGCAAGCCACTCTGGTGCGTGAGCAGGTGCCGCACCGTCACCTTCTCCTTGTTCCGGCCGGTCCACTCGGGGAGGTAGCGTTGCACGGGCGCGTCGAGGTCGACCTTGCCCGCTTCCACCAGCTGCATCATGGCCGACGTCGTGCCCACCACCTTCGTGAGCGACGCGAGGTCCCAGAGCGTGGAGATCGTCGTCTTGTACTCCGAGCCCCAATCCTGACGGCCGGCGGTGACGGTGACGAGCGGCCCGGTATGCGAGCCGACGACGGCCACGGCGCCCGGAAACGCGCTGTCGGCGACGGCGCGATCGAGGATCACCTGCAGGGAATCGCGGAGTGCCCTGCGCTGTGCGCTTGTGGGCGCGCTGTTCGCACGGTCCTTTCCGTGCATGCTGGCGGCGTCGGCGCGGCCCTGAGCGGAGGCGCCGGCGGGCGTCGCGAGGACCACGAACGCCGCGAGAGCGGACGTCAGACGAGGATGGGATCGATGCATGAACGCGGTCGAGGGGCTCGAGGAAGGGGTATCGTCATCGCGATTGTGGTGGCGACGACGCTGGCGTGTGCGCAGGGGGGGCCGCCTGCCGGCGGCAACATCGGCATGGTGTCCATGATGAACGGAGCGAACGTGCGGCCGGGAATCAGCGTGCTGCTCTCGGACAGCATTGGCCTCGTGCGGGGACGACGTGTAGGACTCCTCACGAATCAGACCGGGGTCGATGAGCACGGGGTGTCCGACATCGAGCGGCTGCGCGGCGACGACGCCCGGGCCGCCGGCGTGTCCCTCGTGACGCTCTTCTCGCCGGAGCACGGCATCCGCGGGACCGAGGATCGCGAAAACCTCGCCAGCGGCATCGACGCGCGGAGTGGTCTTACAGTCCATTCACTGTATACCTCGACGGCGATTGCGCCTCCCGACAGCACGCTGCGTGGCATCGACGTGCTCGTCGTCGACCTGCAGGATATCGGCACGCGGACCTGGACGTACGTTGGCTCGGTAGTGTACGCCATGCGCGCGGCGGCGCGCAATCACCTCGCGATCGTCGTGCTCGACCGTCCGGACCCGCTAACCGGTGGGCACGTGGACGGCCCGTTGCTCGACCCCTCGCTCGCCAACGCGGACGAGAGCGCTCCGGGCCGCCCTGCGCTCGCGTATGCGCTCTATCCGGCACCCCTGCGACACGGGCTCACGATGGCCGAGCTCGCGCGATTCTTCAACGCGACGCTCGGCATCCGTGCCGACCTGCACGTGGTGCCGGTGGCGAACTGGCGCCGCGCGCAGTGGTTCGACGAAACCGGCCTGCCCTGGGTGCGTCCGTCACCCAACCTGCCCACGCTCGCCAGTGCCATTGTGTATCCGGCGCTCGTGGCGTTCGAGGGCAGCAATCTCAGTGTCGGCCGCGGGACGCCTGACGCGTTTCAACGCCTCGGCGCGCCCTGGCTGAATGCGGACGGCGTGACGGCCGTGCTGAACGGCCGCCGGCTTCCCGGCGTGCGGTTCGAGCGCAGCGACTTCACCCCCGATCACCCGACGGACGGCAAGTTCGGCGGCGCGCTCGTCCAGGGCGTGCGCGTGGTGGTGACGGATCGGAATACCTACGACGCGGGCCGCACCGGCGCCGCGCTGCTGTGGGCGGTGGCGCGGGTGCATCCCGCATCGCTCGTCGTGCGCGCGCACGCGTTCGACGAACGATTCGGCCGGCCCGCGATGCGCGAAGCCCTCATGCGCGGGGAGGACCCGGACGTCGTGGTGGCGCGCGACGCGGCGGCGGTCGCCGAGTGGCAGCGCCAAGTGGCGCCGTTCCGCCTCTACGAGTAACGTTGGCAAGGCGCTGCAGCACGCACGTGTCTTGCAGCCAGCGCTCGCGACTGGGCGTACCGACCGATCACCAAGAGGAGTGGTTCATGAGAGCTTCACCACGAGCCGCGCTGCTGGCCCTCGCGCTCGCCACCGCTACCGCATGTGGCGGACGTCAGGTCGAGGTGCGCACCGCGCCCACGACAGCGACAGACATGTCCGTGCAGGTCACCAACAACCTGAGCCAGGCCGTGAACGTCTACGCGACCGCCTCGGGTAGCAGCGAGCTGTTCCTCCGGCAGGTGCCGGCGAACACTGTCGAGAAAGTGCCGGTGCAAGGCATGACCAATGGCACGAAGGTCACGTTCAAGGCGGTGACGGTGGATGGCTCACGCACGTACCAGAGTCGCGACGTGACGCTCACGGGCCTGTACGTGTGGAGCGTTCCCTGATCCGGGGTACCCCGCGGTACCGTGCGACTGGTTGCTCCGCGTGGTGACGCTGAATACCTTTCCGGGCCGGAGCACACACTCCGGCCCGTTCGCTTTTTCGCCACTCGTCACCGCAGCGCGCATGGCAGGCCGCGGGACCTCGGTGCGCCTCGGAGTCGCATGACGCTTCTGCCCGACTGGATCAAAAACGGCTACCTCCGGCTGATCGATCCAGTGGCCGACTGGCTGGTCGAGCGACGCGTCCATCCCAACTCGATCACCGTGTTCGGGACGGTGTGCACGGTCATCGGGGGCATCATCTACGCGACGGGCCACATCAAGACGGGAGGATGGTTCCTCTCGATCACC
>JBDTYL010000079.1:0-8557 GCA_040005695.1 bacterium | reverse complement strand
GAATCACGTTGCCGGCGCGGAACTCGGGCAGCGTCCGCCGCTTCGTCACCCCGCCCACGTGAAAGACGTGCGTCACGTCGTTCCACACGGGGCTCTCACGGACGGACCGGTCGTCGAGCAGGTCGGCGGTGAAGGTCTCCACGCGAGGGTCCTGCCGCACTACGCGGCTCTCCGGACGCACGAGGGCCCTGACGGTGGCGCCGCGTGCCTGCAGCGCGTCCACGAGGTGGGAGCCGATGAATCCCGACGATCCGGTGACGACAGCGATCATGTGCGCAAGTTGGGTGGGTGGGACAGACGAGCCAAGAGGGGTGCCGAACGTGTCGCGGAAATTGGTGAAAGATTTGTGACGTCGGTCGCGACGGCTGGTCTCCCAGTCAGTGCAGGACGGAAGCCACGGCGGCCGGGAGTTACAAGCAGATCCTTCGCTTCGCTCAGGATGACAATCCCGATCTGGGCGGCGGTCGCTACAAGCAGATCCTTCCCTTCGGCTCCGCTCAGGGCATGCGCCCGCTCAGGATGACAACGTCCGACTGGAGACCGGGCGGCCGCCCGCGTTAGCTTATTCCAACGTTCGACGGTCCCGTAGCTTAGCTGGTTAAAGCGTCCGACTCATAATCGGAGGATCCTGGGTTCAAGTCCCAGCGGGACCACTGGTTCACTCAATCGCCGCCGCGTGACACGAGTTTCCATCACGGTCGACTTCGAGCCGGACTGTCCACCGTACCTCAGCTCGACCTTTCGCGGCATCGAGGAAGGCGCCCCCGCCCTGCTTCAGCTGTTCGCCGAGGCGGGCATTCCGGCGACGTACTTCACTACCGGCGAGGTCGCGGACCGGTACCCCGGCGCCGTGCGCGCCCTGGTGGACGCAGGCCACGAGCTGGGCTGCCACGGCGTCACGCACACGGCCTTCGACACCCTCGACGAGACGACGGCGCGCTGGGAGATCGAGCAGTCGGCGGCCACGCTGCGCGAAGTCGCACCGGTCACGTCCTTTCGCGCGCCGTACCTGCGCTTTCCCGAGCGCTACGTGCCGCTGCTGGAGGACGCCGGCTTCCAGCTCGACTCGTCGCTCGCGAAGTACAAGCGCTCGTATTACGCGAAGCGACTCCCCACGCGAATCGCACGCATCCCGGCGTCGATGACGTCCTCGGTGTACCGCTTGCCAGCGGTGGTGCGCAACCCATGGCTTCTCTCGCTGAGCGATCCGGTCGTTCTCTTCGTGCACCCATGGGAGTTCGTGGACCTCACGCAGATGGATCTGCGGTATGACTGTCGCTTTCGCACCGGCGCGTTCGCGCTGCAGGCGCTGCGCGAGGTGATCGCGCTCTTCCAGGAGCGTGGCGACACCTTCCTCCGCATGCGTGACCTCGCATCTTCGCGCGGCGCCGCGTGAGCGAGGCGAGCAGACGTCGGCTCGCGTGGACCGTGGCCGGCGTCGTCCTGCTCGGGCTGCTCCTGCTCGCCGTCCGCCGCATCGACGCCGTGCGCGTGGCGACCGAGCTCCGCGCACTCCGCCTCCCCTGGTTGCTGGCGGCGCTCGGATGCTACGTCGCCATCATTCCGTTGTGGGCGCTCGAGTGGTGCATTCTCGCGCCGCGGCTCGGGGGCAACACGTTCCCCCGGATGCTCGCCGTGGTGGCGATGACGTCGTCAACGTTGAACACCACGGCGTTCTTCCTCGGCGAAGCCGCCGGCATCGTCCTGCTCGTCACCCGCATAGGCGTGAGCCGGTCCGCGGCGCTGTCGGTGATGGCGATGGACCAGCTGCTCGTGGGCGTCGCCAAGCTCGCCGTGCTGGCGGCGGCCGCGTCCAGCATCAGCCTGCCGCCCTGGATGGGAGTCGGCGTGCGGTCACTCGTGCTCGGCGTCGCGATCCTGTTCGCGGCGTCCCTGTGGGCGGCGTGGCAGCACGAGTCCCTCGAGCGTCGCGCCGCGCGCTTCCTTCCCGCCCGGCTCTCCGCCATGGTCGGACGCATGGGCCACGCGCTGGCGCCGCTGCGTTCGGTGCCACGCAGTGGCGGTGCGTTGCTGCTGGCCCTGGCCAAGAAGCTCGTGGAGGTGCTGGCCATCCTCTGCGTGCAGCGGGCATTCGGCATCGCGATGCCGTTCGCGAGTGGGATCCTCGTCCTCGCCGCGCTCAACCTGGCTACGCTGCTTCCGGTAGTGCCGGGGAACCTCGGCGTCTACGAAGGCGCCGTGGTGCTCACCTACACGCATCTCGGCCTTACGGCCGAGCAGGCGCTCGGGATCGCGGTGGTGCAGCACGCGTGCTACTTCGTCGCGCTTGCCTTGCCTGGCTACGCCTGGTTGGCGCGGGCGGGCGCGTCGCGCGCCGTGACGGCGGCGCGATAGATGGCGCGATGGAGCACGACGACGGCACTCCAGTCGTAATCGGTGGGATGTGAGCGATTGCGGTGCGCCATGAAGAGTCGCAGGGGCTGGTCGAGCGCGAGGCGCGAGAGGAACTGCCCCAGCTCGCGCTCGTTCGCGGCGAGCAGGCCGTTCACGCCGTGCGCGATGAAGTCGCGCGCGCCGCCGCCCAGCATCGCGATCACGGGCAGGCCAGCGGTCCGCGCTTCGAGTGCCGCGATCCCGAAGGACTCGCGCTCGCTTGGCAACACGAATACGTCCGCGCGCGCATAGAGCGCTCGAAGTTCCTCGCGCGTGAGGTGTCCTGGCAGTGCCACGCGCTCGGCGATGCCCAGTTCCGCGGCTAGTCGCACGATCGCCGCGCGATCGGGACCGTCACCGGCGATCGTGAGCCGAAGCGCGGGCGCCCCCGCGACGAATCGTACGGCCTCGGCGAATGCACGCACCAGGAAGAGTGGCCGCTTCTTCCGCGACAACCGCATGGCGCTCACGATGTGAACGCCCTTTTCGCCGCCACCGACGTGCACGGCATGACGCCAGAAGGCGCTGTCGATCGCGTTGGGCAGCACGTCCACGCTGGCCTCGGGCATCCAGCGCGCTGCCTGCGCGGCCACGACACTGCTCACCGCAGACAGCACGACATGACGGGACCATCCGAAGAGGCCGTCGCTCGCGGCCAGCAGCATGGATGACTGGTGGAGCATCGAGTGGAAGGTGAGCACCGTGGGCCGTTGCGCTCGCGCGCCGGCGATCGCGCCCGCGTACGCGACGGGCGACACGACGCTCGCGTGCGCGTGGACGAGGTCGAATTTCTCGTCGCGCAGCACACGCTCGATTCGACCGGCCAGGGAGGGGCTGAGTGCGACGCCGGAGCCGGGCAGCAGTGGCGAGGCCACGCGATGTACGGGCACGCCGTCCACTTCGGCCGCACCGCGCGTCGTCGTGATCACGCGTGCGTCCACGCCAGTGGCACGGAGCGCGAGTGCAAGGTCCCGCAGGTGCAGCTCGATGCCGCCCATGCGCGGCAGGAACCAGTCACAGACGAGAGCGACGCGCACGCGAGGCGGCCCTGCTAGAGTCCGATGCGCAGCGCGATGTCCGCGACATAATCGCGACGCCATCCGCCCTGGAAATACGCGTTGCGGATGCGCTCCGCCCCAGCGCGCATGGTAATCGCGATCCCGACATCCGGCTGCAGCATCACCGTCCCGAACAACAGGTCGCGCAACTCGTCCGCCTGCTTGGACACCTTATATAAGCGATAAATTGTTCGGGCCTGGTCCACGTAGTATGCGTGGTAGTTGGCGTCACTGTAGATGCTCGTGCGCCCTTCGAGCTCGAAGCGCACCGCCGACGAAGGTGCCAGGCGCAGGAGCGCGGAATAGCTCTTCGCATCGGGGCCCAGTTCTTCGCCCAGCAGGCGGCCACGCGTGGTGATGCCGTTGGTGAGCGTAGAGTGCGTATAAGTGAGGATTCCCATGTGTTTCGCCGACAGCTTCGCCGACACGGCAGGCGACCCGAGACGCGGCAGGAGGATCGCCAGAGTCTGCGATCCGTCACTGCCGAGCAGCTTCGACAGGCGGTGCACGTCGAAGTCGTCGATCAGCAGCTCGCCCGCGATGGTCGCGCCGGCCAGCTGGTCGAAACGCACCCGGCCATCCACGCCAAGGAGCTTGTCGGAGTCCACATCGAAGTCACGAGTCGTGTCGACGTAATTGTGCTTGCGGAACACGTCGATGAACGGCAGGAAGTCGATCAGGCGATCCCTGAAGCTCGACGAGCGCCCTCCCGATCCGCCGTAATGGTTCATGAACGTGCCCCCGAGCTCCACCGCATGCGCGGGCGTGACGCTCACCTTGTACGCGAGGAGCTTCGAGTGCGATCGCACGGCGCTCGGCCCGAGATCGGCGACGATCAGGGTGGCCTGCGTGGGGCCGAGCGCACGGAGGAAGCCGGGCAGGATGAATGGCGCGTCAGCGGCAAGCGATATCAGGTCGAGTGCCGGCGCATCCGAGGCGAGGAAGAGACCGTCCCCCGCGCTCTGTGCCCACGTGTACTGCTGCCGACCGACGGTGAGCGCGGCATTGCGGTAACGCGCACGCACCGACGCGAGCAGCACCTCCGCGCGACTGCGCTGCAGCGTGGAATCGTATGGCCTCCGGTACTCGATGCGCTCGCGCGCCTGAATGGCCAGCCACGACCACGGCTCGATGCGATTCCCGACTTCCAGCGCGGTGGTCTGCCCGCGGTCGGCCGGCAGCCCGAGGCGCCGTTCCGCGAGCGGCTCGATCGTCGCTTCCGTAAGGCTCGAGTACGGCGCGGGAAAGCCGCGTCGATTCGCGGTCGTGCTCGTGACGCGGGCCGACAGGCCGTCAATCAACGCAAGCACAGGTTCACTCGCGTAATCTGGCGCGGCGTCGGAAAACCGATCGAGCTGCTGCACAAGCCCATCGGCGTACGACGTGATCTCCTCGAAGCGGAGGGCGCGCAACGCCAGGCGCTCGCGCGCGATCCGGGCGATGCGCGCAATCTCGCGGCGTGAGTAGGGGCGCTGCCCGATGACGACGGAGTCGAGCACGCCCAACTCCGCGAGCCGTTCGATGCCGGCATACACCAGGTCGCAGGATGGCACGAGGCCCGTGCCCTGCGCATGAAGCGTTGATGCGCTTAACAACAGCGCGGCGACGATGGTGATCGCGCTGGTGGGTTTGCGGGTGAGTGTCGTCACGACGGGAACCTGATGCATGCTACCAACGCCATCATCGCGCGCGCTGCCACGATCCGAAACGCTCGAAACTCGCCGCATCGAGCACGCCGCCGAGACGCCGCGCCTGCTCGGCCGCGCCGTACCGCGCAATGGCGGCGTCGTCGCCATGAAAGGCGATCCGGCCAGCGTCGCGGAGCTCGTCGCGCAGCCGCAGGAGGGCCGCGGCCAGCATCGGGGCATCGTCGGCTGTTTCCCCGGTGCCGGAGTCGATGAGCAGTTGCCACAGGAACCCGCCATGGTCGGGACCCACGGCAATGGTGGGTCGCCCCGCGTTCCACTGCTCGAAGATGGTCCCGGAATACCGCAGCGTGCCGTCGCGCGTGTACGTATTTTCGCGCTGGTGGTTGAACGCGAGCAGTGCGTCGGCTTCGCGCTGCATGCGCACGGCATCCGCCGGTAACACGCGTTCCGTAATGCGGACCATCGATTCGCAGGGACGTCCCTTCAGACGTTCCGCCAGCCAGCTTTCGCATCCGCTGCCCACCAGCTCCACAGTCATGTCGGAGGTGGCGAAAGCTCCGTCGGCGAGCAGGGCGTCCAGCGCGTCGAAGAGCAGCTCGGGACGCTGGTCGTCCGGATAGATCGCCGCCGCGTGCACCAGCCGCAGTGGAGCACCCTCCTCCCGGTGCGGTGCCACGCGCCGCTCGTCGGGATCGAACGGCATGACGACCACGTCACCATTCACGCCGTACGTTGCGCGAACGTAGCTCACCATCGCCGGCGAGATGCATGCGGAGCGCGCGGCGCCCTGCAGCCATTGCTTCGCCAGCGTGTGGCTCTCCCAGCGGTCGCGACGCGACCGGCCGTCGCCCGGCCCCTGGTAGAACGAGCCGAGGTCCGCGAAGTGGATGACCCACGGAATGCCGGCGCGCCGCGCGATCTCGCCGCCGACGATGTGCGCCGTCGCGGGAGGACACACGCTCACGACGGCACTGATGCCGTATTGCCGAACGGCAGCCATCCCCGCGGCGACGGCGGGTTCCACCCAGCCACGGTATTGGTCCGGGTAATCGCCGTAGAGTGGATACGTCGCATCCAGCGCCCAGCGCAACCAGGTGCGCGGCGACAGCGCACCATGCGCGGCACGGGTCGCATCCGCCCGCGCGTGCCATCGCATCCATCGATTGTCGCGCAGCTGGTACGGCGCCAGGACGACAGGTAGCAACGCCGCCCCCTTGAGCGCAGGGACGCTGTCGATCGGCTGGAGCGACAGGCCCAGTGGCGCATCCTCCGGCGCGGCGCCAGTCGTCCAGTCCTTGGTGAGGATGTGCGGCTCCCACCCCGCCGCCGGCAAGTACCGGCACAGGTTGGCCACCTGCTTGACTCCCGCGCTGAACATCGGGAGCCATTGATACGTGACGACGAGGACGCGCGGCATGGGAAAAACCTAGCAGCGGCGCGGCGTGCGCGAAGGCTCGCTCAGGTCGTCGTCGGCGATGCGGACACGCCGTTGACGATCCGCACGTCGGCGCCCGCCTGCTCGAGCCGGCCGCGCAGACGCTCCGGCAGTCGCGCCCGGATCACCATCTGCTCGCCTTCGCTGCGTTGGTCGAGCACCTCGCCGTGCTGGTGGATTTCCGCGAGGAGCTTGCCCTCTCGCGGATGGAGCCAGACTTCGGCGACGGGCCGACGCGCCCGCATCGCACCGCGCAACGCGCGAAACAGCGGGTCGAGCCCGTGCTCGGCCTCGGTGGACACGAAAACCGCGTTCGGCACGAGGGCGGTGACGCGCTCCTGCAGCGCGAGCGCCGCTTCCTCGCTCAGCAGGTCCATCTTGTTGAACACGAGCAGTACGGGCTGGTCCGTGATCCCCAGGTCGTGCAGCACGTCGTCGACGACGAGGCGCTGCTCTTCCCACAAGGGGTGGCTCGCGTCCACCACGTGCAGCAGCAGGTCGGCGTCGCGCGTCTCCTCGAGCGTGGCGCGGAACGAGGCCACGAGATGGTGCGGCAGCTTGCGGATGAACCCGACGGTATCGGTGAGCAGCACCTGCGCGTTCTCGCCGAGGTCCACTTCCCGCGTGAGCGGATCGAGCGTGGCGAACAGCCGGTCTTCCACGTGAATGTCCTGCGCGCCCGTCATCCCCCGCAGGATGGATGACTTGCCCGCGTTCGTGTAGCCCACGATGGAGGCCTTGAACGACCCCGCCCTGCTCTGGCGCTGCACCGCGCGATTCTGCTGTACATGCGCGAGCCGCTCCTTCAACAGCTTGATGCGGTGGTTGATGAGTCGGCGATCTGTCTCGAGCTGTGTTTCACCGGGGCCGCGCACGCCGATGCCGCCGCGGAATTTCTCGAGGTGCGTCCACATGCGCGTGAGGCGCGGCAGCGTGTACTCGAGCTGCGCGAGCTCCACCTGCATGCGCGCCTCGCTGCTCCGGGCACGCGTGGCGAAGATGTCCAGGATCAGCTCCGCGCGGTCCACGACGCGCGTGCCCACCATGTCCTCGATGTTCTTGCCCTGACTCGGTGACAGCTCGTCGTCGAAGATGATGAGCGAGACGTCGCGCTCGCCCACCAGCGTCTTGAGCTCCTCGATCTTGCCCTTGCCCAGGTACGTGCCGGGATGCGGGCGGTCGAGCTGCTGCGTGAGCACGCCGACCACCACCGCGCCCGCGGTATCAGCCAGCCGTTCCAGCTCGGCAAGGTGCTCGTCGAGCGACTTGCGCGCACCGGCCCGCTTGAGCGGGGCCCCGATGAGCACCGCCCGCTCGACCGGCGGTGTGACGTTGATCAGGATGCGTGAGATGCGCGGGCCTCTTATTGGCGCGATGCGCCGGTGAGGGCGTTGAAGCGGCCGGTCGCCGAGTAAGGAACGGTAAAGTTACCCACGACCGTGCCGACGGTCACGTCGCCCTTGACGCGGTAGTCCACGCCGCCGGTGTTCATCAGCTGGCGCCCCGCCGCGCCGATGCCGCTGTAGGTGAAGCTCACGGGCACCGTCACCACGCTCGAGTCGTTGCCGTTCACCGTGAAGCGGCTGTCCACCGCGCCCGTCGCGAGCGGCACGTTCTCGCCGATCACCAGGTTGTACGTCATCCGCGTGGCGTCCATGCGATAGCCATTGGGATTGTACACGCTCAGCTTCACGTCCAGGTTCCCACCGGTGAGCCCCACGCCGTTGACACGCACGTCCTGCAGGTGGACGATGGGCTGCTGGAACGCCTGCTTGCCGAGGGTACTGCACCCGGCGATCACTGCAACCGCGGCGACAGCCGCACCCAACACGAGACGACGCATGACTCACTCCTCGGTTCGTGAATGTTCGTTCGGCTCGGCGCCACCTTGCGCGCGCCGCCGCAGCTCTTCCCACCAGGCCAGCCGTTTCGCGATTTCCTTCTCGAAGCCGAAGGGCCCGGGCGAATAGAACGCCGAGCCGGCCAGCGCGTCGGGCAGGTACTCCTGCGGGATGTATGCC
>JBDTYL010000078.1:0-8059 GCA_040005695.1 bacterium | reverse complement strand
GGCCGATGAGCGTCGCGCCATCCTCGACTATTTCACGCGGTTGAACAATGCGCCGGCCTCGTCGCCCTGACGCCGGCGCGGTCCGCGCCCTCGTCGTCGCGTTGGTCATCGTGATCCTGGCGCCGGCCGTCGCTCGCAGCGTGCTGCGGGCCCAGGAAGAGCGGCCGAACGTGGTGCGCGCACTCGAGCTGGAGAACGACGGCAAGTATCGCGAGGCCGCCGTGCTCTTTCGCGGGGAAGTCCACGTGGCCCCGTCCCCCAACGCGGTGCTCGGGCTCGAGCGGGTGTACGCCGAGCTCGGGATGAGTGATTCGCTACTCGCGCCGCTCGATACGCTCATCGCGCAATTCCCTCGCGAGTCGCTGTATCGCACCGTGCAACTGCGCACGCTGCAGATCCTGCGGCGCGACGATCCCCTGCGCGAGGCGTTCGAGCGGTGGGTGCGCGCAGTACCGCGCGACGCGGCGCCCTATCGCGAATACGCGCGCCTGCTCATCCAGCTGGGTCGACCGGCGACGGCGGACAGCATCGTGGCGCGCGGCCGCCTCGCGCTCGGCAGTCTGCGCGACCTGGAATACGAGAACGCGCAGCTGCGCGCGGCAATGGGCGAATGGGTGGCGAGCGCGCAGTCGTGGCGACGCGCGCTCGTGGAGGCGCCACACCTGGCCATGGCCGCCTCGTTCGCGCTGGCGCCCGCGCCGCAGGGCGTGCGCGACAGCGTGCGCACCGCGCTCGCGTCGCTGCCGGTGGACGCCGGCCCACGGCGCGCGCTGGCCGAGCTCGAGCTGACATGGAATCGCCCCCAGCAGGCGTGGGATGCGCTCCGCGTGCTGCGGCCCGACACGAGCGTGGCCACCGTCTGGGAAGAATTCGGCGCGCGCGCGGCCACCGAGGAGCGCTGGTCCATCGCGCACGACGCGTTCGTCGCCGCGCTCGCGGTGCGCCGCTCCCCCGGCCTCGCCGCGAATGCCGCGAACGCCGCGCTGCGCGTCGGCGCCCTGTCCGACGTGTTCACGCTCGTGCCGCTCGACTCCCACGAATTGGACTCCTCGCACGTGGCGCGGGAGTACCTGCCCCTGCACGTCGCGGCGCTCGTGCGACTCCATCGCGGTGCGGACGCGGACGCGCTCATCGCACGCTACGACCGCTTCCTCGTCCCCGCGCAGCGCATGCGCCTCGCCCAGCAGACGGCCATGGCGTGGGTCCGCGCCGGGGATCTGTCGCGAGCCCGCACCGCGCTGCACGCCGCCGGCCCGGAGGCCGATTCGAGCGAGGCCGCCGGGTGGCTCGCGCTCTACGACGGCCGGCTGGGCGCGGCACGTCGACTGCTGCGCGGCTCACCGTCGCCCAGCGCGGATCTCGCGCTCGCGATGGGCCTGCTGGCCCGCGCGACCGGCGACTCCGCGCCGCAGCTCGGCGCAGCCTTTCTCGCGCTCGCACGCGGAGACAGTGCGGTCGCCGCCGCGCAGTTCGTCGAATCGGCCACGGAACACCCCGAGGTCGCGTCGGCGTTGCTGCTCACGGCCGCACGCCTGCACGCGTCCCATCCTGCAGAGGCGATTCCCGTGTGGCAGCGCATCGTGACCGAGCATCCCGACGCGCCCGAGGCCGCCGAGAGCGAGCTGGAATGGGCGCGCGCGCTGCGCGCCCGCGGCGATACCGCCGGCGCCGCCGCGCACCTCGAGCACCTCATCCTCAGCGCGCCGCAGAGCGCGCTCCTCCCCCAGGCGCGTCGCGAGCTGGAGCTCGTGCGCGGCGCCGTTCCGCCAGGATCATGATGTTCCAGACGTTCCTTCGACGGACCGCGATCGCGGCGTTCGCCTTGGTGCTGCCCCTGTCCACGGCGCGCGGGCAGCGCCTGCTCATCCCGATGGATGACGGCCAGACCAACCACCTCAAGGCGTACGGGCTCACCTACAACGCCATGAAGACCGGCCTGCAGGCGGAGTGGTTGCTGAACTATCGCGGCGGGTCGTTCCTGCTGCCCGATGCGCCGGAGATCCGGCGTCGCGCCGCGCTCGACGGCATCGCCACGGAGCCGGTGAACGACGGTCAGCTCGCAGCCCTGCGGAAGGAGATGGCCGGCGGCAACATGGAGAGCGTGCCGCTCGAGAAAGCGCCGCGCATCGCCGTGTACACGCCGCCGGACCAGCAGCCGTGGGACGACGCGGTCACCCTCGCGCTCAAGTACGCCGGCATCGAGTACACGCCCATCTACGACGAGCAGGTGGAGCAGGGTGACCTGGTGAAGTACGACTGGCTGCACCTCCACCACGAGGACTTCACGGGGCAGTTCAACAAGTTCCAGCTCGGCTACCGCGACGCGCCGTGGTTCCGCGAGATGGTGGCGAAGAACGCGGCCATGGCGAAGCAGCTCGGCTACGCGAGCGTGCCCGGATTGAAGAAGGACGTGGCGGAACGCATCCGCGCCTTCGTGGAGCGCGGGGGATTCCTCTTCGCCATGTGCGGCGCCACCGAGACGCTCGAGCTCGCGATTGCCGGCCACGACGTGGACATCGCCGGCGAGTTCGCCGACGGTTCGCCGATGGATCCCGATGCCGATGCGAAGATGAACTGGAAGCGTGCGCTCGCATTCAAGGACGTGCACCTCGAGCACTCGCCGTTCGTGAACTCGATGAGCGACATCGACGGACACCAGGTCAACGTGCCGGGACGACGCCAGCCCCTCGGCACCTTCACGCTGTTCAACTTCTCCGCGAAGTTCGATCCCGTGCCGAGCATGCTGGTGCAGGATCATCGGAGCGTGATCAACGACTACTACGGGGTGACCACCAGCTTCACCAAGGCCACCCTCAAGCCGGGCGACGTCGTGCTTGCCACCGAGGAGGGCGCGCCGTGGGTGAAGTACATCCACGGCGACTACGGCAAGGGCACGTGGACATTCCTCGGTGGCCACGACCCCGAGGATCCGCAGCACGCCATCGGCAATCCGCCCACGGACCTGTCGCTGCACAAGTCGAGTCCCGGCTATCGCCTCATCCTGAACAACGTGCTGTTCCCCGCGGCGAAGAAGAAGCCACTCAAGACCTGACACCTCGTCCCTGACGGACCTTCGGTTTATCTTCAGGGGTGCCGCGCCCCGCCCCGAAGCCGCCGGTTTCCAACCGCATCGCCGCGTCCGCCTCGGCGGCGATGCGTGCGGCCATCCGCATGGCCGGCGGCCGCGAGGTGTGCTTCGTCTCGGCCATCGATGAAGAGGGACGTGTGCTCACGGGCCGCGTGGTCGCACGCGGCGACGTGGGGAGCGTGCTCGCGCTGCCGGGTTTTGCGCGCGCCGGCGAGATGCTCCTGCACAACCATCCGTCAGGCGTGCTGGAGCCATCGGGCGCGGACTACGACGTCGCCGCGCGGCTGCACGACGACGGCATCGGCTTCGGCATCATCGACAACGATGCGAAGAAACTCTACGTCGTCGTCGAGGTGCCGCACGAACGCAAGCAGGTGCGGCTCGACCCCCGCGCGGTCGCGCACGACCTCGGTCCCGATGGCGCAATCGCGAAGCAACACGCGCGCTACGAGGACCGCGCCAGCCAGCGCGCCATGGCCGCGGCGATTGCGCGCGTGTACAACGAGGGCGGCGTGGGGTTGCTCGAGGCAGGCACCGGTGTCGGCAAGTCGCTCGGCTACCTCGTGCCCGCGCTGCGATGGGCCGCGGCAAATGGCGAGCGGACGGTCGTCTCCACGAACACGATCAATCTCCAGGAGCAGCTTGTCGGGAAGGACCTGCCCTTCCTGGCGAGGGCGCTCACCGACCAGAAGGTGCGCTTCGCGCTTCTGAAGGGGTGGCGCAACTACCTGTGCAAGCTGCGCCTCGAGCAGGCTATTGGCGGCGCGGCCGAGCTGTTCGAGGACGGGATGGCCGGCGACCTGAAGACCATTGCCGCATGGGCGGCGCAGACGACGGACGGCTCGCTGGCCGACCTGCCGATCCCCCCGCGTCCCGAAGTGTGGGATGAAGTGTCGGCCGAGCCGGACGTCTGCACGCGCGTGAAGTGCGCGCACTTCGAGAGCTGCTTCGTGTTCGCCGCACGTCGCAAGGCCGCCGACGCCGACGTCATCGTCGTCAACCATCACCTGCTGCTGGCGGACCTCGCCGTCCGTCGCGCGGCGCAGAACTGGGACGACGCAGCGGTGCTGCCCGCGTACGGCCGGCTCGTGGTGGACGAGGGCCATCACCTCGAGGATGCCGCCGCCACGCACCTGGGCGCGACGGTCACGCGCCGCGGGCTCCAGCGCCTGGTCGGCCGGCTTGACCGGCGAGGCAAGGGGCTGCTGCCCGCGCTCGCGATGCGGCTTGGTGCGAGCAAGGACCTGCTCAGCACCGCCAGCCTGGACCTGCTCGACGCGAAGCTCGCGCCGTCCGTGCTCGCACTGCGGAACAAGAGCGAGCTGCTGTTCGACCTCCTCGACACCTTCATCGAGGAGGAGGGCCAGCCCGTCGTCCGCTTGACGCAGGCCTTCTCGTCGCACCGCATCTGGAAGGCGGGCCTCGACGTGGCGCTGCAGGACACCCTCGGCGAGATCGAACTGCTCAACCACGGGCTCAGCCTCGTGCGAGAGCGCATCGAGGGAAGCACCGCCCTCGATGAAGAGCTGGCGCCGCTGATGAACGAGCTGCGCTCCGTCACGCGCCGGCTGCAGACCGCCGGCGACGGCCTGCGCCGCGCCCTTACGCCTCCCCCCGACGACGACAGCATCCGCTGGATCGAGGTGCGCGGACGCGAGAAGTCCGTGGCCCTGTCGAGCGTGCCGCTGGATCTCGCGCCGATCCTCCGCGAGGACCTCTTCAAGCGGCTCGACAGCACGATCGTCACGAGCGCCACGCTCACCGCATCCGCTGGCGACGGCGCGACCGACGCCCACCGCTTCGATTTTCTCGCCGCGCGCCTCGGCCTCGACGACGCCGAGCTCACGCCGATTACCGCGGTGTTTCCGTCGCCCTTCGACTACGCGACGCAGTCGCTGCTTGCGATCCCATCCGACATCCCCGCCCCCAACGTCGACGGCGACGGCCACCGGTCCGCGATCACGCGCATCGTGCTCGATGTCGCCGACGCGTCGGACGGCGGGCTGTTCGTCCTCTTCACGAGCCATCGTGACGTGCGCCAGCTGGCGGCGGAACTGCGGGCGCGTGGCGTCGAGCGCCGCTGGCCGCTCGTCGTGCACGGCGAGGAGAGCCGTGATGCGCTCCTCGCGCGCTTCCGTGACTCGGGGCAGGCCATCCTCCTCGGCACGGCGTCATTCTGGGAGGGCGTGGACGTTCCGGGCGATGCCCTGCGCGGGCTCATCATCGCGAAGCTGCCCTTCCGCGTGCCGACCGAGCCGGTGACCGCGGCGCAGTGCGAGGCGATCGGTTCGCGCGGGGGCGACCCGTTCGCGGAATACATGCTGCCGCATGCATCGCTGCGGCTGAAGCAGGGATTCGGCCGACTCATTCGAACGGCAACGGATCGTGGGGTGGTGGTGATCGCCGATCCGCGGATCGTCACCAAGCGGTATGGACGGGGGCTGCTCGCAGCGCTGCCGGAGGCGCGGCGGGCGGTCGGCCGGTGGAGTGCGCTCGTGGAGCAGGTGCGCGGGTTCTATGGCGGTAACGGGAGATGATCGGCCGCATGCTCACCGATACGCGTCCACGTGCCGCACGACATCGATCGGGCGCGGTCGCGACGAACACGTGCGATCACGGAGTGGTGACGTTCGGCCAGCGGTGTCCGCGGCGACTGGGTGCCAACGCAGGGACTGCTACGGCGCCCGCAACTTCGCGATCCAGACGTCACTCTGGCGATCGTCGATGGTGAAGAAGAACCGACGCCCGTCGGTGGCGAAGTCGGGACGATCGGAGGGACGCGCGGGATCGTCGAGCCGCAGCAGGAGGCGAGGGGCGTCGCCGGCCAGGTGAAGGCTCCAGATGCCGCCCCGTCGCGCGGCATCGCGACCCTTGAGGTAGATCACGTTCGGATCGGCCGACCAGAGAATGGTCTCCGCAATGGGATCACCGCGCTCCAGCACAGGCGTGTACAAGGTTCGAACGGGTCCGGAATCCGGGGCGATCATTCGAACGCTCCCCCCGTGAGTGATGAACGCAATGGTCTGTCCGTCTCGCGACCAGACCGGTACGGTCCCCCGCGCCAGGTGTCGTGCGCGTACGTCCCACAGGCCGGCGTGGTCGCGACGCACGATGAACACCCGGCCGTCGCGCGACGACTGGTCCCACGCCACCAGCGCCGAGCCGTCTGGCGACCAATGCGGCGTGCTGGCCTGCCCGGGATAGTCGAGCACTTTACGCGTGGAGTTCGCGGCGAGATCCAGGACGTAGAGTTGGCGGTGGCCGTCCTGGCCGAACGCGTGGTAGACCACCTCGCGTCCATCCGGCGACAGCTCAGGCGCAAACTTGGCAAGGGAGTCGTGCGTCAGGCGCTCCGATGCTCCGCCCGCGATGGCCAGCCGATAGATCTCCGAACTCCCACTCAGGTCACTGTCGAAGCAGATCCATCCGCCACGCGACGACAGCACTTCGATCACCTGGCTGCCGGACGTCATCGGTGTCGCGTCGCGCGTGGAGAGCGCGGTGCCCGACGCGACTGGCGCGGCCCAGATGTTCGCCTTGGCCGTGTAGAGCGAATAGGCCAGCAACGTGGCGTCGGCAGAGAGGCTGATCGACTGCGGATTCAACCCGGTGGTCATCCGCTGCACGGCACCGCCGGTGCGACCATCGTCCGCGACGGGAATCGAGTAGACGTCGCGCGGACCATCGCGATTGGCGACGACGTACAGCGTGGCCGAGTTGACCGACCATTGCGGCGACTGGTAGGAATGCGAGATATCGGTGAGCAACCTGGCCGCACCGCCACTCACCGGGAACACCACGATCGCACTCGGCGCCAGGTTGCCGAATTCGAAGCCCGGCACGAGCGCGAACTGATTGCCGGCGACGCAGGCGATCCACCGCATGTTCGGCGACCACGCGCACGAATGCACCGCCGTGCCATCCGCCACTGGGCGTCGCCCGCTGCCGTCGAGCGCCTGGATGACCACGGAGTCGTGGCGCACGATGACCACCGACTGCCCATCGGGCGCCCACGACGCCGACCGCACCGCGTTGTCGCCGTCGCCGCCAGGTGCGACGAGCCGTTCCGATCCGCCGAGTGCCGGCGAGACGTACGCGCCGTTCCGTGAGAGGAAGAGCAACTGATTCCCGTCCGGCGACCATCGTGGCTGGATCTCGACGGAGCTGGAGTCATCCGAGAGGGCAATCGTGCGACCGCCCGCGACGGGCCGGATGAAGATGCGCATGCGCTGCGAGTTGCCGGCCGCATACGCGACGAAGCGTCCGTCGGGAGAGAGCGAGGGCTGGATCTCGAGGCCGTCATCCGTGGTCGCCTGCGAGGCGGTCCCGATGACGAGTGGCGACGTGGATGGCTGCTGTCGCCGATAGAGGAGGAAGAGGCCGCCCACCACGGCGAGCGCAACCGCCGCGCCCACGCCGCGCACAACGGATCGTCCGCGGAGTGCTGGTGCGCGTCCGGGTTGTTCGCCACTCGACGACGTCACCTTCTCGAGGGCCGCATGGACCTCGTCGGCGCTCTGGTAGCGATCGGCCGGATCCTTCTCGAGACAACGCATCACGATGCGCGCGAGCAGCGGGTCAATCGCCGGGTTGACGACGGTGAGTGGTTCCGGCGCGCGCGTGATGTGCGCAGCGATGACCTGCTGGGGCGTCATGCCACTGAATGGCGGCTTGCCACTCAACAGCTCGTACGCCACGACTCCGAACGCATAGAGATCGGCCCGATGATCGATATCCGGCGCGGCGGCTGCCTGCTCGGGTGCCATGTACGCGGGCGTGCCGAGTGTCAGCCCGACGGTCGTGAGTCGTCCGTGGTCCGCGGTCTCGAGCGCCTTGGCCACGCCGAAGTCCACGATGAGCGCATGGCGACCCGACAGCATGATGTTCTCGGGCTTGATGTCGCGATGCACCAGGCCGCGTGCGTGCGCGTAGCTCAGCGCGTCCGCGACCGCGAGGAGGATGCGCAGCGCC
>JBDTYL010000077.1:0-8419 GCA_040005695.1 bacterium | reverse complement strand
TTCTCGGCGTTCGCGAAACAGCTTGCGGATGCGGGGGTCTATCCCGTGATGCCGAAGCCGGTGAAGTAGCATCTGGCACTAAACGCCGCGCGGCCCGCCGGCATCCAAGCTCCAGATGGCGACTTCTGCATCCCACCTCGAGCCCTCGACCGCTGTGCTGGAGCCCGCCGATCGTGACAAGTCGGTGAATTTTCGTGCGGTCACCGGGGACGTCGCGTCATTCGAGGCGCTTTACCGCGAACACTCGGGACGGGTGTACGCACTGTGCCTGCGGCTCACGGCCAGTCCGGTCGAGGCGCGCGAGCTCACGCAGGACACGTTCGTGCGCGCCTGGGAAGCCCTGCCGCAATTTCGTGGCGACGCGAACATCACCACCTGGTTGCATCGAATTGCGGTAAACGCGATGCTCATGCAGCGCCGAGCCACCGGGCGCCGACTGTCGCGGGTGACCCTGGGGGAGGACGAACGCGACGACGGCAACGCCGTACCGCAGGGATCCGTCCCGCCCGCGGACGTCGGCTCGGCGATCGACCTGGAGCGCGCGATCGCGGCGCTTCCGCCCGGGGTGCGTCGCGCGTTCGTGATGCACGACGTCGAGGGCTATTCGCACGACGAGATCGCGCGCATGACAGGGCTCGCCGCGGGCACGCTCCGGGCGCAGCTCCATCGCGCGCGGCAGCTCCTCATTCAGAGACTCGAGTCATGACTGACCATCTTTCATTCGATCACCTGTGCGACCTGCACGACGGGACGCTCGACGCCGGCGCGGCGAGCGCGGCGCGGCAGCACCTCGCGCTCTGTGACAGCTGCGCGGAGCAGCTCTCATCGCTCGTCATGCTGGAGAACGCAGCGAGCGCACTGCCGGCTGCCATCGCGCCCCCCGACGATCTCTGGGCGGACATCAGGGCCGAGCTGGGGCCAAAGCGGGAGGTGCGTCGGGGCTTCGGAGGTGGACGGAGCGTGCGCCACCTCGCTGCGGCCGCGGTGCTGATCGCGGTGGGATCGTCGGTGATCACGGTGGCGATGATGCGCCGGTCGCCGCATGCCCCGGACCAGGTGGCAGGTTCGGTCGAGACTCCGCAAGCACCACTTCACGTACCGGTTGCGCTACCCGCGTCGCTCGCATCGGAGGAGTCCGGCTTCACGCGGAGTATCGATGTGCTGCAGCGTTCACTCGACGAGCGCCGTGATTCGCTTGCACCATCGACGGTCGAGATCGTGGAGCGCAGCCTGCGCGTCGCCGATGCCGCGATCGCCGAGGCGCGCGACGCGCTCGCGCGCGATCCCGCGAACCGGGCGCTCGCCAGGCTGTTCGCGTCGAACTACGAGCGGAAGATCGACCTCCTCAAGCGGGCGACCGAGCTCGCGCCGCGCACATGATGCCGTCCGCGCGGTGCCTGCTCGTGGCGGCAGTCGGCACCACGCTTCCGTGGCTGACCGCGCACGCGCAGCAGAAGGTGCAGGTCGCACGGGCGGTCACGTCCACCGCGTCCATCCGCCTTTTCGCCGCGGTCGGCGAGATCCAGGTGATAGGATGGGATCGTGACAGCGTGGACATGACCGGCGTGGTGCAGAGCGGATCGCATGTTGCGTCCGCGGGCGGCGCGCCGGGAGAGAAGGCGAAAGGGATGAAGATGTTCATCGAGGCGCCGAACGAGCAGGGCGGACGCGAGGGCAAGCTGGTGCTCCGGATTCCGCGCGGTGCTCGCCTCTGGCTCAAGACGGGGAGTGCGGACATGGACGTCACCGGCATCACGGGTGGGCTCGACCTCAACGTCGTCGGTGGCTCCATCACCGTGCACGGCAACCCAAGGGAAGTGCGCGCCGAGACGATGGATGGCAACGTGACGATGGATGGCTCGCCGGAGTGGCTGCGCGCCAAGACCGCAACCGGCGACATCAACCTGCGGGGCGGTCAGGACGTGGGCGCGTCGACCATCAGCGGCGCCATTCGCTCGATCGGCGGTGAAGTGGAGCGCGCAAAGCTGGAATCGACAACCGGATCGATCTCCTTTGCGTCGGCGGTGTCGCGGGCATCGTCTGTTGAGCTGGAGTCGCACAGCGGGCCAATCGACATCGCCCTCATGGGTCGCGGCGATGTCGAGCTCGACGCCGCAACGATTACAGGCATGATCACGAACGGGTGGACCAACACTCGCCCCACGAAGGGCAGTGAGGGCCGGGGCATGACCCTCATGACGTCGAGCGGGATGGGCGGCGCGAGGATTGTCGTCCGGACGTTCAAGGGAACGGTGCAGGTGCACGGCAAGTAAGCGAAGCGGAGTCGGGCGGCATCCTATCCGCACACCACACCGGAGGCTGTCAATGCTCACCCCACGATCCCGCCGTCGCATCGCCGCGCTATCGGCCCTGCTCGGCGCATCCGCCCTGCTTGCGTCCTCGCCATACGCCCACGCACGAGGGGCCGCCGCCGGCCCACCCTGGATCTCCATCGAGACTCCCGTCAATCCGTACGACGCCACGACGCGTGGGGCATTCCTCCTGGTGCACGCGTTTCACCATGGCGATGCGGTCGCCTATCCGGTGAGCGGGACGGCGGAAGGTATCGTGAACGGCCAGCGACGGAGCATGCCGCTGTCTTTTTCATCGACGTCCCGCACGGGCGCGTATGCGCTGCGCAAGCAGTGGGGCGACGCCGGCGTTTGGACGCTGGTCATCACGGTGAAGCAGCAGGAGAATGACCTGGCGCAAGCGCTGGTCGAGGTGGGAGCGGATGGTGCGGTGAGTCGCGTGCAGGTGCCGACTCGCATTGGTGAGCGGAACCTTCCGTTTCCCCGCGTCATCGCCGCCCAGGAGATCGACGCGGCCCTGCGCGAACGGGCGAAGCTGACCGTGGGACAGCGCCCTAGGGATTGAGCCAGTAGCTGACTTTCAGGAGCAGCGTGTTCTCCGGCACGGCGCGAAACAGGTCGCTGCGATCACGATCGAACCCGAATTCCCCGGTTGTGCCGGGCGCGCTTCGGCGCTGCTGCCACACCACGAATGCGCTCGAACCGGGGAGCCATTCCCAGCGCAGCGCCGCGGTTGCATTCAGCGTGCGTGTGTTGAAGCTCAGGTTCGGCACGACAAACGCCGCTGCCGGGCCTGCGCCATCGGGATCGACCGTGAACGCACCGTTCGCGTCTCGGGTCATCGTTCCCCTGTCCCTGCCGAATTCGGAGAAGTCGTACGAGCGCGGCGCAGCGAGCTGTCGGGGCGTTCCGTATTGCCCACTCGCAATGAACGGCTGGGCAACGAGCGTCAGGGTGAGCGTGGGTCGCATGGTGACGTTCAGCCGCATGTTGAGCGACGTGGTCGTCTGCTCGATGGGCGCGAAGATGTACCGCCGCCCGTACGTCTCGACCGCGAACACGTCAACGACGGATGTGACGTACTGCGCCACGCCGTGACTGCGGTTCAAGCGTGGCTCCAGCTCGCCGCTCCACGCCGAGGTGGGCTTGAATCCGATGCGGCTGCCGATCGAGTTGGCCCACCCCCCGGCGGGGGTGCGCCTGGTCATGCCGTTCACGTTCGCCGTATACGCGAAGCGCGGGTTGCTGCTCACGGATGCGACGAGGGTGGTCTGTCCGGGATTGCTGGCGAGCGGACCGCCGCGCGTGAGCCGGTCGTCCGCCGTGGTCCAGTCGCGGTCGAAGGTCAGGTGCGTGTTCCAGTAATTCAGGAAGGTGATGTCGCCATCGACCTTGAGGCCATTGCCCGTGCGATCGCCGTCGAAGTTGCGGCTCTGGTCTGGCGTGGCGCGCACGACCCACCGTCGCACCGCACGCCCGGGCTCGTTCTCCTCGTACGCGATGCTCTCCTCGACACGCATGCGATCCGCGCTCGTCTGGAAGGCGAGGTCGTTCGTCTCGAAGCCCGGGCTCGTGCCGCTGAACCACACGTGCCCGCGCCAGTGCAGGCCGGCCATCTTGTTGAGGTTGGCGGACCACTGGAATCCACCCAGCGCAGACGCCGACGAATCCACGTGATTCGTTCGCGCATCGGGGCGCTGGAAGTAGCGGAGCGATGACCGCTGCGTGCTGACGATGGCCGCGGGGCTGCCCTGCACCGAGCTGCCGACGAACGTGCCCGTCACGCCCCACATGCGCTCCGCCCACTCATGTCGGACGTCGGCCCCGACGACGGTTGCCGACGCGTGCAGTCGCTCTGTCAGCAGTGAATCGCGGAGGCTCCGTGCCACCTGCGTGACGATGGCGCCGGCGCTCGACGCTCCCGCGCGGAAGTCTCGTCGCAGCCGTCCCACCAGGTAATTCGTGAGCGGCTCCACTTCCGCGCGTCCGCGCGATCCGTCGAGGGTCGCATATTCGGCAACCGCACGGTTGGTGACCGCGTCGAGCATGCCGATGGACCACCCTTGCGCCGTGCGACCGGTGAGCTTCGCCGCGCCGAGGATTGATGCCGCCTGGGGCACGTCGGCGTACACGCTCGTGGAGGGCGCGCCGAGATGCGGCGCGCGGCCGATGCGGCGCGTGTAGAACACTTCGTTGCCGCCACCTCCGCCACCACCGCCGTCCTGCGTCGTGCGGAAGATGCTCGAGCCTTCGATGAAGAACGGCCGTCGCTCGCCCACGAACGTCTCGCTCGCGCTCAGGTTCACCTGCGACTCATCCGCCTCGATCTGGCCGAAGTCGGGATTGATGGTCATGTCGAGCGTCAGGTTCGGCGTTGGACGGTATTTCACGTCGGCGCCGGAGCTGTTGTGGTAATCACGCCCGCTGCGGAACGGATTGGAGAACCCCGCGCCGACCGCAGGGATGATTGTCTTGTACTCTGCTCGTGCCGCCACGTACGGAAGCACTTCGAGCCGGTGGCTCTGCGGAATGTTCTCCAGCCCCAGCAGGTGTCCGTACCTGGCGGCGCCCCCCTTTTCGCTCTTGGGCGTGTACGAAGAAACCATCTTCTCCACCTTCGCCGCGATCTCGCGCTGGAACTGGATGCCCCAGAGCTGCGATGGCGCCGTGCCGAACCGCAACTGGCTGAACGGAATGCGCATCTCGGCGGTCCAGCCGGCACTGTCCACCGACACCGCCGCATCCCAGACAGGATCCCAGGTGCGGTCGAAGTTGGCATCGTCGCCCTTCACGCCACTCGGATTGATGCGGAAGCGATAGCCGCCCTGATGATCGTGGTAGCTGTCGAATACGACGGTGAACCAGTCGGAGTCGGTCAGCTCGCTGTCGCGGCGACCGAGGCGGCTGGAGACTCGACCGCTGGAACTGAACATGCGTGCGCCCACGTAGATGGCGCTCTCATCGTAGATGACCGAGATCTCGGTGCGCTCGGTGGGCGATGCGCCGTCGATCGGGTCGGTCTGGGTGAGGGCCGAGGTCTTCGGGGCGCTTTGCCAGGCACCTTCGTCGAGGCGGCCATCGAGCACCACCACTTCACTGGTGCGCACGGCGCGCGTCTGCGGCATGGCCGCGACGTGGCTATCCGTGCCGGACGGGCGCGTCACGACGTCCGTCGGCGCATCGAGCGATTGCGCGGCGGCGGACAGTGATGATGATCCGAGACACAAAGCCATGAAAGCCGTGCACCGGTAGTGGGCGGCGCATCGGAGGAATTGCAACACGAGCGTGGCGGGGACAGGAGTATCCTGTCAATACGATCGAGCCGCCGGAATCGCTGAGATCCGGCCAGCCGAGGCCGCCCGCCCGGGGGGCGCGTGAATGGGCCATCGTCCGGACGCGGGGCAGGCGTGCGCGCCGATCCGCCGCATCAACACGTCGAACCGCGCGTTCGCCTTGAGCGGATCGAACATCAGCTCGCAGGGAAGGCTCAACGAGGCGAGCAGCGGATCGCCATGATCCACTGCCGCCTCGAGCGCCGTCATCGCCGCGTCGTACTGGCCGAACGAGAGGTCAGCGAGCGCGTGCGCGTAGTTCGGCGAGCCTCCACCGCCCTGCCCCTCGATCGACGCACGCATGCGCTCCGCATCCTTCCACCGTCCCGCCTGCGCATATCCGAAGACGAGATTTGCCCCGCTCCCGAAGTTCCTGGGATCGATCCGGTACGCTGTCTCGAATTGCGCCAACGCGCTGTCACGCTGCCCCGTGAACGCATACAGGAAGCCCAGCTCGCGGTATGCGAACACGTGCCCCGGATCGAGCGCGAGCGTCGACCGCGTCTCGGCGATGGCGTCGTCGTACTGATGGACCATGCCGAGCAGCTTGCCGAGCAGGCCGATCACGCGCAGCGGGTCCTTCGCACGGGCACGGCGCGCCTGCACGAGTCCCTCCTGCACGCGTCCGATCTGTGCGAGTGCGAAGGCATAGCTCCAGAGCAGGTCCACGTTGTTGGAGTCGATCGCGAACGCGCGCTCCAGCGGCCGCACCGCGTCACCCAGCCGCCGATAATCGGTGGCCATCACGTACGAATCGGCGATGTAGCCCTCGACGACACTCGAATCCAGCGCAAGCGCCTTGTCTGCATTCTCGCGCGCCAGTCGCATCGCGGCATCCGCGGACACAGCGCCCATCATCGGGCTGTCCGCGTAGGCCATCGCCAGGAAGGCAACGGCGCGGGCGAAATGCGGATCCCGCTTCACCGCGGCGCTGAGCAGCGCGATGGCATGCGCATCGTCGAACCGGTCTTTCGCATGCCGACCCCTGAGAAAGAGATCGTATGCCTCGGCGTCGGTCGTGCCACGGCCACCGTCCCGGGACGGCCGTTCGCCCGGAGCGGGAAGGTGCAGCGCCATGGACACGGCACGGACGATGGTGTCCTGCATTCCGCCCAGCTCGTCCGCCCGACCGTCAAACGTGCGACTCCACAGCGCCCGCTCGTCCGACGTCCTGACGAGCTCCGTCGTGAGGTGGAGGCGTGAACCAGATCGGCTCAGCGACCCCTGGACCACCACCTCCACTCCCAGCTTGCCCCCCACCTCTCGTGCGTTGATGCCCTTCATCTGGATCGACGAACCGCGCGCCTTCACGGACAGTCCGGTCACCGTATTCAGGGCGTCGCGGACGTGATCCGTGACGCCGTCCTCCAGGTAGTCGAACGTCGTGTCGCCGCTCCGGTTCTCGAAGGGCAGCACGGCGATCGACCGCAGCTCGGGCGCCAGCGCGCCACGTGGACGCGACCGATACCATGCACCCGCCGCGATGACGCACACGGCCGCGACCACGATCGCGATGACGCGGCGCGCTCGAATCCCCGCCGATGCACCGCGTGCGTTGCCCGGTACGACACCGCTCGGCGTACCAACGGCATCGAGCACCTGCAGCAACTCGCTCGCGCGCTGCGGCCTGTCACCCGGACGCTTCTCCAGGCAGCGCATCACGAGATCCGCCAGCGGCGGCGGCGTGGCCGCGCGAAGCATCCCGATGGGCGCAGGCGCCTCCACCGCGTGTGCGGCCAGCACCGCCTGTGTGTTGCGCCCGGCGAATGGCGGGTGCCCCGCGAGCATCTCGTAGGCCATCGCCCCGAACGAATAGATGTCGGCACGCAGGTCCGTCGTCGGATCGGCCGCCGCCTGCTCCGGTGCCATGTAGGCCGGCGTGCCGAGTGCGATGCCGATGGACGTCAGCGGTCCCACGGCGGTCGACTCACTGAGTGCCTTCGCCACGCCGAAGTCCGTGACGACCGCCGAGCTTCCCGCGAGCAACACGTTGTCCGGCTTGATGTCCCGGTGCGCGACGTGGCGTGCGTGCGCGTAGTCGAGCGCCTTCGCGACATCGCGGAGAATCGAGATGACGAGCGCAATCGGCAGCTCCCCGTGCGCCAGCCGTCCGCGCAACGACTCGCCCTCCACGAACGGCATCGTGTAGTAGGGCAGTCCGTCCACCTCGCCGGACGCAATGAGCGCGACGATGTGCGGATGCTGGAGCCGCGCGGCGAGGGACATCTCGCGGCGAAAGCGCGCGATGGACACGCCGCCGGCGAGTTCCTGCGGAAGGACCTTGATCACGACACGCCGCCCCAGTGCCGTCTCCTCGGCCACAAAGACCCGCGACATGCCACCGCCGCCGAGCTCGCGCTCGATCGTGTACGCACCACCGAGTGATGACTGGAGTTGGTCGCGCAGGTCCGTCATCGGCGGTCGAAGGAGAGGAACCGAAACGTAGCCCGCCGGCTCACCGTCGGATAGGCGGGCACGCCTCTCGATGCGTCCTGCCGTGCGGCGTATCAGATGCCCGTGCAGATATGCCCGTCCCGCGAACGCCTGCTACGCTCGCTAACTTCGGACGCATGAAATCCACTGCGGCCCTGCTCGCCGTCACCGCTGCGCTCATGACGCGACCCCTCGGCGCTCAGGTGAAGAGCGCTGATCCCGTCGCCGCGGGTACCGCGGCACCAACCCTCCGCACCCTGGCCGCACACGCCGCGGACGGACCCATCACGCTCGATGGCCGGCTCGACGAGCCGGCCTGGCGCACCGCGCCCATCGCCTCCG
>JBDTYL010000076.1:0-10113 GCA_040005695.1 bacterium | reverse complement strand
TTGCCGAGGCCGGGATAGTGCTTGGGTGTGGGTGCGGACGGACGCGCGGGCGCCGCCGGTGCCTGGTCCATCACCGGCAGCATGCGACTCTTCGCCGGCGCGGGCGGGGCGTCGGGCAGCTTCACGGGCGTCACCTTGAGTTGCACGTCGATCACGCCATCGACCGCGGTGACGGCGTCGCGCACGTGCTTCGCGAGTGCGGGATCGTCGTCCTTGGTGAGCAGCAGCGTGAGGTGCACGCGGCCATCGGGGGTGCCACCGATATCGCGCACCTGTTGCGTGGAATAGACGTCCGCGCCGGTGCGCGGATTCCTGACGTTCGAGAGCGCCTTCGCGAGTCGCTCCTGGAGAGTGCTGGGCATGCGGGAAGATTAACGGGTGGCCGGCGCGCGTGACCCGTGCGCGCGCGGCCTGTCCATGCGGAAAGGGCACGGCGCGGTGTGTTCGCCGTGCCGTGCCCAGATCCGCCGCCCCGGACCGTGCGTCCGGGGTCACATCCTGCGGTGTGCGGTCAGCGCGTTGCCGCCGCCAGGTCGCGGACGCTCGTCGCGAGCATGCGCATCTTGCCGGCGTCGGCCGACGTGGCGACGTCGCCGTCGATCTCCTTCGCCAGCTTGGTGAGCGTGCTGCGGCGTGAGGATGCACCGGCCTTTTCGGCTTCCGCGAGATCCTCGCGATAGCCGGAAATGCGCTTCGCCGACGTGCCGTTCGACCGCTCGAGCTGGTCGACATAGGCGCGCGAGAGCGAGAAGGTGGCCGGCCACACGAACTTCGGCTGGCCCTGCGCGTTGAGGTAGTCCAGGTGAACCGACTTCGCCGCGTCGATCTCGTTCTGCGAGACGTACGCGCTCGGCGTGAGCTCGAAGATGTCCAGGCCGCGGGCGATCTCGGAGCTGACCATGACGCCATTGTACCAGTACACCGACCACGAGCCGCCCATGGTGAAGTGCGTGGAGTCCACGGGGCCGCGATCGAAGTATGCGATCTCCTTCGCGTGCGCGGGGTCGGTCCAGTCGAACACGGAGATGCCGCCCTGGTACCAGGCCTGCACCATCACGTCACGCCCCGGGATGGGAATGAGCGAGCCGTTGTGCGCCACGCAGTTCTCCATGGCCGTCTGGGCCGCGGGCATCTTGTAGTAGCCCTTGAACTGCATCTTGCCGTTCTCGATGGTGAAGATCGCGTCGGCCCCCCACTCCTTCGGATCGGTCGCGCGGCACTTCGGCGCGCCGCCGCCGCCCCATTCGTCCGAGAACAGCACCTTGGTGCCGTCATTGTTGAACGTGGCGGAGTGCCAGTACGAGAAGTTCGTATCGGCGGCCGCGTCGAGGCGCACCGGGTGCGTCGGATCGCGGATGTCGAGCAGCAAGCCGTAGCCGCCGCAGGCGCCGCCCGCGTAGCCGACGGCGGGGTAGACCGTGATGTCATGACACTGGTCGGGTCCGGTCGGCGCACGACCGGCACCCGCGCCGAAGCGCTTCTCGATCAGCGCCTGCACGCCGGAGCGCAGCGCGGCGCTGTCCGCGCCGGTCGCGGCGCCGGTACCACCACGCGCCTTGACGATGCTGTCGAGCATCGGCGTCACGAACCCGTCGGGCAACTGGATCTCCTGGCCGCCCAGGCTCACGAAGTACGCGCCGCGCGCACGTGCTTCCGCCACCGAGCGCACATCGTCCGGCGCGCCGCCGTGGCTCTTCACCGCGGCGAGGTTGTCGAAGATGCGCGGCGAGCTCACGATGGCCGCCTGCTCGGGATGGGCGAGCGGCACCTTGATCGCTTCGATGCGGAAGTGGGCGCTGTTCGCGTCCTTGTCCGGCGACGCATCCGAGCAGCCGTGCAGTTCGGCATCGGGGCGCACCGACGAGGAGCCGGAGACATAGACGTAGACGTTGTCGGGGTCCTTGGGATCGACGAGCACCGTGTGCGTGTGAGAACCGCGGCAGGTCTGCACGTTGGCGACGTTGCGCGGATGCTCGATGTCCGTGATGTCGAAGATGCGCACGCCCTTGATGCGGTCCGGGCTCACCGTCTCCTTCACTCCCTGGTCACCGCAGTCGATGCGGCCCGTGTTGCCCTCGGCGGACACGAAGAGGAGGTTCTTGTAGACCGACACGTCGCTCTGCGACGCGGGGCAGTAGTTCGAGAGCCGGAGGGACGGCGCGCTGGGATTCGAGATGTCCCAGATCTGGTACCCGTTGTAGTTGCCCTGGATTACGTAATTGCCCTTGAACGCCAGGTCGGAGTTCGTGCTGCCGAGGAACTTGCCGGACGGCGGCGTCTTCGACAGGACGCGCAGGTTCCACGAGGCCTCGGCGGCATTCATGAGGCCCGCGCGCAATCCGACTCGCGGATCAGGCGCCTGGGCGGACGCGGCGAGCGGCACGCCGAAGGCGAGGGCGGCGGTGAGTGTCCGGACGACGGTGCGTCGTGTCGTCTGGTGGACGGTGTGATGCGCAGATCCCATGATCGATACCTTTGGTGGGACGGGGTGAGGTGGAACGGACAGCAACAGCGTGATCAGTGGCCCTCGAGCTCCATCATGAAGAGCATCCGCTGCATGCGGGCGATCTCCGTTCGCTGGTCCACCTGGACGTCCGACGCGAACTTGAAGGTGAGCTCATCCTGCGCGGCGCCGTAGGTGTTGAACAGGTCGGTCACCATGGACACGGCACCGGTGTGGTGCTGGATCATGCCCTCGAGGAACAGCTTGTCGAATGCCAGCCCGTGCGCCGCATCCAGCGCCTTCATCTGGGCCTCGGAGAGCATGCCGGGCATGAGCATCTCGTGCTCCATGCCATTCATCTGCATCTTCATGCCGGTGGCTGTGGCCTCCGGTACCACCTGATTGCGGTCGCGCAGCCAGCGCTGCATGGCGACGATCTCGTCCTGCTGCGCGTTGATGATGCGGTCGCACAGCGTGCGCACCGCGGGGCTGGCCCCGTGTGTGGGCGCCATCCGCGCCATCACGAGCGCCTGGGCGTGATGGTGGATCATCCCGCTCATGAAGTTCACGTCCGCCACGGTGTACGGATACCGTGCGCTGTCTGCGCGCGCCTTGGCGATGGCACCGGCCTGGCCTTCAGTCGCTGCGGCCGACGTGGTGACGGACTGCGTGGCGGTCTGGGCGGCGGCGGCGTGCGCCGATACTGCGAGCGCCGCGATGACAGCGACGGCACGGACGGCAGCGGGGATGCGGCGGGGGTAGAGTGTCATCGTGGAGCCTTGAACCTGGAGGACCGCACGGCGTGATGCCCGTGCCTGCGGTACGGAGGGGAAGCCAAATAGTATCATCTGGTATGGCGGACTGGTAAGCGGTGTGTCATCCTGCGCGGGTCCCCGAGCACCGTGGGCCGTACGGATGAAGATCGGTCCGGGATTCGCGGAGCGCTGGCGGCCTCCGGTGGTCTGGCTCGGCGGACAAGCAGATCCCTCGCTACGCTCGGGATGACAAGGGGTGTGCTCGGGATGACAAGGGGTGCGCTCGGGACGACAAGGGGTGTGCTCGGGATGACAAGGGGTGCGCTCGGGACGACAAGGGGTGCGCTCGGGACGACAAGGGGTGTCGCCCATATACACGTTTCGATGGAAGGAGGGTCCCATGTGCCGTAACATCAAGACGCTGGCCAACTTCGAGCCGCCGGCGACGATGGACGAGATCCACGCGTCCGCCCTGCAGTTCGTGCGGAAGCTGAGCGGGACGACGCGTCCGTCGCGAGTGAACGAGGCCGCGTTCAACACCGCGGTCGACGAGGTCACTGCGGCCGCCACCCGGCTCATCCAGTCGCTCGAGATCCACGCCCCACCCCGCGACCGCGAGGAGGAGATGCGGAAGGCGAAGGAGCGATCGCTGAAGCGGTTCGCTTGACGACGCAGGCGGAGGACGCCGGCCTGTTCGGCTGGTGGCGGGTGGCGCCTTCCGCGGCGCGCCGCGCCCTCGTTGCCGCGTCGATGGGCTGGGCGCTCGACGCGTTCGACGTCATGCTGTTTTCGCTCACGCTCGCATCAGTCATCGCCGACCTGGGGCTGACCAAGACGCAGGCAGGTGCGCTGGGATCCATCACGTTGCTGGGCGGCGCGGTGGGGGGCCTCGCGTTCGGCCACATCGCTGATCGGTTCGGCCGCACGCGGGCCCTCATGGCGAGCGTGCTGCTCTACTCCGTGTTCACCGCGGCATGCGGCCTCTCCCAGACGCTGTGGCAGTTCGCGCTGTTCCGGGCACTCCTTGGACTCGGTATGGGTGGCGAGTGGGCGAGCGGCGCAGCGCTGGTGTCCGAGACCTGGCCGGCCAGGCACCGCGGACGCGCACTTGGCTTCATGCAGAGTTCGTGGGCCATCGGCTTCGCCGTAGCGGCAATCGTGGTGGGTGTCGTGCTCCCGCGCTACGGGTGGCGGGCCGTGTTCTTCGTCGGCATCCTGCCCGCGTTCTTCACGCTCTGGGTGCGACGCTCGGTGGAGGAGCCGGAGGTGTGGCTCGCGCAGCAGCGCGCACGCACGACGGCAGGCCCGCAGGAACGTGCGACCTTCGCACGCGCGGTGGACATGTTCCGCGGCCGGATGCTCGGCACCACGGCGATCGTCACGTTCATGAATGCGTGCGCGTTGTTCGGCTGGTGGGGACTGAACGGCTGGGTGCCGGCGTACCTGTCGCTGGCGCCGGCGCAGGGGGGCATCGGCCTCAGCACGGTGACCATGTCATGGTTCATCGTGGCCATGCAGGTGGGGATGTGGCTGGGCTACGTGTCGTTCGGCTACATCACGGATGCGATGGGGCGCAAGCGGGTGTACGTCGCGTACCTGCTGCTGGCGAGCCTGCTGCTGCCACTCTACGGCGTGGTGAAGGTTCCGCTTCTCCTGCTGCTGCTTGGGCCCTTCGTCGCGTTCTTCGGCACCGGATTCTTCAGCGGCTTCGGTGCGGTGACCGCGGAGATCTATCCGACCTCCATCCGGGCGACCGCGCAAGGCTTCACGTACAACATCGGACGTGTCGCCAGCGCGGCGGCACCGTTCACGGTGGGTCGCATCGCGACGACACGCGGCTTTGGCGTCGCCTTCGCGATTGCGGGCGCGGCGTACCTGCTCGGCGCCATCGCGTGGCGATGGATTCCGGAAACGCGTGGACGGGAGCTCGCATAGCGCGAGCCCCGTTCAGCGCTTGCGCGTCCAGCTGTCGTTGTCGGCGTTGGCGTCCATCCAGATGCCGCCGTCGAGCGTGACGGACTGCACCGTTTTCCGTGACGGGAGGGTCACCGAGGCGTGCCGCTGGTTCGCGCGCCAGATGGCGGGCGTCTCGTGGACGAGTTGCGTCGACCCGTCGGTGAATCGCACGCGCAGGTCCACGGGCGCGGGCATGCCGCCGACGTTGTCGAGCGTCACGATCGACCCGCCCCTGCCCTGCGTCACGCCTGCGAGCGCAATATCGATGTAGCTGTTGTCGAAATACCACGCCTGCCAGAACCAGTCGAGATTCTCCTTCGCGATGTCGTTGACCGTGTAGAAGAAATCCCAGGGGATGGGATGCTTGCCATGCCAGCGGTCCATGAAGGCGTGGAGGGCGTTCCGGAACGTGGTGTCGCCGAGCAGCTCCTTGAGGGCGAGGTAGCCGAGCGCGGGCTTGCCGTAGGCGTTGTTGCCATAGGCGGCGTTCTTGAGCATGTCTGCCGGCGTGATGATGGGGAGGTCTGCCACCGCCGACGGATCGTGCGCCCAGCCCGTCACGCGGAACTGCCTGAATGCCGAATCCGCTCGCGCCTTGCCGAGGTCCGCCCGCCCGATGAGGTACTCGAAGGTGGTGGCCCACCCTTCGTCCATGAAGCCGTAGCGCGTCTCGTTGATGCCCATGTAGAACGGGAAGTACGTGTGCGCGATTTCATGCTCGGCCACGAAGCGCGAGAAGACGGAATCCGCGTAGGACTCGTCATTGGCCATCATGGGATACTCCATGCCCGCGAAGCCCTGCACGACGGTGGTCTTCTCGTACGGGTACGGCACGCCGGGCCAGTTGTGCGAGAGCCAGTCGAGGGCGTGGCGACCGTACTGCACCATGTGGCGGTAGTCGGCGGACGAGTCGTTGTACGCGGCCTGCACGCTCGCGCGGCGACGCGTCGCGTCGTCCACGACGACACTGGCCGCGTCCCACACGTAGTGGTCGCTCAGGTTGAAGGCCATGTCGGGAATATTGGCGGCGCGGAAGTGCCACGCGTTCACCGGGCCGGCTGTGGTGACGGCCCGCGCGGCCAGGTCGGCGCGTGTCGCGACGCGGATGGTCTCGTCGGAACCGAGCGACGCCTGGAACCGCTGGAGCGGCGCGGGCTGGAGCACCTCCGGCGCGTTGACGAGCGTGCCGGTGCCCCAGACGACGTAGTGTGCGGGCACGCGCACCGTCACGTCGTAGTCGTTGAAGTCGCTGTAGAACTCCTGCTGGTCCGTGAAGTCCATCGTGTCCCATCCGTTGTAGTCGTCGTAGACGGCGACGCGCGGATAGAAGTACGCGAGGAAGTAGGTGGTGGAATCGATCATGCCCTCGCGGTTGCTCTCGCGGGAGATCTCGTAGTGCCAGGCGACGTGCAGGCGGGTGGAGTCGTGCGACGCCAGCGGGGTGGGGAGGGGCACGGGTAGCCACGTGAACGTTCTGCCGCCCTCGGGCCACGGCGCGGCGCGCCCGTTCACCGCGAAGGAATCGACGTGCACGCCGGAGGTCAGGTAGGCGTCACTCGCCCCGTTGACGCGCGGCGCGCCCGGCTTGTGGATGTTGAGGAACAGCTTGAACACCAGGCTCGACAGCGCGTCGGGGCTGTTGTTCACGTAGGTAATGTCTTCGCTGCCGCGGATGGTGCGGTCCGGAGGCAGCGCCGTGACGGTGATGGCGTAGCGGCCGCGATTCTGCCAGTAGGTCCGACCCGGACGCCCGTCCGGGGAACGGGTTCCGCGCGCATAGGCCTGCATCACGGCGCGCGGCCGGTACAGGGGCGCGGCGGCGGGTGGCGCGACGAGCGGGACCCCGGCGAGTGCAAGGAGCCAGGCTTTCGTCGAAGGGAGAGAGGGGCGGCTGATCCGGTGGCGCGGCGACATGGCGGGTCTCGCGGGTTGGCAAGCGGAGCGCGGGATGGGACGCTCGCAGGCGATGCGGGGGAGACCGCACGTTCTGCGCCTCCGGGGCGTTCTCGTGCGAACGACTGGCGCGCTCAGGCGAACGGAATCACGTTATCGACCCGACTGCGTCAGGCGGCCCATGCCTCTTCCTGTCACCTCATGAACAAGCGCGAGTTCCTCCGCACGATCGGCGGTGCATCAATCGGTCTCCTCCTGGGCGACCAGTTGTGGGCACAATACGGCGCGTTGCCCGCGCCCGAGCTCGCACGGGAGGAGCCCTTCTGGGCGCTCATGCGGGCGACGTACCGGCTCACGCCCGACTACATCAATCTCGAGAACGGCTACTTCAGCATGCAGGCGGAGCCCGTGCTCGAGGCGTTCCTCGGGCACGTGCGTGCGGTCAACTACGAAGCGTCGCACTACATGCGCACGCGCCAGTTCGACGACAAGCTCGCGGCGCGCGCACTGCTGGCGCGCATGGCGGGGTGTGCGCCCGAGGAGCTGATCATCACCCGCAACACCACCGAGTCGCTCGACACGGTGATCGCAGGGCTGCCGTGGAAGGCCGGTGACGAGGCCGTGATGGCGCAACAGGACTACGGCGCGATGCTCGACATGTTCCGTCTCCAGGCGCGCCGCTACGGCACCGTGAACCGCGTCGTCTCGCTGCCCATCGATCCAGCGTCCGACGACGAGATCGTGCGGCTGTACGAAAGCGCCATCACGCCAAGGACGCGGCTGCTGATGGTGTGCCACATGGTGAACATCACGGGCCAGGTGCTGCCGGTCCGCGCGATCGTGGACATGGCGCACCGCCACGGCGTGGACGTCATGGTGGATGGTGCGCACGCCTTCGCGCAGATCGACTTCCACATTCCGGACCTCGGCTGCGAGTACTACGGCGCGAGCCTGCACAAGTGGCTTGGCACGCCGCTCGGCGCCGGCCTGCTCTACGTGCGTCGCGACCGCATCGCGGGCCTGTGGCCGATATTCGCGGACCTGAGCATGGCGGACACGGATATCCGGAAGCTGAACCACACCGGCACGCATCCCGTGCATACCGATCTCGCTATCGCGGATGCCGTGACGTTCCACGACAGCATCGGCACGGCGCGCAAGGAAGCCCGGCTCCGCTTCCTGCAGACCTACTGGACCAGTGGCGTGCGCGGAACGCAGGACATCGTGCTCAACACACCGGCGGATCCGCGTCGCACCTGCGCCATCGCGAATGTCGGCATCAGGGGCATGGCGCCGGCGGCGCTCGCGAAGGTGCTACTCGAACGATACCGCGTGTGGACGGTGGCGATCGACACAGCCAACGTGCACGGCGTGCGAGTGACGCCGCACGTGTACACCAGCACGGCGGAGCTGGACGACTTCGTCACGGCGCTCAAGCAGATCGCAGCAGGATAAAACGGCAGGGATGAGGGGTAGGATGGGAGGGGCAAGGGGTGAGGCGTGAGGTGTGAGTCCGTCAGCACCGTGCTCGAGTGCGAGCCATGGGCACGCGGGCGGGGATGATCAGCGGTGATTTGATCTGCCCGGCGCGGCCGCAGCGGCGGAACTCGTGTCGGCGAACAGCCAGCGATACGCGGCCACGAACTCGCGGCGCCAGAACCATTCGGCATGCTTGCCGTCAGTGCGGGTGAGGGCGCGAACGGAGCGACCGCGCGGGAAGCCGGCGGCGATGAGCGCATCGGCCACGTGCGCCTGCTCCCGCGCCGGTTCGCCGGTCTCGGTCTCCCGTGCACCACTCACGAAATACAATCGCGGCCAGGGCCGCTTCGGGCGCGCTTGTCGCGCAAGCGCAAGCAACGGCCCCTCTGCGATCCAGCACGCGCACGAAAACACGGCCGCCTTGCCGAAGACATCGGGGCGCGCGAGCGCCGCATACAGCGCGATCAAGCCGCCCATGCTCGAGCCGCCGATGGCGGTGGTCATCCGACCGGGACGCGTGCGGTAGTGCCGGTCGACGTAGGGCTTGAGCGTCTCGGTGAGAAACTTCACATAGGCGTCGCCCTCGCCGCCTCCGTACTTCGCGGTGGGATTGACCCACGGGTCGTATTCGTCGAGTCGATGCGCCCCATCGTTGTCCGCGGCGACGACAATCAACCCGGGATCGCCAGCGGCGTGCAGGGAATCGAGGGTCTCGTCGATGCCCCATTCTCCGGCGAAGCTGGTGGCCGCGTCGAATACGTTCTGCCCGTCCTGCATGTACAGCACGGGATAGCGTCGCCGTGAGCCGGCATAGCCGGGCGGAAGATAGAGCCGGATGCGCCGCGCGCGTCCGAGTTGCGGCATGAAGAAGTGGTCGCTCAGGATGGAAACCGACGAGGATGCTGTCGAGGCCGCGCGTGTGGGGACGCCGTTGGCCCCGGCGTCCGCATGCCACGCGGCGATCGTCGCGACATACGTCGCGGCGCCCGCAGCGGGAATGACGAACGTACGGTTGGGCACCTCACCGCCGGCGGCGGCGGTTTCCACCGACCCCCATGAGCCGAGGGTGAACTTGAACTCGATCGCCCCCCGAACGGATTCCGGAAGCGTGATGACGTAGCCGCTCGCCGCATCCCGACGCAGGGCGTACGCCGGCGCGCCGGGATTCCAGCCGTTGAACGAGCCGGCCACGTACACCGTCGCATCGTGCGCCTTGGCAGCAGGGACGGCACCGACATGGATTGTCAGTTGCGCTCGCGCGCTCGCTGGCACCGTGAGACCGGCGCCGAGTACCGCCCAGCACATTCGCCTGCGGGTGAACAGGCGCCGCAGTGCACGGCGCACGCCCGGGCGCGGCCCGGTCCGAGAGGAAGTCCGAAGCATGGATGCAGTCTCGACGAACGCGCACGCCTGCGCCACGGGCGGGCGTGCGGAACGAACGTCCGATGAGTATCCTAGCCTGACGGAGCGCGGCAGCTGCGAATGGCGCGCCGCGCCTCCGCGATTCCCCGATCGGCGTCGACAACGCATCATCCTGGAGCATACGTGACCGCTCGTTCGTCCCACCTGCTGGCGATGCTCCTGCTG
>JBDTYL010000075.1:0-2874 GCA_040005695.1 bacterium | reverse complement strand
CGGTGCCGGCGTCGCGCTCCTCTTCGCCCCGCGCTCGGGGCAGGAGACGCGACGCGACATCAGCCGGAAGGCGCGGCAGGCGACCGACGCCGTGAAAGGCGTCGCGGAGGAGGTGACGGGCCAGGTCGTCGACACCTTCGAAGGTGCAAAGGCGCGTGTGGAAGAACAGATCGACTCGGCGCGGTCGGCGATCGCGTCGAAGACGCGGCAGGTGACGCGCGCCATGGACGCGGGACGCGAGGCCGCGCAGCAGGCACGCGAGGACCTGGAGCGCCGGCTGGCGGAGACGAAGGCAGCCTACAACGCCGGCGGAGATGTCGCCCGCAGCGCGCGCCGGCCGGCGCGGCCCGTGCGCGACGACGCCACCGTCTGAGGCCCGAGGGCCGACTCATTCGCGCCTCGGTCCAGCAGCAGCGCGTCGCGAAGCGATCGCCGTTCATCAGCTTCGGCTGGACGCTTCGCGACTACGCCAAGCGGGTCTGGGACAACGCCGGCGAGGATAACGTGCTCTTCCTCGCCGGGGGGATCGCGTTCAACATCCTCCTCGCCGTGGTGCCGTTCGTCCTGCTCCTGGTGTGGTTCCTCACCTTCCTCCTGAACAAGTCGTCGACGAATGCAAATGAGGTGGTGATCCACTACCTCGACCGCCTGCTGCCCGCGCACCAGGAGATGCCGGACTCGCCGTACCACAAGCTGTTGACCGAGATGCTGAACGCACACACGAAGCTGCCCATCTGGAGTTCCATCGGCTTCGTCTGGTTCTCGACGCGACTCTTCGGATCCATGCGCACGGTGCTGGCGAGCGTGTTCGACATCGAGAACGAGCGCAGCATCGTCGCGGGCAAGATCTTCGACATCGAGATCACCATCCTGGCCACGGTGCTCATCACGGCCAACACGCTGATCAGCACGTACGTCCTGCTCGCCACCAACAACAGCGTGCAGGTGCTCGAGGACCTGGGCATCCGCAAGGATGTGATGGGACAGGCGAAGGCGCTGGGCGGTCATCTGGTGGCGTCAATACTGCTGGCCACGATGTTCTTCGCGCTCTACAAGTACCTCCCGGTGCGACGCGTGCGCGCGAAGACGGCGTGGGTGGCGGCTGTCTTCACGACCGTGATGTTCGAGATCGCGAAGCTGGTGTTCACCGTCTACGTGGGCTCGTTCAACCCCGGCTCGCTGTACACCGGATCGGTCGCGGCCATCGTGGTCCTCGTCATCTGGGTGTACTACGCGGCGCTCGTGTTCATCCTCGGCGGCGAGGTGGGGCAGGTGTACGAGTTGCGGCGGACCAGGAAACGACAGCGCGAAGTCTTTCTGGACTGATTTCGCGCGAATGACCTGCCGGACCGAGCCTTTGGCGCGAAGGTTGCCCTAGAGCCGGAACGAACGCGCCACCCAGGGAGGCCAACTCATGCGCAAGATGCTACTCGGCGCCGTCATACTCACGCTGCCGCTCGCGGCGTGCAAGAAGACCGGCGACAACACGTATCAGGTCCAGACGCCGACGGTCGGCACGGACACCCACACGGTGACGACACCGAGCGTGGAGATGCAGAAGGACACGATCAACACGCCGGTGGTCGGGACCAAGCCGGACACCGTCATCATCCAGAAGCCGATCGTGGGCACCAAGAAGACCGAAGTCTCCGTTCCGAAGATCGTCAAGAAGCCGTAGCGGCCTCAGAACTAGGGCACGAAGCGATGAGAGGCACACCGGATTAATTTCGGTGTGCCTTTCCTCGTTTCGCGTGTACCCTCCTCCGTCCGACGACCGTGACCATCGACATCCGCTCCGATACCGTCACCAGGCCCGGTGCCGCCATGCGCCAGGCGATGGCTGGCGCCGAGGTGGGCGATGACGTCCTCGAGGGCGATCCGACCGTTCGCCGGCTGGAGCAGCGTGTCGCGGAACTGCTTGGCAAGGAGGCCGCGCTGTTCTTTCCGTCTGGCTCCATGGCCAACATGACGGGGGTGGCGGTGCACGCGACAACGGGCACCGAGGTGGCGCTCGACGAGCGGGCGCACCTCGTGTATGGGGAGATGGCCGCTGTTGCGGCCTTGTGCGGCGCGCAGATCCGCCCTGTGAAGGCGGCCAACGGACGACCCTTCATGAATGCCGACGACCTGCGGCGCAGCGTGCATGCGCCGACGCGCAATGATCCGGACGTCAGCCTGGTGGCGCTCGAGAACACACACAATTCGTCCGGTGGGCAGGTGGTGCCGCTCACCGCGCTCCGCGCCATGCGTGAAGTTGCGGACGAGTTGCACCTGCCGGTGCACATGGACGGGGCGCGCCTCTGGAATGCGAGTGCGGCGAGCGGCACGTCGCTCGCGGACTTCGCCGACTGCGCGCACACCGTGATGCTGAGCATGTCCAAGGGCCTCGGGTGCCCCGTGGGCGCGGTCCTCGTGGGCGACGTGCCCACGATGCGGCGTGCGCATGCGGTGCGGAAGCGGTTCGGGGGTGGGATGCGCCAGTCGGGGATCCTCGCCGCAGCCGGCCTCTTTGCACTCGACCACAATCTCGGACGGCTCGCGGAGGATCATGTCAACGCGGCCCTCTTCGCCCAGGCGATCGCGGACGTGCCGGGGGTGTCCGTCGTGCCACCTGACACCAACATCGTGATGGTGGACCTGCCCGACGGGGTGACGAGCGCAGCGGTCGTGGCATACGCGGCGCGCGAGGGCGTGCTGATCGACGCCTGGCATGCGACGCGCATCCGCGCCGTCGCGCACCTGGACGTGGACGCCGAGGGGATGCGTCGCGCCGCGGGAGTCGTGCGCGCGGCGATCGATGCATGTGCTGCCGTCGGGTCCTGACGCGCACGCGTGCGGTCGATAGGGTGTTTTTAAAATGTTCCACCACCGGCG
>JBDTYL010000074.1:0-2422 GCA_040005695.1 bacterium | reverse complement strand
AGCTGGCGTCGCGCTTTCCGCAGGAGGGCGGCATCTACCAGTGGACCAAGCGCGCCCTCGGCGAGCGCCACGGATATGTGTGCGGCTGGTGCTACTGGATCAACAATGTCCTCTACTATCCGAACCTGCTCATCAGCACCGCCGTGATCGCGACGTTCGTGGTGGGCAAGGGCGAGAGCGGCCTCGCGAACAACTGGACGTACGTGCTATCGGCCACACTGTTCTGCCTCTGGCTCGCGGTGCTGCTCAACATCGTCGGCGTGGGCACGGGCAAGTGGCTGCAGAACGCCGGCGGTATCGGGACATACATCCCCGGGGTCGTGCTGATCCTCCTCGGCGCGGTATCCATGTTCGCGGGTCATCCATCGGCCAACCCGATCACGCGCCACAACCTCGTGCCGGATCTCGGTCACCTCTCCGGCCTCAACCTCTGGGCGTCCATTGCCTTCGCCTTTGCGGGGCTCGAGCTGTCGAGCGCCATGGGTGGGGAGGTGCGCGAGCCGCGTCGCACGTTGCCGCGCGCCATCCTGATCTCCGCGCCGCTCATCGCGCTCGTGTACATCCTCGGCACGGGCGCGCTGCTGCGGCTCGTGCCGGTGGGCGACATCAACATCGTGTCGGGCTTCCTGCAGGCGACGTCGGCTGGCGCGCGCGCGATCAGCCCGCAGCTCTGGTGGCTCGCGCCATTCTGCGCACTCGCCTACACCGTGGGCAATATCGGCGGCGTGGGTGCCTGGCTCACCGGGCCGGCACGGGTAGCGTTCGCGATCGGCCTCGACCGCTATTTCCCGCCCGCGTTCGGACGCGTGCATCCCACGTGGAAAACGCCGTACGTCGCCATCCTCGTGCAGGCCTCCCTCGCGACCGTGTTCCTGCTGGTGAGCCTTCTCGGCAAGGGAACCACGGTGGAAAAGGCGTACCTGATCCTGCTCGACACGCAGCTGCTGATCTACTTCATCCCGTACGTGTACCTCTTCGTGTCGTTCCTGCTCCACCGGCGCACGGAGGCGCCCGCGCACACGGTCCGCGTGCCGGGCGGTCCTGTCGGCGCGACGCTCGTGGGTGTGAGCGGGCTGCTCGTCACGTTGTTCGCGATGGGCGTCGCCATGATACCGCCGCCGGATGAGACGAGACCTGTCCTGTTCGAAGTCAAGGTGGTGGGCGGTGCCCTCGGCTTCATCGTCATCGGCGCGCTGGTGTACTGGCGCGCGCACCGCGCGTCGGCGCGGGCTCGCTAGGCGCCCACGGGGTCAGCGCGCGAGGCCGGCGATCAGCTCGCGCGCGTTCGTCGCACCGTAGTTGCCGTAGCAGTTGTTGAAGAACACGATCGTACGCGTGGCTTCGCCAGCCGCCGACTCGATGAGTGGCATCAGCGGCGCGAGTTCCGCGGCGGAGTAGAGGTAGCGGTAGCGCTCCACCGTACGGAGCCCGGTCGCTTCCCATGTTGCGGTGCGCCGACCATGCAGGCGTACCATGGCCAGCGCCGGTGTCGTTACCGCAGCTACCAGCGGCACGCTGCTCTCGAGACCCTGCGGGCCATCGACCATCACGTGCGTGAGGCCGAGGTCACGCAAGTGATCGAGAGTGCGGGCAGTGGCGCGTGCGCCGTCGAACCAGCGACCGTTCCGCAGCTCGACGGTGGCCGGCACACCGGCGAGTCGCGTCGCCGCGTCCGCGAGGAGCGCGTGGTTCTCCCGCGAGGGAATGAACCAGCGCGGGTACTGCAGCAGGATGCCGCCGAGTCGGCCCGCTTCGGACAGCGGGGCAAGCGCATCCATGAATCGCGCCCACACGGCCGCGTCCAGCTCCGGCGGCAGGTCCTTCGCGTAGATGGTGCGGCGCCGAGCGACGTCCGCGGGCAGCGCCTCGACGAGACCGCGCGGCAGCTGCGCAAGTTGCGCGGGTTGCCCCGTCATGAGGGCGTGCGCCTTCACGTGAAAGGTGAAGCCCGGGGGAGTCCGTTCGACCCATCGTTCGGCGATGACGCGGTCCGGCAGCGAGTAGTACGTCGCATCCACCTCCACCACGCTGAACTGCGTGGCGTAGTAGCGGAGCCGTTCCTCGGCGGACGACACGCCGCGCGGATAGAAGACACCGGCGCGCACCATCGTGGGATCGGTCCACGACGCGGTGCCGATGCGGATCTCGTGTGTGTGGGGTCGAGCGAGGGGCTCGCCGATCGCATCGGGTGCGGTCTGCAGGAGCGCGTCCTCGGCGCGGCCGGCGGCGGTGGCAAAGCCGGGGTCGCGTTCCGGGTCGAGGTCGGGCGCGGGGAGCGGAACGACGGAGCGGGGCATCGATCGGGTCTGGGAGTGCCGGGTAGAGTAGCAAGGCGATTCGCTCAGGTGAAGGCATGGTGCGGTGGGAGAAGCAGGTCCTTCGCTGCGCTCAGGACGACAAGGGTGTGTCAAGCAGGTCCTTC
>JBDTYL010000073.1:0-22708 GCA_040005695.1 bacterium | reverse complement strand
GAACCCAGCACGCCGCCGCGGAGGTACTGCACCACGATGGCCGCGTCGCTCACGATGGTGCCGATGGACATGCGGTGGCGGCGAGCCTGCGCTCGATCATTGAGGACGTAACGGCCGTGCTCCACCTCGAGGCGCGCATACTCGGGGTACGCAGTGAGGCTTTCACCTCCGGTGCCCACGAAGCGCAGCGTCCACGCCCATTCCTCATCGGATAGCCCCGCGAATGCGCGCGTGCTCCGTATCTCCGCGAGCAGCTCGTCCGCGACGAACCCGCCGCCGAGCGCCACCGTGACGACGTGCTGGGCGAGCACGTCCAGCGGTCCCTCGACCTGCTGTCTCACCTCCATCGCGCCTGCCAGGATCCCGTCGCGCACCGCGGCGACTTCGATGAGCTCGAGGGCATTCGTCGGCACGCACGTCACGCGACTGGTCTCGCCCGGCCGGTGTCCACTGCGGCCGGCACGCTGGAGGATGCGCGCCACTCCCTTCGGACTCCCGACCTGGAGCACGCGGTCCACGGGTGCGAAATCGACCCCGAGGTCGAGAGACGACGTCGCGATCACGCAGCGAAGCGTTCCCGCGCGCATCCCGTCCTCCACCCAGTCTCGCGTCTTTCGATCGAGTGAGCCGTGATGCAGCGCGATGCTGCCCGCCCACTCGGGACGTGCGGCCAGGATGGCCTGATACCAGATCTCCGTCTGTGAGCGCGTGTTGGTGAAGACAATGGAGCTCCGTCCTTCCTCGATGGCCGCGATCACCTGCGGCACCATCTGCGTCCCGAGGTGGCCGGCCCAGGGAAAGCGCTCGATCACCGGCGGGATCAGCGAGTCCACCACCACCGCCTTCGACTCCGCACCGCTGATGATCCGACCGCGCTCGCCGCCGTTGCCCAGGAGCGCGGTGCGTGCGTCGGACAGGTTGCCGATGGTGGCCGAGAGGCCCCAGGTGCGCGCGCGTGGCGCAAGCGTGCGCAGGCGGGCGAGCGCCAGTTCCACCTGCACGCCGCGCTTGGTGCCCATCAACTCGTGCCATTCGTCGACGACGACAAGGCGAAGGTCGGTGAAGATCTCGCGCGCATCGGCGCGCGTGAGCAGGAGGGTGAGGCTTTCCGGCGTGGTGACGAGCGCCGTGGGCAACCGCTTCGATTGTCTGGCGCGCATGCCGGGCTTCGTGTCGCCCGTGCGGGCCTCGAGCGTCCATGGTATGCCCAGATCGGCGAGCGGCATCTGGAGCGACTGCAGCGTATCCCCCGCGAGGGCGCGCAGTGGCGTGATCCAGATTACGCGCAACGCTGGTGCGGCGCTGCGCTTCAGCCGCCTGGTCGTCGGCTGCACGGGCGACTCCGCGAGCCACTCGAGCAACGGACCGAACCACGCCGCGAGCGTTTTCCCCGTGCCCGTTGCCGCGTGCACGAGGCCGCTCTCGCCGTCCAGGTATGCGCGCCACACCTCGCGCTGGAACGCGAGCGGCGTGAACCTGCGCGTCGCGAACCAGTGTTCGGCGGGCTCGAGCGACGTCACTGCGCGGCCGCGAGGATCGCCCGCAACGTCTCGATCGTGTCTGCCTCCGACGCGGGCTTGTCCGTGCGCCAGCGCGCGATGCGGGGGAAGCGCACGGCGACCCCCGACTTGTGTCGCGGCGACCGCTGGATTCCTTCGAACGCGAGCTCGAACACCTGCACCGGCTCCACGTGGCGCACCGGGCCGAACTTCTCCACGGTATGCCGGCGGATCCACGCATCGAGGGTGCGAATCTCGGCATCGGTGAGTCCCGAGTAGGCCTTCGCGAACGGGACGAATGCGTCGCCGTCGCGAACGGCAAAGGTGTAGTCGGTGTGCAGCAACGCGCGCCGTCCGTGGCCGGGCTGTGCATACACCATCACGGCATCGATGCTGAATGGCTGCACCTTCCACTTCCACCATCCGCCCTTCCGCCGCCCCACGCCATACTCGGCATCGAGGCGCTTGAGCATGAGTCCCTCCGCACGCTGGTCGCGCGCACCCGACTGGGCCGCGCGCGCATCGTCCCATGACGCAAGCGGGATCACCGGAGAGAGGCGAATCGCGAAGGTTTCGCGGAGGTTCGTGGAATCGCGCGCACGTGGCACATCGGTCGCGAACATGTCCATCGGCGACTCTGTTGGTACTTCGGCTCGTGCCTTCGGTGCATCGGCCACCAGGTCGGCGAGCGCGGCGCGGCGCTCCGATAGCGGCTCGGTGCGGATGTCGCGCCCCGCGTGCTCCAGCAGGTCGTAGGCGATGAGGACCACAGGCACATCGGCGAGGATCTTCGGACCGAGCTTGCGGCGCCCGATCCGGCGCTGCAGTTGCGCAAACGGAAGCGGCGCTTCGTCCTTCCACGGCATGATCTCGCCATCGATCACGGTGCCGTCTGGCAACTGCGCGGCGGCAGTGGCGATTTCCGGGAAACGATCGGTGGCGAGGTCGCCGCCACGGGTCCAGATCCAGGTCGCACCATCACGACGAATCACCTGCGCGCGAATTCCGTCCCACTTCCACTCGGCCTGCCAGTCCGTCGCATCACCGTGCGATTCGATATCGCCCTCCAGCGCATACGCGAGATAGAACGGGTATGGGCGCGATCGGTCCGCGTCGCTGCTGTCGGTCGCGACGAGGCTCGCGAAGCTCTCCGCGGTGGGCGACCAGTGGCCACTGAGCCGATGCGCGACCACGTTCTCCTCGACCCCGCTGGCGCGCGCGAGCGCGCGCACCACCAGCTGCTCCGACACGCCGACGCGAAAGCTGCCCGTGATCAGCTTGTTCCAGATGTAGCGTTCCGTCCCGACGAGCTGGCGCCATGCGTCGAGCACGGCGAGGCGCTGGTCGGGCTCGGACATCGTACCCAGCGGCAGGAGCCGCTGCTCCACCCAGTCGTGCAGCGACCTCGGGGCATCGTGGCTGCCCGTCGGTGCGGTCTGCGCGACGGGCAGCAGGAGCGCGATGGTCTCGGCCAGGTCGCCCACCGCGTGGTAGCACTCCTCGAAGAGCCATGCGGGCACATGCGACTCTTCCATCGCCCACGTCGCGACGCGCCGAACCGGTATGAGCCGCTTCGGCCGACCGCCAGAGAGGAAGTACACCGCCCACGCGGCATCCGCCGCGTCCGCCTGCGCGAAATACTGCGCCATCGCGTCGATCTTGCGGTTGGTGCTCGTGGTGCCGTCGATCTCGGCATGGAGCGCGGCGAAGCGCTTCACGCCATCTCCACTTCGCCCGCGACGGCGGGATTCTCGTCGTTCTCGCCTTCCCAGTGCGATGCGATCGCCCGCGCTGCAATGCCCTTCTCGCCGAGGTGGCGGACGACCTGGTCGCGGTAACCGTGCGTGACCCACACCTGCTCCGCCCCCGTGGCGTCGATGGCGCTCATGAGGGCAGACCAGTCCACGTGGTCCGAGAGCACGACGCCCTTGTCGAGCGCGCGACGCCGACGCGCGCCGCGCACGAGCATCCACCCCGACGCGAACGCGGTGGCGTGCTCACCAAAGCGACGTATCCATGTGCTGCCGGCCGCGGACGGTGGCGCGACGATGAGGCTGCCCGCGTAGCGCGTGCCTTTCGGCATCGACGCAACCGGCGTCGTGGCGTGCAGTGCGACGCCGCTATCGCGATAATCGTTCGTCAGCCGCTCGACCGCGCCGTGCGTGTACACGGGCCCGATGCCGGCGCCGAGCACGCCCGCGAGGATGCGTTGCGCCTTGCCGAGTGCATACGCGTACACGATGGACGCCTTGCCGTTCGCGGCATTGTCGCGCCACCATGTGAGGAGATCAGCGAACACCTCGGCCTGTGGGCTCCACCGGTAGATGGGCAGGCCGAAGGTGGATTCCGTGATGAAGGTGTGACAGCGAACCACCTCGAATGCCGAGCACGTCGGGTCGGGTTCGGTCTTGTAGTCGCCGGAGACGACCCACACTTGGCCGCGATGCTCGAGACGCACCTGGGCACTGCCGAGGATGTGGCCGGCCGGCACCAGCGAGAGGGTGACCCCGTTGATGGTGCGCGGCTCGCCGTAGTCGAGCAGCTCGATGTTCGCCTCGTTGCCGAGCCTGGTGCGGAGAACGCGCGCGCCCTCGCGACTGGCGAGATAGTGCCGGCTGCCCCAGCGGGCGTGGTCGCCATGGCCGTGCGTGATGACCGCGCGGTCAACGGGTTGCCAGGGGTCGATGTAGACGTTGGCGGCTTCGCAGTACAGGCCGCGCTCGGTGGTGCGTAGCATGACGGACGCTGGTGCAAGGGCTGTGCGTCGGCTGCCGGAATCCTGAGCGCAGCGGCTTGTCTGTCATCCTGAGCGCAGCCGCTTGCCTGTCATCCTGAGCGCAGCGAAGGATCTGCTTTTTCGCCACACACGCCCGCCCTTGTGGCCGCGCCGAGCGAATGATATCTCAGCAGCCAGTCCCGTGCGCGATCGACGCTGGTGGCGCATGATCCGGAAGTTGTGCGCCCCACTGTCCTCCCGACGCCTCCCTCTCCTGGCGTCGTCAGGCGACTTGCGAGGTCGTCCCATGGTTCGCTCCATCCACACCGCCGCGCGCCTGTTCGACCGGCGGCCGGACATGCTCCGGCACGCGGGCGTTGCCGTTTCCTGCGCGGTGCTTGCCGCATCGGCCGCCTGCGTCGACACGATCTCGACGGAAGCACCGATGAGCGCAGCGCCGGCATCCTTCAGCAGCGCGGGGAACGGCTCCACGCTGGTGGTGAACGTCAGCGACGATACCACGTCGCAGAACGAGACGCCGCTCGCCGTCAATCCGACGAATCCGAACAACTTCATCACGGGCAACAACGACTGGAACTGGAACGACGGCTGCGGCGTGAACGCCAGCCTCGATGGTGGACGGACGTGGACGAAGACGCTCCCGAGCGGTTTCGTGCCAGGCATCACGAAGTTCACCGATAATCCCGGTGTGGCCGGCACGGGCCTGTACGACTACGGCGGTGATCCCGCGGTCGCGTTCAATCCGCAGGGCACCGTGGCATACTTCGCCTGCTTCGGTTATCAGGGAACATCGCCATACGGCGTCGCGCTGCTGCTGAGCCGGTCGTACGACGGGGGCCGGACGTGGACCGCTGGTGGTAGCGCGGCCCCACTGACGCTCGTCTCGAACTTCACCGGGAACGGACAGGCGAAGGGATCCACGGGCCAGTTCCCGGATCACGAGTCCATTCACGTGGCGAAGGACGGCACCATCTACGTGCCGTGGGCCCAGTTCAACGGGAGCTCGGGACACTCCCCCATCTATGTGTCCACCTCGCGCAACGAAGGCACGTCGTTCGGCGCGCCGGTAAAGGTTACGAGTGGCTCCGTGCACAGCGACCAGGACGCGCGCGTCGTGACCGATCCGGCCACGGGCTACGCCTACCTCACCTTCGACAACTCGATACTCGGCGGCAAGGGCACGGCGATCTTCGTGAGCGTGTCGAAGGATCGTGGGGCAACATGGGACGCTCCGATTCGCGTCGGGACGTTCCAGAATCCGGTGTGCCTCTATCCACCGTACTGCTTCAATATCTCCGGCGGGCAGTTCCGCGGTCCCGGATCGTATCCTGTACCAGCGTTCGACCCGACGTCACGTCGCCTCTATGTGGCGTATACGGACATCGTCGGTGGGAAGGCGCAGGTATTCCTCACGTACGCCACCGTATCCGACCTTGCGCGGTGGTCGGCGCCGCAGGTGGTCGCGCCGGGCTCGGGCGATCGCATCAACGTCGAGATGAGCGTGGAGCCCGTGAGCGGGCGGATCGACATGATGGCGAACGATCGCAGCTACAGCGGCAACACCCAGCTCGACGTCGCGTATTACGGCAGCGCTGACGGTGGCGTGACGTGGACGGTCCAGCGCGTGACGAAGACGAGCTGGGATCCCTCGCAGTACGGCGTGCCGAGTGGCTCTGGAGTGCGGCCATTTATCGGCGACTATGATGGCATCGTCTCCACGCCCACGTCGGTGGGCATGACATGGACGGGGCCGGGAAAGACCCACGGTGTGCTGCCGACCAACATGGAAGTCTACTTCGGCAAGGTGACCCCGTAGGACGTTCGCCGTCGGTCGCGAAGCATCACGCCACGAGGGGGGCGGCGGCGAATGCCGCTGTCCCCCTCGGACACATGTGCGCCGCCTTTTCCAAGTTGCGATGCGACAATCGGACGCGGAATACAAGCGATGTCTTAAAGAATCCTGGGAATTCGTGACTCACCCGCGCTTCCATGCCCTTTAGGCCGATGGGAAGCGAAAAAACGGAAACATTAGATTGCGTGCGCTGGTCGGGACACGTAGACTTTGCCTCCCAGCTCCGGACCGGTTACCCCACTCCCCACACCCGCCTCGCTCGCATGCAACGCATTCGTGCCGCGATGGCAACGGTTGCGCTCGTCTCGAACACCTCCGCCGTGATCGAGATGGTCGTGTCGCTCATCACCGATGAGGCGACCCGCGTTGACGTCCACAGCTCCGTCGACGACCTCCTCGAGCTGCACAGCGAGTTCGCGCCGGACATCGTCATCGTCGACGACCGCGGTGAGCAGGACGCCCAGCACCACATCCGCCTCCTCCGCCGTCGGCAGCCGTCCGTCCACGTCGTGTACGTCGGCGTCCGCGACGAAGCCCGCACCATCAGCCTCCTGCTCGCAGGGGCGGACGACGCCATCACCACCGCGTCGCCCTCGCTCATCGCCCGCCTCCAGGCCGCCACGCGACGCGCCCGCATCGTCAACGCCGGCGCGCGCATCGCCGTGGGCGACATCGTGTTCGATCGCGAGGCACGCCGCGTCTGGTGCGCCGGCCGCGAGGTCTCGCTCACGCCGCACGAGTACGGCGTGATCGACTGCCTCTTCTGGCACGCCCCCAAGCCGGTCGGCGTGGACACCCTCGCCGACTTCGTCTGGGGCGAGAAGGCATCGAGCAACCGGCGCACGCTCGTGCAGGTGTACGTGAGCTACGTGCGGAAGAAGCTCGCCGCGAGCGCCAAGGTCGCCATCCGGTTCTCGCGCGGCGCCGGGTACGAGTTCTCGCCACGGGAAGACGACGTCGGCGAACTACCCAAGCAACGAAACGGCAACAAGGGCTGAACCGCGAACCTACTTCGCGACGATGCGCTGCAGGTGCAGCCCCTGCGCGTCACGCATGCCGAGGTAGACGACGCCACCAGGTCCGAAACCCGCGATCGTCGTGCCGGCCGGCACCTGCACGCGATCGACGAGCTTGCCGCTGCGATCGATCACGTCGTAGATCGCGCCGCCCGGCGTGGGCTTCGTGGGAATGGTGCGGACCCAGAGCCGGTCATCCATGTCGGCGCGGATGGACCCCGGACCAAACACGGGCTTGTAGTCGGGAAGCTCGGACGCCGCCACCATGTTCACGGGCGGTATCTGCATGCCGCCCCCACCACCCCCGATCTCCACGCGCGCAGTGCCCTGCGCACCGCCGCCCGGCGGCGCCCCGCGCTGCGGCGCGTCCCGCGTCATCGTCATCATGATCGGCGTCCCGCCGCCGCCCCCCAGCAACGCTTCGGCGCCGGCGCGCATCGCCGCAGCGGGATCACCGCTCGCGGCGGCCGCGGCGCGCTGCTTCTCGATCGCCACCTTCGCGGAGTCGAGGAAGCGGGACTTGTCGTCGTCGGTGAGGCGCTGCCAGTCGTACGGAATCTTTTCCGCCGCAGTGCGCGCACCGCTCGCATCGATGAAGTCGACGTGATAGTCCTGGCCACGCACGAACGCCACGGTCCCATCGGTCATCACCGCCCACTCGTCAACGACAGGCAGCGGATTGATGGTCACCGAGACACGCATGCCGCCGTTCGCGTCCTGCGTCATCTGCACGCTGCTCTTCGGGATCTTGAAGAAGCCGACCGTATCGAGCTTGCGCGTGCCCAGGTCGAAGCGGACGAGGGCCGAGCTGTCCGGTGGCGTGGGCGGCACGAATGGCTGCCCGGGCTGCGGCCTGGCACCGCGGAAGCCGAAGTCGATCGTACGGTAGATGAGCCGCCCCTTCGCATCGAAGCCGGGATTCCCGAGCGGCCCACCGAGGAGGAAGTTGACGTCGTTCGCCCGCGGTGCCGCCATGGTGCGGACGATCTTTCCCGCTGGATCGATCACGAGCATCGAGAGGCCGGCCGGCTCGATGAACAGCGTGGAATCACCGCGATACGCGATGAGCCCACCAGGTCGGACGCCATACGCATTGTTGGTGTTGCTCGTCGAGTCGGCCACGAGCCCGATCATCTTCATCGCGGGATCGAACAGCACCACGCGGCGACGCGCCTGGTCGTTGACGAGCACATTGCCGTTGGGCAGTTGCCGCACCGCGGCGACCGAACCGATGGAGTCGGTGGTCGTGGCACTCGCCGCGGGGAGCTGCCGGACCGCAACCTTCGTCGATGCACTGGCGCCGGGCGCCTGCGCGGCAGCCACTGCGGTCACAGCGAGGGACAGGACAAGCGCGTGCTGCGCGCTGCGGAATATCGTCGTGGTCATTCTTCGCTCCGGTGGGAAACATCGACTGCAGGAAGTGTTGCGAACGTCAGGGGCAGCAGCAATGCGGCGGAAGCAATCGGCTCAACGCCTCACGGTCCGTGAATCTCGATGCGCGTGCCACCACCGCCACCGCCACCGAAACCGCCCATGAAGCCGCCCATGAACACCCCGCCGCCCGTGTTGCCGGCCGTACCGCTCCGGATCCCCGCGAGGTAGCGGCCGTCGAGATGGCTGGCGACGAGGGGCGGCAGCTTCCGCTTCTGCTCGTCGGTGAGCAGCGCACGGATCTTCGGCGCGAGGGTGATGAGGAGATCCACACTGGACTCGCGCGCCGTCTTGTAGAGTTGGTACGCCGCGCCCTGGTCGTATCGGTCCGGGAGCGTGGCGAGGCGCTTGGCCACGGGACTCCAGATGCTGTCGAGCCGGATGGTGTACGTCCGGTTCATGCTCGCGATGCTGTCCGCCTGCGGTCCCGTGAGGTCGAGCGTGTCTGCCTGCCGAAGGATCTGCGCCATGGGGTTCAGCACGCCACCGGTGCCATAGATCGCCTTGAGCAAGCCCTCGGGTGCTTTCTGCCCGTCACGCGTGCGCCCACGATCGAGCGCCTGCGTGAGCTGCTGGCGCTCGCGCGACGGACCAACGTCCACGCGCAACTGCATCGTGAGCGTCACGGGGGCGCGGAAGGTCTGGAACTGCGGGTTCGTACTGCCGAACCGCGGATTGACCTCGTACTTGTAGCGGTTGCTGTCGGGATTGAAGCCGCGCACGTACAGCAGCGTCGGGTCGCTGATGGCGAACTGCCCCCAGCCGTGCAGCCGGTTCTCGCCGTGCGCGATGAGGTCCGCGGCGCCGAGCGGGTTGCTCACCGAGAAGCTCAGCGTGGTGCGCTGCGGCATGCGCACCTTCATCGGGTTGAACGAGATGCTGAGGTTGGCGGTGGACGTCCACGGACCCTGGCAGCTGTTGCGGGCAGCCAGCAGCCCGAGTTGCTTCGCGAGGCATTCCTTCGCCGGCCCGGAGCCATTCGCGAGCAGGGCGCTGATGCCGGCGGCCACGGCGGGATCGGCGGTGGTGGCCGGGTTGAAGATGAACGCGCGGTCGTTGGCGTAGCCGTCGCCGTTGACGTCGCCGGAAATGCCCGGCGTGAACGTGCTGCCGCTGGCGAAACGGCCGAACCAGTTGACGCGGACGGCGTCGAAGAAGTTGTAGCCGATGCTGTAGGTGAGCTGGTGGCGCGAGTCGAACGCACTGCGCGTCCACTCGACGTCGAGCGGATTGCCCGCGGTGCTGCTGAAGCCGCGCACCTGCTCCCGGTTGTCGCCGAGCACGTACGAGGCGGACCAGGTGAGGTTCTGGCTGAAGCTGACGGGGAAGATCGACACGCGAACCTGGCGGCTCTTGCTCTCGAGGTCGGACCGGAGCTCGCTGACGCGCGAGAACAGCTGGCTCACGCGCGCATCGCGCGAGGCGATGGCGCCGGTGGCGGGCACGATGCTCGAGTTGTTGACGAACACGGGGCGCCCTCCCTCGTTCGTGAGGTTGAAGCGGACAGTCGGCGAGAAGTTGAGGTCGACGAAGCTGCTCTGGTGGTAGTTCATGCCGTACGTGCCCTCGACGGTCATGGCGAACCGGTTGTGGAGGATCGGCCCGTTCCACTGGAGGTTGGCGCGCACGCTCGTCCGGTCCCGGTACTGCGGGGAGAACAACGTGACACTTGGCGCATTGCTCGCGAACACGCTGCCTTGCGAACCGTCCGTACACTGCGAGGGGATGGTCTCCGGATGCGCGAGGTACTGGTCCCACTGCGGAATGGGTGCGGCGGTTCCCACGCAGTTGATCTGCTGCACGGCGCCCGGCAGTCCGGTGTTGTCGATGGAGGTACCCACCACTGATGCCTGCGGCGTGTTCTGGAACACGCCGACGCCGCCGCGGATCACGGCCCGCGGGCCACGAACGGCCCCGTCGAACGCCGCGATCTGCGGCGCCTCACCCACCGTCTTCGAGAAGCCGATGCGCGGGCTCAGGTAGATCCGGTTCGGCACCACGTCATTGCGCGCGCCGTACAGGCTCTGCACGTTCGCGTTGAACGCCGGCGCCTCGGAGAAGCGGTTGCCGTCCACCCGCACGCCGTACTGCAGCTGCAGGTCCGGATTCACCTTGTACGAATCGCCGAGGGAAGCGGCGCCCACCATCTCGCTGGCGCTCTGGACGCGAGGCGAGAGCTGGCGCGAGTAGAACGCCGGCTGGTTGGCCTGCAGGTCCGCGAGCGAATTGAAGAAGAAGGTGCCCAGCTGGTTGGTCGTCTGGTCCTGCTCATAGCCGTCGCGGCGCAACTCGGTGGCGAACTTGAGCCGGTGCTTGTTGTCCTTGCTGAACCACGACAGCTGGTTCGTGACCCCGAGGCTCACGTTGCCGCTGCTGGTGCTCAGGTTGGAGCTGCCGCCGAAGCCGATGTTGCGCACGCCGCTGGTGCCGTCCGCGAAGGTGGAGTTCACGAGCACGCTGCCGTTGGGCAGGAGCGTGTACGGCGTGCCGTAGTTGCGGCTCGCGTTGAAGTTGAGCGTCGTCTCGCTGAGCAGCAGGTTCTTGATGTAGGCCGAGTGGTTGCCCTGCAAGCCGCCGCCGTAGTTGGTGCGGTCACCGCTGTGCGCGGGCAACTCGCTGATGAGCGATTGCCCTACGGGCGTCTGCCGGTTCCAGTTGCCGTTGAACGTGAGGCCGAAGGTCTGTCCCGAGCTCGAGCCCGGCGGCGTGAAGTTCAGGCTGCCGAACACGGAGCCCTGGTCGGCGAGACGGCTGTTCGGGATGCCCCCGCCGATGGTGGAGGGGATGTTCGCGAGCTGCGCGATGTTGAGGAGGCGCGCCACCGAATCCTGCGAGATACCGCTCGCCTCGAGGCCCACGGCGTCGGTGTTCATGAGCGTCTGCAGGTCGTTCGCGCGACGGCCCAGCTGGTACGACGCGTTGTAGAACGCCTTGTCCATCACGATGGGCCCGGACACCGAGCCACTGAGCGAGAGGTTCGTGTATTGCTGCCCCAGCGCGCGCGCCGCGCGGTCCGTCCACTGCAGCTTCGGCGAGTCCAGGTTCATGCTCGCGTTGCGGCGGATGAAGTTGGAGCCCGTGCCGGGCTGGATGTTGAACTGTCCGCCGCTGAAGCCGCCGCGGCTCACGTCGTACGGCGTGGTGATGAGCGTGGTGGTGACGTTCGCGTCGCGTGGAATGGACGAGCTGCCGAAGCTCTGCCCGTTCAGGGTGGTGCTGTTCTGGTCTGCGGACAGGCCCAGCACGGAGAAGCCTGCCGGATCGCCGTCGGCGCCGGTCACCGGCGTGACGCCGGGAATGGACGCCGCCATGGCGTTGAGGTCGCCGGCCTGTGCGGCGCTCACCGCCGAGGCGTTCGCCGTCTGCTCGTTGCCGCTGATGTCCCCCGGCTTGTCGTTCCGGTTCACCTTGCCGCGCTCGGCCACCGCCTTCATGGTGTCGAGCATGGCCATGCGCGAGAGGCGTGCGTCGGCCACGAGGATGTCCTGGTCCGCGGTGCGCTTGACCTCGAAACGCTTCGGGGCGAAGCCGATGGACGTGACGTTGACGTAGTAGTCGCCCTCGCCACCGGGGAAGGTGATGGTGAAGCGGCCTCCCTTGTCCGTGCGGGCGGTGCGGTTCACGCCGCCCTGCACTGACGTGGCGGTGACGTTGGCGCCCTCGATGGGCACGTTGTCGCTACCCGCAATGAGTCCGCGGATGATGTCGATCTGCTGCGCGGCGGCCTGGCGCGCGGAGAACATCACGGCGAGCACGGCGGCCACTACGATGGAGAGGATGCGACGGGACACGGAGCGAGCGGGTGAAAGGAGTTTGACGCAACCGGCCTCGACGCCCGGTTTGACACCCGCGTCCGGTAAAAGGGTGCCTGCAACAATTGAAGTATCGGGCAACGCCAGCGCTCGCCTTTTATCCTGAACGGAGCGAATACCCTGTCATCCTGAGCGGAGCGAATACCTGTCATCCTGAGCGAAGCGAAGGATCTGCTTGTCCAGCGTCGCGAAGGATCTGCTTGTCCAGCGTCGCGAAGGATCTGCTTGTCCAGCATCTCGAAGGATCTGCTTGTCAGCACCTCTGCCGACAGACGGGGTATTCATGTCCATGGTTTCACCCTGCTAGTTTCATCTCATGATCAATCCGCGCGTTGCCTTCATCACTGCGATCGTCATAGCGGGCTGCGGAGGCCGCACGTCCGTCGTGCAGTCCGGCGGCCCGGCACCGGTAACACGAGCCGTCGGCGTGAAGAAGGCCCCCGTGGCAGCCTCGTACGATACCATCCGCCCGCTCGCCACACTGGGTAAAGGCTGGAACCGGGTTCCGGGCCGCACCGGAACAGGATGCGCGCATGATTCGGCCTTCTCGTTCAAGGTACGTCCGGGACTGCCGGACAAGGTCCTGATCTTCCTGAACGGGGGCGGCGCCTGCTGGCGCGCCGCTGATTGCGACCCGCATGGCCGCCACACCTACACGATGACCGCGGATTCCGCGAACGACGTCGCGGTGCGGGCCGGCGTGTTCGACGTTGGCAACGAAAAGAACCCGCTGCGCGACTTCACGATGGTCTTCGTTCCGTCCTGCACGGGCGACGCACACCTCGGCACCCGCGAGACCGAATACGACTACGCGAAGGGCACGTTCTCCGTGCGGCACGGCGGCGGCGCCAACATCGGGGCCGTACTGGACTGGGTGTACACGAACCTCCGCCGGCCGGCCATCGTCGTCGTCGCCGGCGTGAACACCGGCGGAATCGCCACGCCCGTGGTGGCCGAGAAGGTCCAGCGGCACTATCCGCGCGCGAGCGTGGTGCAGCTGGCGGACGGGTCGGGCGGATTGCGGGCCGAATCGGTACCCAGCATTCTCGCCGGCTGGGGCGCGGCCGACTACCTCGCCGACGATCCCGCATTCCGATCGCTCGACTCGAGCGAGGTCACGTTCGAGCACCTCTATGTCGGGGCGTCGCGCGTCGCGCCACGCGTGCATTACGCACAGGTGAACGCGGCGGACGACGCGTCCCAGGTCGCGCTGCTCGCGCAGCTCGGCGTGAAGGGGGCTCCGTTGCGCGGCATGATCGCGGCGAACTACGCGGCCCTGCGCGACAGCGTTCCGTGGTTCCACACATACACCACATCCGGCAAGGCCAGCACGATGCTGCGCTCGAACGCGCTGTACACGGCCCGCGTCGGAGGTGTCCTGTTCCGCGACTGGCTGGAAAGCCTCGTGAACTTCGAATCGGTCGAGGACGTAGGAGACAAGCTCCTCGCGACCACCGCCACGAAGAAGAAGTAGCGGCGCGTCGTCTGCCGCTCACATGAGCGACCGGACCGGCGCGAGCACCGCGCAGTTGGTGAAGCGGTGGCCGCCGACCACGTGATCCAGTGCGTGCGCCATGGCGATGAGCGGCCCCGGCAGGGACACGTCCTCGTCCATGGTGACGTCGCCGGCGAGCCAGCCACCAAGCCCATCCACCCACACGCGCTCGCTGGGATAGCGCGCCAGTGAGTCGCGCGCGTACGCCACGGTGCTGCGATAGCTGGCATCCACGCCGAACAGCAGCTGGCGCGGGTCGGCGCACGAGCGAACGAGGAGGGGGAACAGCGCCTCCATGCGCGCGCCCCGCATGGTCTGCGCACTGCGCATCACCCGCCTGAGTTCCGCCACGTCCGAACGGCGCGGCAGCCGGCTGGGATGCGCCGACGCGGACATCATCGAGTCGAGCAGGATGCGCGCCTCCCGCTCGCGTCCCGTGACGACATACACTGCCTCGAGGGTGGATACGCCACGCGCGAGCACCCCGATTCCCGTCACGTTGTCACTGACGAGGTGCATGTCGAGCAACAACGCCCCCACCGCGATGATCTCCCGTGCCAGCCGCTCGGCGGCGGCGGGACGCGCGTCCGCGATGGCGAGTGCGGCGCGCGCCGCGTGTGACTCCGCCGCCGCGCCCACGGCGTACATGGCCACGCTGGGATACTCGAACGGTCCGATGGGCCGCGTCGCCGGCAGCTTGAGCAGGGCGCCATACACATCCGCGGATGGTGCCCGCGCCGCACGGGAAAACTCATCGCGTGCCGGGAATGCGGCAGCCTGCTCGAGCACCGCGCGCTGCGGTGCGGTCAGTCCATGCGCGGCCTCGCGGATGGCCACGGTAGTCCATGTCGTCAGGTTCGACCCGGGGAAGAGCCGGAAGTCGGGAATCACGCGCCGCCACAGGGGATAATCCACGCTCCCGGCGTGTTCGAGCGTCGAGGCCGATCGCGTGCGCGCCGTGGACGCGATGGCGAGCAACGCGTCGCCCGCTTCCAGCGGCGTCGTGTGGCCGTCCGGTGGCAGGCGATACGACATGCCGCCGACGAGTCGCTGCGCCTGGTAGGCGAGCAGGTCGTTGCCGAAGGGATACTCTGCGTTCGTGATGTACTGGCCTGTGACAGTGAGCGTCGTGACCATGAGGATCAGGGCGGCGCATGCGAACACGACGAGCGCCCCGAGTGGCGCCAGCAGCTCGGTCATCGTGCGGCTCACCGGACGACCCGGCCCGAGCCACTGGCCATCGCGCGAGCGCTCGAATGCCGCATACCATGCCGGCGCGAGCTCCATCGTGCTCGTGGGTGACGTCCGCTCCGTTCGTCTGCCCCGGATGGACGAGAGCGTTACGCGCTCGTGGATGCCGCACGCCAGCCCGCATCCGCCGAGCACCAGCCCCGTCCCCAGCACTGACGCGAAGAGCACATCGTCGCCGCCGCGCTGCCCGCCCTGCAGGACCAGCGCGATGACCGCGGCCACGAGCGCGAGCGGCGCCGCAAGCAGCATGAGCATCGCACGCAGCACGCGCAGCACGCGCAGCCGCGCACGATTCGTCGGAGTCAGGGCGGCGTACTCACGTGTGCCGGCGATGAGCGCGCCGGTGTCGCCACGCTTGTCGCTCATCACCTCGAGGAGCGTGCGCCACCGGTAGCCGAGCCGCGCGGCGTGCGACAGCACCTTCCTCGCGCGCCACGCGCGCAGGCCGCCGCTGGCGAACGCCGCGAACCCGAGCAGCGACGAGCCGGCAAGGACAATCGGCATGAGCACGCCGCCACCGATACCACCGATCCGCACGAACAACAGCAGCGGCAGCAGGAGGAACAGCGTGCCGAGCGCCGGCATGAGCATGAGCCGCCACGCGGTAGCGCTCGCGCGCTCCAGGCCTGGCGGTGGCCACTCGAGCACGTCCGCTGCCCCCGGCGTGAGCGCTTGCATCACTTCTTCCGCCGAGGGTCGCTCGGCGGGTGACTTCGACAGGCAGCGCAGCAGCAATGCCTCGAGCGCTGGTGGCACGTCGGGCCGCAGCTCCGACAGTGGCCGCGGCGCGGCGCGCAGGTGTGCCGCGACGATATCGTGGGGCATCCGTGCGTCGAAGGGACCGCGCCCCACGATCAGCTCGTACGCGAGCAGGCCGAGCGCGTAAATGTCGCTCTTGGGAGTCGCGGGCTCGAGCAGCAACTGTTCGGGACTCATGTACTCCGGCGAGCCCACGGCCATCCCCGATGCCGTGATGCGCATCTCGCCTTCCTCGCCCTGCAGCGAGGCGATACCGAAGTCCGACACCGTCGCGCGCTCGCCGTCCTCGTCCCACAAGACGTTCGCGGGCTTCACGTCACGATGCACGATTCCGCGGCGGTGCGCCGCGGCGAGCGCGGCGGCCACGTCGCCGAGCACGCCTTCCGCCGCGTCCATCGGCAGGGGACCGGACGCCGCGATGCGATCGGCCATGCTGCCCCCACCGACGTATTGCATCACGAAGTACGGCGTGCCGTCGGGCAGCTCGCCGACGTTGTAGATCGCGACGACATTGGCGTGCGACACCGCGGCAATGGCCTGCGCCTCGCGCTGGAACCTCGCGTGCGCCTCCGCGTCCGTCCCCATCGACTGCAGCAGCACCTTCACGGCCACGAACCGCCTGAGCTGCGGATCGCGCCCGAGATAGACGCGGCCCATTCCCCCCTCGCCGATGGGGCGGACGAGCAGGACGCGTCCGCCGAGCGCCTGCTGGAGCGCGACGGCGATGGCGTCGTGCTCGAGAGTGGGAACCGGTGGAGTGGTAACGGTCTGCCGTGACGCGCGGGAAGAGCGTGGCATCGCGCGTTACGATAAGGGACGCCTGCGCCGATGTCGAGAGTGCGCCGTCCGCCTTACGCGCGCGCGTCGACCGCGGTGGAGCGATCGTGGATCGGCCCGCGTCGATCGCGCAGCATGCGCGCACTGTGGCCGGTGCGCTCCGCCGCGATCTCCGCCACGATCGACAACGCAATCTCGTCCGGCGTCTCGGCTCCCAGGTCGAGCCCCACGGGAGCGTGGAGCGCGGGTGGGAGGGTGGCGCCTCCGTCCGTGGCGCGCGCACCCAGCAACTCGAGCGTTCGGCGCCGCGGTCCCAGCACGCCGATGTAGCCAACGCCCCCGTCGAGCAGGGCATGCAGCCACGCACCGTCGTGCAGCGCGGAATGCGCCATCACGACGGCCATGGTCCGCGCATCGAACAGGTGTCCGGCGAGCGCCTCCGGATCCTGTGGCAGGTTCACGCACCAAATTTCGTCCGCGAGCGGAAAGCGATCGGGCGACGCAAAGGCAGCGCGATGATCGGCGATGGTCACATGCCACCCCATCGCCTTCGCGAGGGCAACCAGCGGAATGGCATCGGCACCGCCGCCCACGACGAGCAGTCGCGTGGCCGGTGGAACCACCTCGCGCGCGACGTCGCCCGCGGAACGGAGCAAGGAAACGTCCCCTTCGATCGGCTCGCCGTCGCCATCGAGCAGCAGGCGCGCGCCCACGGCGGGGTCGCCGACGGCAGCGCGAGCGAGGGTGAGCAGCGTGACCTCGTCACGCCGTGCCGCGAGTCGCGTGTAATAGGCGATCGCGTCTTCGAGGCCCTGACCGGCCAGCGGCTCCATCAGGAGGTCGATCACTCCCTGACAGCCCATGCCCAGCCCCATGACCGCCTCGTCGGAACCGCGCGTGTCATAGCGCACGACCTCTGGGCGGCCGAGCGCCAGCACGTCGGGCGCGCGCGCGACGACGTCCGCTTCCAGGCAGCCACCGCTCACCGCCCCGACGGTTCCACCGGTCGCGCTCACGATCATGCGTGCACCAGCGCCTCGATACACGGAGCCTTCCACCGCAAGCACCGTGACGAGCACGACGGCTTCGTGGCGCTCGGCGGCAGCAGCGAGCGCGTGGCGAATGCGATCGAGCTCACGCATCAAGGCGAGGGGTACGGGGAGGTTACGACGCCAATCCGGATCCGGGGCACCTAATGATACGACACGGAGCCCGCGTCGTGCTCAGGCCCCGGTCGTTGCTCCGCCTCACGCCGCGTGGCCCGTCAGCAGGGAAAGAACACCTCGAACCGTGTGCCCTTCCCCGGCTCGCTCCCCACTTCCATCGAGCATCCCATGCTCAGCGCAAGCGCCTTGGCGATCGGCAGGCCAAGGCCGGCACCTTCGTAGGCGCGTGTCGTGGAGCCGTCCGCCTGCGCGAACGGTTCGAAGATGCTTGCGAGCTGGTCGGGATTTATCCCGATGCCGGTATCCTGCACCACCACGCTGCCGGGCGACGTCCATCCGTTGCGTCGGGCGATGGTGACGACCACACTCCCGCGCGCCGTGAACTTCACGGCATTGCCGATCAGCTTGTCGAGCAGCTTCGACAGCTTCATGGGCTCGACGCGCACGAGGTCGTAGGACTCGACACGCATCGCAATCTTGAGGCGTTTGCGTGTCGCGACGTCGTTCCACCGGGCAATGGATTCCTCAACGATCGCCACGACGTTGGCGAGTGGCTGCACCGGCGCTTCCGTGACTGACGTGGTGATGGAAAGCGCGACGAGGTCCTCGACGAGGCCGAGCAGGCGCTCGCCGTTCGCGCGAATGGCCTCGAGCATCGCGATGTCAGCCGGCCGCTGGTTGCCGATCCGGTTTTCCTTGAGCACACGCGAGAAGCCGATCACGGAGTTGAGCGGCGTGCGCAGCTCATGGCTCAGCCGCTCGACGATCGCATGGTGCACCGCGGGGGTGACACGCAACGGCACGGCATCGTGGGGAATGGGCTCGGACTCGGGTGCCCGCTCGAAACGAATTCCCGTGCTCATTTTGCGCGCCCCGGGTTGGTGTCGCCAGGAATCATCTGAATGGAGCGACGGCGCGGCACCAGGCGGAACATGGCCTGGCTCGTCTCGGCCGGCTTGACGCTCACGTCCACCTCGGCGGGTTCCCAGCGCGTGCCCGAGTTCGGCTCGCTGAGGACCTTGAGTGTATACGTCCCGCTCGTGACTTCAGCGAAGCGATACGCGCCGGTCTGGTCCGTGGTGGCGTACAGCGTGTCGCGCGCGCTCACGAGCGCGAGCGACACCTCCCTCAGCGGACCGGCGTCGGCCAGCGAGTCTGGTGCGGACCCGACACCGGTGCGCGCGATGCCCATCTGGCGCACGGTGCCGGTCACGAGCCCGGCGCGCTCGACTTCGAGCGCAAATGTGGTGGGGGCCATGCGCGTGCTGTCGATCACCACCGTGGGGTTGCCGGTGAAGATCGTGGGCTCGCGCGTCTGCTGCTGGGCGATGGACAACCGATATTCTCCCGCCGAGAGGCCGGAGAATGCCACGTTGCCCTGGTCGTCGGTGATTGCGGCCTGCGGGCCGAGGCGGACGAGCCGGCCGGCCACACCCTGGCCTGTTTCCTGGTCCACCACGCGCCCGCGAACGCGGCCGGTGCTGTGGATCCGTCCGATGGGCACCTGCAGCGGCATGGAGTACTCGAGGAAAGCCACTTCCTTGCCGCGGACGTCGATGGGGTTGGACACGAAGCGCGCGCGAAGGCTCACCGCGGAGCCGGAGCGAAGTTGCTGGGAGAGTCCGGCATCCAGCTGCCCCACGTGCTCGTTCAGCGACGGGACGATCGTGCTGTAGGCATTGAGCGTGAGGTACGTGCCGGCGAGGAGACGGACGCGGGCATCGCCGCCCACGGTGACGATGTCGTTCGCGCCGCGCGCGATCGACATGCCATGACTGGTCTCGCCATAGACGGAATACGAGTTGGCGCCGATGTTCGCGTTCGTGCCAGCGGTGAACTCGCTGTACACCTGGCGCGGGTGCAGCGCATCGGACGCGATGCCTGCCCCGATTCCCCCGAAGACGCGAACGGCGCCGAAGGCCTGGTCAACCCGGCCCAACAGCCCGTGCTGCGACTCGTGGACATCAGTCGATGCGAAGCGACTCCTGCGCGTGAGCGCCGAATACTGGAGACTGAGCCGCGAGGCGTAGTTGACGCCGAGAGTGGCGGAACGGAAGTACTGGGGGGCGAGCAGGCCACTGACCACGCCGCCCGACTGGTGCGTGGCGACGGAGGCCGTCAGCCGCAGTTCATCCGCCACCCGGGTGGACACATTGGCGTAGTTGTGCTCGGCCCCGCGGTAGATGCCGGCAAAGCGGTCGTCGGCTGCCACGTGGCCGAGATCATAGTGCACGCGGTCGCCGCCGTTGATGCGCGCCGTGGTCGCGGTGCCGCGACCGAGGTCGCTCGAGCTGCCTGCCACCTCGACGTCGACGTTGGCGTCGAACGGCGTCATCTTCATGCCTGTGCCGAAGATGCGACCGCCGAAGGGGCCACCGTTGCGCGTGACGGCGCTGGCCGTGAACTGCGGGGCGCCGAAGAGGCCCAATGCGTCTGCCCGCACGAAGCCGCCGCCTTCGGTGGGGCCATCGAACTGCATGCGGAAACGCTGGGCAAATGCACCGGCGCCGAACGCGCCATCCTTCACCTCGAGCCCGCCACCGAACCCACGCTGGCCGCTGCTCGAGAGTGAAGACGCGCCGTAGAGCGCATCGCCGACACGAGCCGCGTAACGCTTGCTGCGCAGTTCCACACGGTATTCGTCCTGGTCGCCGAACTGCGACATCACGCCGGGCGAGCCGCGCAGGACAAAGGAGAGCTGCTCGTCGCCGTTATCCCGCAGGGCGCCGCCGCCGATGAATTCGTACGGCGAAACGCCTGCGGCCTGGCTGGCGGCGCGCAGGCGGAGCTGTGTCGCCACGCGGTGCAATGGCTCCGTCGCGTTGGCTTCCTGAACGATCGTCACGCGAGCAGACGCCGTCGCCTTGACGGTGTCATCGGCGGCGTCGGTGGCGAAGACCTCGAACACGTCGTCCTGCGCCTGCGTGCTGGCCGTACGCGTGGCGACGCGCGCGACCACCGGCACCGACCCGCCGGCCGGCAGCGTCACGCGCGTGGTCTCGAGCGTGAACGTCCCCCCGAGGGAGCTGCTGCCGCGCAGCTTCACCGTGGCGGGCACGTTGCCCCGATTCTGGAGCAGGAACGTGGCGCGATAGGCATCACCCGAGATGGCGTACGTCGGGCGGTTGGTGAGCGCGACGGTGAGCTCCCTGTGCTTCGCGACCTCGATCGTGAGCGTATCGAGCACCGTGGTGCTGGACCCGCTGTCCACGGCGGAGACCGGGACGAAGTAGCGGCCCGCTGCCGCGTGCGTGGGTACGCGAATGGCGATGATCCAGCTGTCACCCGCCCCGACGCCCAGTGTGAAGGGACGGAGGCCGAGCGGTGCCGACCAGTCGGCGGGCAGCTCGAGGTGCGGCGTCACGGTCACCGGTGCTTCCCTCAGGTTCGTCACGCGGAGCGCCACCGAATAGGTGGCGCCAGGCGCCACGACCATCGCCGCGGTCACGCGCGGGCCGATCGACACCATCTGCGCGGCGGCCATGGACGGCCCTCCGGCGACGAGTGCGAACAACGCGAGGCGACCCAGACGATGCATCATGAGAACGTCAGAACTCCAGCTTGTATTCGGTGGCGAACACGGTGTCATCGCCGGTATCCGCGAAGACGACGGCCTTGTACGAGCCGGCGGGCAGCTTGTCGAACACGAACTGCTGCTTGAGCGAAGTGTTCGGGTACAGCAGGCCGCGCTGCTGCTCGCGGCGGCCGCGCAGGTTGCCGCGCGCGTCGTACAGCTCGATCCAGATGTTGGGCCGATAGCCGCGGTCGCCGACGTTCTGCACCTCGATCTCGACGTGCTTGCTCCCCGTCGAGTCCGTGGTGAGCGTCTGGTTGAAGAACGCGATCCGGCGGGATCCGGCCGAGGGAAGGTGCGTCGCGAGCTGCACCGCGTAGCGAACCACGGCGCCGAGACCCACCTGCTTGTTCTCCGTCGGTGGCGGCGCGCTTGGCGCACCTTCCACCATGAGGGCGCTCCAGTACGTGCCGCGGAGCGTGTCACCCTTGGGGACCGTGACGGTATAGCCGAGCGTCATCTCGCCGCTGGGCGGGACGACAATGGAGGTGGCCGAAGGCTTGATCCACCCCGCGTTCGATCGGCCCGTGGAGGCTGCGGGATCGAAGTGAGTGGTGCCGTCGGCAAAAAAGTGGTAGTCCGACTGGTAGATCCGCACGGGTTGGGGCTGTGCGGTGAGATTCCGAATGAGGACTGTGCCCTCGTACGACTGGCCAGGCGAGGCATTGTGCTCCTCGACCGTGCTGCCGACCACGGCGATCTGCGCCGAGGCGGTGCGCGGCATCGTCGCGGTGCCGACGAGGAGCGCGGCGATCGCGGCTTGGACGAGGCGGCGAGACTTGAGAAAGGAGCGCATGGGAAGTGCCCCTTACGGGTAGCTGGATTCGGTAAGTGTCACGGTGCGTGTCTGCGGGGCGAGCACGCCCGCCGAGACTGTCGCGGTGAACACGTAGGTGATGCCGTTCGTGCTGCCGTTATCCCTTGCGATGTTGATGACGATGTCCCTGTCCGTCATGTCGAGCGTGACGGGGCCGAGACTCGTGGCGCCGGAGGGGGCGCTCATGGTGATCGTCAGCGTCGTGCCGGCCGGCATTGGACTGTCGAGATGGGCCGTGATCTTCTGCGGCCCGGCAGCGTTCTTGGCCTTCACGAAGTAGGTGGTGATCGCGTCCGTGAGTGGGATGGGCTGCGATCCGGCGACGGCTGTCGTGACCGTGAAGGGCGCCGGCGAGCCGGAGACTGTCAACGCCGTGCTCTGCGCACCTGCGTCCTTCGCCCACCCGAACATCGGGAGGACGAAGGTGCACAGTACGAGCGCGTAGCGTTTCACGGAGGTCACGGATTCAGTATCGACAGGTTCAGGCGGAAATCAGACGCCGCCCGTGATGGTGTAGGTCAC
>JBDTYL010000072.1:0-1598 GCA_040005695.1 bacterium | reverse complement strand
CCGACCTCCGGAAGCGCGGCGACTTCCTTCGTCTCGGCTTCGACTGCGTGCCTCAACCCGCCCGGATCGTTGAGCAACCCGCAGTTCAATTCGCCGCTGTTCGCGTCATGCACGCTGGCGAAATTTCATACCGCGCTCACCCTCGAATTTCCCTCGGGGAACATTGATGCGGGGCTGACCAGCCTCACCTTCTCCCCCACACCCGCGACGATCAACGGATTGCGTGTCGTCGATACGCCAAGCAGCAACTCGCGGCGCCTGCGCGCGCTGCTCGCGGCGCACGGCTTCCGGAAACGGATGTAGCGCTCGCCCGGCGCTTCGTAGCGCCGTTAGTGACGCTGGTCACCGGATTTCCCCGCTCATCGTTCGCACCGACGTTCGGTGCGCGGGGCTTGCTGGACTTCTGACGACGAGGCGCACGTCATGCAGTGTACTCGTGCTCGACCAACCGAGTGCACCGCTGTGGCGGCGCCTTTACTCATGTCCTGGAGTTCATCGCACATGCGCCTGACCACCCGCCTTTCCCTCGCCGCGGCATTCGCGGTCATCGCGACCACGGCCGCGTGCAGCAGCGACAACAGCCGTCCGCCAACGGGGCCACCGGCCACGCCTGGCACCCTCGCCCAGCACTTCGACACGCTGTACGCGCAGGCCAAGGCGTCGAGCAACTCCGACGCGAACTACAACGCGCGTGTTGAGCTGCTCTCGGATCTCGAGCTCGCTGCGGCGTTTGGCGCTGCGCCCACCGCAGTCACCGTTACGACCTCGGCCGGCACCGAGTCGTGGAAGGCCTTCGTCTTCGAAGAAGTGCTCAACACCGGCGGCGCCCCGTCGGACTCGGGATACATCATGATCGCGTATCGTGATTCGCTCGTCCGCACGGCGCTCCTCACGGGCGTGCGCGGGAACGGCGCGTCGCTCGGCGGCAGACTACTCGTGAGCGATACGGTCGTCGTGGTGGCGAGTGCGAACAGTGGACTCGCCTCGCTCATCTCCACTGGCAGCGCGTGCGCGACTCCGATCGCGGGGCTCGTCAATCCGATCATCGCGACGGCGCAGAGTGCAACGTGCCTCACGGCGGTGATCCAGGCGGCGCACTCGTCGACATTCCCGGCCAAGGCCGGTGTCGATGCGGCGTACACCCAGCTCTCCTTTCCGTCGCAGAGCTTCGCGGGCGAGCGGTTCTTCGATCCGCCGACGGCGGGTGCGCAGATCAGACTCGCTTCGCTGCTGCGGAGACAGCTGGAAGCGAACCACTAGTCACTAGTGGTGGAAGAGTCCCTTGACCTTGTCCACAAGCTTTGCTTTTAGCTTTGGTTTCTGCGTCTGCATCTGCGTCTGCGTCAGCGTCGGAGCCGGAGTGGGTGGCGCCTGGGCCGGAGGGATGTTCGTGCCAGTCGTCGCGTCGACGAAGTAGACGCGTGCGGCCGCACTCGCGCTGCGCAGCCGCCACGCGACGCGCGGCGCACCGCGGTTCGTGATCGTCGCGAGCCGCGCGTCCTTGAGCGCGCCGAACATTCCGAAGCGGCGGGCCGAGTCGACGGCGGCGGGAAGATCGATGAACGAATCGGGGAGCGCGCGGATGGTGGACATCGGGA
>JBDTYL010000071.1:0-1922 GCA_040005695.1 bacterium | reverse complement strand
ATCCCGGGGGGTTGCTCGAGCAGGGGATTCAGATCGCGGATCTCTTTCTCGATCCTGGGATGCCGATCGTGTCCGTGCGCGGACGCGGCGTTGCGCAATCGTACGTGGACGAGGCGAAGCAGCTGTGGCCCGATCTCAAGCTGATCGCGCTGGTCGATGAGCACAGCGCGAGCGCGTCGGAGATCGTTGCGGGCGCGCTGCAGGATCACGACCGCGCCGCGATCATCGGCACGACGTCGTACGGGAAGGGGAGCGCGCAGTCGGTGTTCCGCCTCGACGACAGTGCGAGCGCGCTCAAGCTGACGACGGCTCGCTGGTTCACGCCGTCGGGGCGAAGCATCCAGAAGGCGGCTCTCGTCATTCCCGGCAGTGATGACGATGAGGACGCCGCGCCTCCTGGCGCGGCGAAGGGTGTCGCCGCGGACAGCGGTTCGGAACTTCCGCTGGCGAAGCGGACGCCGTTCAAGACCGACGACGGGCGCGTCGTATACGGGGGCGGGGGGATCACGCCGGATCTGTTCGTCTCGGCGTCGGACTCGATCAACGGTACGCGCGCCTTCTGGCGGATGATCGGCGCGGGCGCGCCGAAGTTCCGCGATGCGCTCACCGAGAGCGCGCTCGCGGCGAAGGGCGCGCATGCGGTGCAGGCGCCGGATTTCGTCGTGACGAGCGCGCTGCGCGAATCGCTCTGGCAGCGCGTGTCGGCGAAGGGCATCAAGCTCGATCGCATGCACTTCGACTCGGCGGGCGCCGCGGTCGACCGGCTGCTCGGCCTCGAAATCGCGCGGTATGCACTGGGACCCGAGGCGGAGTTCAAGCGGCGACTGGACGAGGATCGCGTGATCGCTGCGGCGCTGGAGCTGACCGCCGGCGCGCAGGTGGAGAACGATCTGCTGCGACGGGCCGGCACGCGGCGGGCCGAGAAGCACGAGGACGTACCGCACACGACATGACGCTACCTCGCGTGTTCGTGGTCGGCGCGGGACGAGCGGGGCGCGCGCTGACGCACGCGATGCGCGTGGCAGGGGTCGATGTCGTGGGGCTGCACGGGCGGCGTGCGGGGGCCGACATCACGTGGGGGACATGGCCGGCGTCGCTCGAGCGCGCGACTGTGGTGCTGGTGGCGGTGCGAGATGCGGAGCTCGACGGCGTGCTCACGGAGCTGTCCGGCGCCTCGCTGAGCGCGGATGTCGTGGTGCTACACGCGAGCGGGAACGCGGAGCCGGCGGCGCTCGACCTGTTGCGCGAGCATGGGCATCCGTGCGGCACCTTCCATCCGCTGCTGCCGCTGACTGATCCCACGCGCGCGACGGAGCAGCTGCGGCGCGCGTGGATCGGCATCGATGGCGACGAGGGGGCGCGGGCCGCATCGCGGACGCTCGCGGCGGCGATCGGAGCGCAGGTGCTCGAGATTCCCGCGGGCGAGAAGGCGCGCTATCACGCCGCCGCGGTGTTCGTCTCGAACTTTCCGGTCGTGCTGATGTCGGTGGGGATGCGGCTGCTGGAATTAGTTGGAATTCAAGATACTCCTGCCAGGGGTGCGCTCGGCATGCTGCTCACGGCGGCGGCGCAGAATGCGGCCGCGGTGGCGCCGGCACAGGCACTCACGGGGCCGGTCGTGCGTGGGGATGTCGAGACGGTGCGGGCACATCTCGCGGCGTTGGGAGAGACGCCGGAGATTTTGGAGTTGTATCGGGCGTTGTCGAGAGAGGCGTTGCCGATCGCGGTGGAGGCTGGGTTGGACGCGGCGAGGGTGGAGGAGCTGCGGAGGGTGCTGGACGCGCGATAGCTCTCGCTCTACCCCTGTGGCCCGTCGTACACCTTCACTCCCGCCGGCACCTTGAACACGAACGCGCTCGCATCGACGCTCGCGTTCTTCGCGAACTTCGTCACCGTGATCAAGCGCGTCACCCCGCTCTGAT
>JBDTYL010000070.1:0-15965 GCA_040005695.1 bacterium | reverse complement strand
CCCGGCCGGCGAAACGGTCGCCATATCCGGTTCGCATTGATGACACACGAGGACGGCGGTACCCCCTGTGTCAGAACGGCAAGATCGAGAACGACAGTCCGCCGGGCGTGCGCGTGAACGTCGCCCGCAGTTCGTGGCGGAGGAACTTGCGGTTGGCGTAGTTGTCCGGATGGTCGTGACTGTAGTTCACGACCTTCTGGCCGGCGAACACGCCGAGGAAGATCCCCATGGCGATGTCGCTCGCCCAGTGCTCGTCGAGGTACATCCGGGCGAGCGCAGGCATCGCCGCGCCGAGGAAGAGCACTGGGGAAACGATCTCGCGGTGCGGCGTCTGTCGCCGGCGCATCTCGGTGGTGAGTGCGGACGCCACGGCGAAGCTGGCCATCGCATGCATGGAGGGATACGAGCGATAATTGAAGCTCGAGAAGCCCCTGAGGAACTGGAACTCGTAGGGATCGCCGTTGCGCTTTTCTCCGGAGTCATCCACGACGTAGGGCCGGCCTCGCCCCAGCGCGCCACGCACCACCTGGATGAACATCGCCGTAGAGAGGACAGCTTCGGTCGTATGCAGCGCAACGTCCGCCGTGCCGTCGTCGTGGCCCAGTCGCGCGATACCCCACACGGTGCCGCCCGTGAGCATGAGCACCGTTTCCGTGACGAGGCTCGCCCTGTTCGCAGCGCTCGTGATGCCGGGGTGCTGCACCTGGAAGATGGAGTCGTACAGCGCGTGTGCGATGCGCTTGTCGAGCTTCGTGAGTGCCGCCGAACCGAGCGTCGCCACGCCTACCAACGCCAGGTCGCGGTGCGTCAGGAGCACGCCCGATGGCGCGTCCTGCGGCGCCTGGGCGGGCGCCGCTTGCGGCATGGACCCGGCGCACACCAGCACCGCAAGTGCCATCCGTCGAGCAGTGCACCGGGCGCTCGCCTGCCGCGGGCGCCGGGCCAGGTTGTGAATCACGTGGTTTCCTCGATGGGGTCGGGGTGCGCGCCACGGCGCCCCGTGGAATTGTACAAGGCCGCCGACACCGCGGCGATGCACACGCCGGCGCTCCACCCGCCAAGGATGTCTGTCGCCCAGTGCGCATCCAGATAGAGCCGGCTCACGCCGACGAGCAGCGGAATGCCGATCGCCACGATCACGGCGGGCCTTCCACGCAGCAGGCCTTCGCGCCAGAACACGTAGGCGAGCGTGCAGCAGATCGCCGCGGACGTCGTCGCATGTGCGGATGGAAAGGCGTATGTCCCCTCGATGAGGTTGCCGGCGTTCGACGGCCGCACGCGGGCGAAGAGTCCCTTGAGGCCGAGGTAGGCCACCACGGCAGCAACCGGAGCGAAGAGAACCGTCGTGGCCACGATCCGTCGCTCGCGCCGCCAGAGGAACGCCGAGGCAATGACCGCGTAGACGATCATCGGCGTCACCGACCCGATGGTGGTGATCGACGCGAAGAGCCCGTGTGCGGCCGGCGCACGATGGGCGAGGATCCAGCCTCGCACGCGGGCGTCGACGGCGGATGTCTCGTGGTGCAGCACATCCTCACCGATGGCAGCGAACGCCGCGAACGCCAGCACGCCCACGAGCACGACGCCACCCCACCGGCGCGGCCAATGGACGCGGGCAACGCGCGTGGCTGCCGTCTTGCGGCGTGACCCTTCCGTGAAGCCTCCAATTCCTGCCATGGCCCGACCAGAATGCATGTTTCGGGCGCAGTTCCCCGTGCCAGCGGCAGGGAGACGCGGCCTGCCCTGGCGACTCCTGCAATTCGGCCGTCGCAGTGGCCCAGCGCTCGCCGCCTGCATGGCCCTCGCGTGCCAGCGAGAGACGCCATCCACGCTGCCGGCCGCCCCGGACGTCGGCGCCCCTGCCCCAGCGGCGGCCGAAGCGTCCCGGTTCAGTGTGCCGCTGGAGTACGACTTCGGTGCGGTGCTCGGCCTCGTCGAGCAGGTGGTCCCCACGCGCCTGGGCTCCATGGACAGTGTGCGCCAGATGGGGGACAATGACCACCGACACTATGCATTTCAGGCCACGCGCGGCACGTTCACCGCGTTTGTCGACGGCAACCTCATGCACCTGCGCGCGACGATCGCCTACGAGGCGCGGGGCTTCTTCAAGCCGGTGATCGGGCCGACGCTCAGCGCAGGCTGCGGCGACGGGAAGGACAAGCCGCGCATCGTGGTGGAGCTCGCGACGCCGCTGACGCTGTCGAGTCACTGGCACCTCGTCTCGAAGACGCGGATCGTGCGCGTCGAACCGGCGAGCGCGGCCCCCCGCGACCACTGCGACGTGAGCATCCTGCACAAGGACGTCACGGAGCAGGTCGTGAGTGCGGCGCGCGCGGCGCTCGTGGAGCACCTGCCGGACATCGACCGGAAGGTGGCTGAGGTCGACCTGACAGATCGCGTGACGGAATGGTGGGCGCTCCTCGCGCGCCCCATCCAGCTCGCCGACGACGTGTGGCTCACGCTCGGCCCAGAGCGCCTGAGCCTCGGCACCGTGCGCGGACGCAGTCGCGTGCTCACCGTACCGGTGAGCCTCGACGCGCATCCGCAGGTCGTGAACGGACGCGTCGCACCGGTCGTGGTGCCGACAGCGCTGCCGCCGCTCGCGCATGATTCCGTGACGGGCGGCTATCACATCGTGATGGACGGCATCGTGGACTACGGCACGGCGTCGCGCGAGCTGAGCGCCGCGCTCGGCGCGAAGGAGTTTGCCGCGTCGGGGCACAAGGTGCGATTGTCGGGCGTCACCATCCTGCCGAAGCAGAAGGGCCAGCTCGCGTTGACGGCGTCATTCACCGGGGACGCGACGGGAACACTCGTGCTCGTGGGCACGCCGCGCATCGATCGCGCGCACGACCTGATCACCGTGCCCGATCTCGACTTCGACCTGCAGTCGAGCAGCCGGCTGCTGCAGACCTACTCGTGGCTCAAGTCGGACGGGATGCGCGCCGACCTCCGCTCGCGCGCACACTTCGCCGTCACGCCGGTGCTCGCGCGCGGGCGGGCGCTGCTGCTCGCGGGACTCAACCGGAAGATCGGCGACGCGATGACGCTGTCGGCGACGGTGGATTCCCTGGCCGTGCGCGGCCTGTTCGTCACCCGCGACGGCCTGATCGTGCGCGCTGAGGCGGTCGGCCAGGCGCGCGTGTCGGTGCGCCAGCGCTGAGGATCAGTCCGGCGGACTCGCGTGAGGATCGCACGGCTCGCTGCTTCAGGCGGCCGCCCCCGGGCTCCGGGCGTCGCCGATGCCCGCCATCATGCGCAGCAGGCTCTCCTGCGTCGCCTGCTCCCGCTCGATCTCGCCGACCAGCCGGCCGTCGCGGAGCACGAGGATACGCTCCGAGAGCCGCAACACCTCGGGCAGTTCGCTGGAGATGACGAGGATCGCCGTGCCCTGCGCGGCGAGCTCGCCGATGAGCGCGTGAATCTCCGCCTTGGCCCCGACGTCCACGCCGCGCGTGGGCTCGTCGAGAATGAGCACGCTCGGCTTCGCGGCGAGCCACTTCGCGAGGACGACCTTCTGCTGGTTGCCGCCGGAGAGTCCCGCCACCACGGTATCGAGTCCCGGTGTGCGCACGCGCAACTTCTGGAACAACGCGCCGGTCTGGCTGCGCTCGACGCCACGGCGGATCCACCGGAAGCGCGACAGGTACGCCAGCGTAGGCAGCGAGGTGTTATGCATCGCACTCTCGCAGAGCACGAGTCCCTGGCGCTTGCGGTCTTCCGGCACGAAGCCGATGCCGAGGCGGATGGCCTTCTGCGGATCGTTGATGCGGACTCGCTCGCCGCGAAAATACACGGTACCGGCGCGCAGCGGATCGAGCCCGAACAGCGCGCACGCCACTTCCGACCGTCCCGCGCCCATGAGCCCCGCGAGGCCGACCACCTCGCCGGCATGCAGGGTGAGCGAGACGTTCTCGAAACGACCGGGCACGGTGATGCCTTCGGCGCGCAGCACCTCGGCACCGCGCGCCAGCGCGTTCGGCTCCGGGATATAGTCCGCGAGCGACCGGCCGATCATCATCTCCACGAGCTGCCCCTCCGTGATCCCGGCGGTGGGCCGCGTGGCGACGTGCGCACCATCCCGCAGCACGCTCACCGCATCACAGAGCGCGAAGATCTCCGGCATGCGGTGTGAGACGTAGATGCACGTCACGCCCTGTGCCTGCAGCCGGCCGATGAGCGCGTACAACCGCTCCGCCTCGACCTGACTCAGGCTGCTCGTCGGCTCGTCGAAGACAATGATGCGCGCGCCGCCGCCGACCGCCGCGGCGATCTGCACCATCTGCCGGTTGCCGATCGACAGCTCGCCCAGCCGCCCACGCACGTCGAGCACCGTGCCGGTCTCGGCGAGCAGTGCATTCGCGCGCCGCCTCATCTCGTCGTAATCGACGAGCCCGCGCCGCGTGGGAATGTCGCCGAGGCAGAGGTTCTCGGCGACCGACATGTTCTCGCAGAAGGCGAGCTCCTGGTGGACCATCGCGATGCCGTTCGCGATCGCGGCGTGGGGCGTGTCGAGATGGACGGGCTTGCCGAAGACGTACAGCGTCCCGTCGTCCGGCGACTGGAGGCCGGCGAGGATCTTTCCCAGTGTGCTCTTGCCTGCGCCGTTCTCCCCACACAGCGCGTGACACGAGCCCTCGGCGATGTCCAGCGACACGCCGCTCAGCGCCTGCACGCCGGGAAACCGCTTGCTGACGTTCTCGAATCGAACGGCGGGCTCGCTCATCGCGCTGAACTACTGCTTGAGTGCGAGGTAGGCGGGATTCACCGTGGTGAAGCCCCAGTCGCGCAGCTGCCGCGCCCACGTGCCGAGGTTGTCCTTCGTCACGCGAACGAGTTCCATCGGAATGATCGGGGTCGGCGGATCCTTCTTGTCGTGCACCTTCGCCACGATGGTGCGAACGCCGACGTCGCCCCACATGTAGACGGGCTGCGCGAGCAGCACGGGCACGATCCCCTTCTCCACGTACGCGAGCTCGTCGGGGAGGGCGTCCACCGAAACCGTCTTCATCTTCGCCATGCCGGCATCGGTGAGCAGCGACTGCGAGAAGAGCGGCCAGCCGCCGATCATCGCCCAGCCCTGGATGTCCGGGTACGCGTTGTTCACGCGGATCACTTCGGCCGCCGCATCCTGCGCCGTCTCGATGTGGTTGAATACGCCGACGATGGAGATGCCCGGGTACTTCTTCGCCTCGTCCTTCACGCCCTGCACGCGCATCTGGAGGTTCGGGGCATTCTGGTTGCCGGCGAGAATGGCGACCTTGCCCTTCCCGTTCATGAGCGGCGCGAGTTCGGCCATCACGCTGGCGCCGGTCTTGTGGTCGTCCACGCCGTAGAACGCGAAACGCTTGGACTGCGGCGCATCGGAGTCGAACATCATCACCGGCACGCCGCGATCGACGGCATCGTTGATGGCGCCCGTCACCTTGCCGGCGTCGGAGGCGGAGAGGAGCACCGCGCTCGCGCCGTCGTTCACCGCCTGGCGGATCCGCTGCGCCTGCACCTCGCCGTCTTCCTGCGGCGGCGTGAGCCACTCGACCTCGATGGGAATGCCCATCTTCGCGGAGAGCTCCTTCGCGGCCGCGTCCGCGCCGGTGCGTGCGGCGAGGAACACCGAGTTCGTGGAGCTCTTCGCGATCATGGCGATGACGATCTTGTTCCCGGCGCCGCCGGCCGCCGCCTTCCTGGCGGTATCCGCCGCCGACTTGTCCGCCGACCCGCCGCAGGCCAGCAGGCCTGCCCCGATCGTGGCCAGCGTCGCAACGCGCCACGCAGCTCTCTTCATCATTCCAGTCTCCTCGAGGTGATGGTCAGGCCGTCACGCGTGCGCCCTCGGCCGCCCGACCCAGGCGGCGCGCGGTGACACGGGTGCTCCATTGGTCGATGACGACGGCGATGATGATGGCACAGCCGACGACGATCCATTCGTAGTTCTGGTCGAAATGCAGTGTGCGGATCGACTGGCGGATGAGCACGATGAGGAGCGCACCGAGCATCGCCCCGATCGCGCTGCCCTTGCCGCCGATGAGGCTCGCACCACCGACCACCGCCGACGCGATCACGTACAGCTCGTAGCCCTGCGCGTCACCCGACGAGGCGGAACCGTAGAAGCTGGCGCCGAGGTAGGCCGCGAGCCCCGCGGTGAGCCCCGAGATCGCGAAGACGCCAACCTGAATGCGCGCGAGCGACAGGCCTGCAAAGCGGCTCGCCTCCACGTTGCCGCCGAAGGCGAAGATGTGCCGGCCCATCACGGTGCGCGTGAGATAGATCGCACCGACGATGGTGAGCACGATCATCGACAGCATCGGCACGGGGTACAGCCCGCCCGACATGCCGAGCGACGCCTTGGCGACGTGCGTGAGCGACGTGGGCACGAGGATGCTCTCCGCCTTCGTGGTGACGAAGGCGATGCCCCGCAGCACCCACATCGTGCCGAGCGTGATGATGAACGGGTGCACGCGCAGGACCACGACCAGCACGCCATTGAGCAGCCCGCAGAGGAGGCCGATGCCGGCACAGATGGCCAGCGCCAGCCAGGCGGTGGCGCCGTCGCCCATCGGACCCACCGAGCGCAGGGTCATGGCCATGGTCACGCCGGCGAGCGCATAGATCGACCCGACGGAGAGATCGATGCCGCCGGAGATGATCACCATCGTCGCGCCGATCGCCATCAGGGCGAAGAAGCTCGCGTCCGTGGCCGTCTGGATCAGCGTGTTCGCGTTCCAGAAGTTGTTCACGACCGCGCCGGAGGTGCGATCGACGTGCGATCCGGCAAGCACCGTGAGCGCGACCGTCACCAGCGCGACCACGATCACGAGTCCGGTTTCCTGCGAGCCGGCGAGACGGCGGGCGATGGGATGCATGGCTCAGACTCCCTTGCGGAGGCTGAATCCGGAACGATCGACGGAATACGGCTGCATCTATGCGTCAGTGCTAAGGATGTACACGCAGTGAGGTGCGACGCGACCCTGCCCGCTGGCCGTCCGACGGGAAGATGACACGCGGCAACCGGTTCAGCGAGCCGCAGCCTGACGGCGCGGTTGGACGATGCACTGCGGCGGAACGCAAGGCTCGTGGCGTTCTGCGCGAGTGAGACACGCGGGCAATCCGGTCACGGTGACAGCGCGGCCGGTCGATGTGACTCGATCACACCGTGATAGGCTGCGTGTGGCGGGCAATCTGTCAGGACGCACGCGTGGCACCGTGCTTGCCTTTGGGTGAGGTGCCAATCACTCCGGCGGAGCGCCTTCGCGCACTCCTCGGAGCGGCCATACAGGGTCGGTGCCTTCGGGTACCGACCCTGTTGTCGTCTGCGGGTGTGGGCACCGCGGTCACGGCGCCACGGTCTGGATCTCCACGCGCGAGGCCTGCGCGGGCGTGCGCCAGATGCGATGCGTCTGCGCCTTGAAGTCTGCCGCCTTCGCGAGGAAGATGTTCGGCACCCAGGTCTGCGGATTGCGATCGATGATGGGGAACCAGGTGCTCTGGACCTGCACCATGATCTTGTGCCCCTTCTGGAACCGGTAGCTCTGCGTGTGCAGGTCGATCGCGAACGGCGTCACGACGTTGGGCACCAAGGGCACCGGCTTCTCGAACGACTTCCAGAAGCGGCCGCGGAAGACGTCGTTCGCGATCATGAACTCATAGCCGCCCAGCTTGACGTCGGGCGCATAGTTCTCGGGGTAGACGTCGATCAGCTTCACGACCCAGTCGGCGTCACGGCCGGTGGTACTCGCAAACAGCTTTGCCGTGATCTCCCCGGCGACGACGACGTCGTCCGTGAGCGGTTCCGTTTCCCAGCTCAGCACGTCGGGCCGGTCCTGCACGAACCGTTGGTCCTCAAGCAGCCAGGTGTACCAACCCGACCCCTTTGGATAGTAGGTGGGCTCGATGGGTCTCGGGCGGTACGGGACGGGTTTCGCGGGGTCGCTCACGTAGCTGTCGAACAGCAGATTCTTCCCGGCGCTCGTGGAAAGCAGATCCCGCGCTGCGCTCGGGATGACATGGGGGTTGGTCGCGATGACCGTGGGCGGATCGAACGACAGCTTGCCCCCGGCGTGGAAATACAGCGACCGCGTCACCGCACGCTTCGGCGGCCACGCGTCGAAGGTGCGCCACCTGTTGCTGCCCGACTCGAACACCGTGGCCTCGGGCTGCGCGAGCGCGCCCCGGTCCTTCAGGTAGTAGGCGAAGAACGGCGCCTGGATCTTCCGGCGATAGTACTCGCCCGTCGGGGAGCCGAAGTCGATCTTGCCGAGCTTCTGGCCCGGCCCACCAGACCACCCGCCGTGTCGCCATGGACCGACGACGAGGAAGTTGCGGTTCGCCGCATCGTGCTTCTCGAGCTCGCGATAAATCGTGACCGGTCCGTAGAAGTCCTCCTGGTCCCACCAGCCGGCGACGTTCAGCGTGGGCACGGTGACCCGCGTGAGGTACGGCTTCATCGCCTGGCGCTGCCAGAAGCCGTCGTAGTTCGGGTGCTCGGTGAAGTCCGTCCACGTGGGCAGCTTCTTTCCCTTGAGCACGTCTTTCTGGATGTTCGAGAGCGGCCCGACGTTCAGGTACCACTCATACGTGTCGTAGCGGCCGAAGTCGTAGTCGGAGTTCTCCTTCGTGGCCTCGGTGAGGTACGCGTACTCGAAGCCGTAGCTCAGGCGGAACGCGCCGTTGTGATGGAAGTCGTCGCCGAGGAACATGTCGGCGGGCGAGGCCTGCGGGCTGACGGCGCGGAGTGCGGGATGCCCGCCAAGCATGCCCATGGCGGCGGTCCATCCGTCGTAGCTGACGCCGAGCATGCCGACGCGCCCGTTGTGCGTCGGGACGTTCTTGAGCAGCCAGTCGATCGAGTCGTAGGTGTCGGTGCCTTCGTCGATCGCCTGCGAAGGCGAGTCCACCGGACGCGGCGGCCGCTGCATCACGAAAGTGCCTTCGCTCTTGTAGCGGCCGCGAATGTCCTGGAAGACGAAGATGTAGCCATCCTCCGCGAGGTCCGAGTAGCCGCCGGTGAGGCGACCGGCCGACCCGCCTACGCCGTATGGCGTGCGCTCGAACAGGAACGGGAGCGGCTCGGTGGCCCCGGCCGGAGAGAAGATCTCCACGTGGAGCCTGACGCCATCGCGCATCGGGATGTCGGCCGACGTGTGGACGTAGGTGTGCGGATCGTATCTGGCGACGTTCTGCGCGGCGGCGGGAAGTGCGCAGCACAGCGCGAGGATGGCGAGGCGGAATCGCATGGCGGTCGTGGGCGCGGGTGGGCAGCCAAGGTAGCTCCCGGTGACGGCGTATGACGGGGCCTGAGCGGCGCCGGTGTGCGTAGGCCGGCCGCCATTGCGCCTGTCCGTGCGGGCAGAGGCTAACCCGCGTCGTCCACGCGCTCGGGGCGCAGCAGGCCGGAGCGCCGCACGTCGCGGAAGCGCGTCTCCTTCCCGTACTCCGCGCACACCATCTGGCCCGACGCGGCCTTCGTGTATCGCAGGCAGACCGACACCTGTTCGGTCACGTGCACCACCGTGGTGTACGTCGCCCTGCGTACCGGGTCGGTGCGATCGAAGGTGAACGTCAGCTCGGGCCCGCAGGCGTACACGATGCGCAGGGAGTTGGACCGGTCCTGTTCGTACCGGCACGGCCCGGGCTGCGCCTCGATGTCGACGGTGTCCTGCGTGACGGTGAAGGTGCCGGCGATGCGGACGTCCGGCGCGACCTGTTCCTCGAACCGATAGGTGCCGAGTAATTCCGGCCGGATGCCCTTGGGGGGCTTGTTGGCCGCGCAGGCGGAGGCGAGGAGCAGGCTGGCGACGAGCGCGTGGCGCATGCAGGTGGCGTGCATGAGGGACCGGTGAATTGTATACACGGCGCTGGACTTCCCGAGTATACGCCTGCGTCACTGTGCTGAGCCAGCCCCGGTGACGGGGGCCGCGCTGAGTCCCCGGCCTACCCCGGTGCCCTGGCGCGCGACGCATGCGTTGAGGGCTCCGTGCTGGACGCTCGTGCGACCCGACCGCAGATTATCACGGCGCGCGTCCGCCTCGCGGCCGCGACTCCCTCCCGCGGGCAGGTCATCCATGAAGGTCACCCTCAAGGTCAACGGGCAGCCGAGAACAGTCGACGTCCCCGGCGACATGCCCCTGCTCTGGACCCTCCGCGACACGCTCGGCCTCAAGGGGACCAAGTTCGGTTGCGGGCTGTCGCAGTGCGGCGCGTGCACGGTGCATGTCGGCGGCGCGGCGATGCGCTCCTGCATGACTCCCATCGCATCCTGCCAGGGCGCTGAGGTCACCACAATCGAGGGGCTCTCCGCAAGCGGGACGCATGCGCTCCAGCGGGCGTGGGAGGAGCTCGACGTGCCGCAGTGCGGCTATTGCCAGGCGGGCCAGATCATGGCGGCGGCATCTCTCCTCGCGAAGACGCCGCATCCCACCGATTCGGAAATCGACGACGCGATGAACGGCAACCTCTGCCGGTGCGCCACGTATCTCCGCATTCGCAAGGCGATTCACCTGGCGGCGGAGCTGCAGGGACAACAGGCCACGCAGGCCGGAGCGCCGAAGCGGTTGCAGGAGCACGCGCCATGAGCCCGCGCACCGTTGCCCCACTCCCCGTCACGCGCCGCGACTTCCTGCGCGTCTCGGCCATCGCGGGTGGTGGCCTGCTGCTGTCGAGCTACCTCGATCCCCTCGGCGCCGCCGCGGGCTCGCTGTCGCGGCACGCCGCCGATGGCCCGATGCTCAATGCCTTCATCCGCATTACTCCCGACGGCATCATCACGATCGTCGCGAAGAATCCGGAGATCGGCCAGGGCGTGAAGACGATGCTGCCCATGTTGATCGCCGAGGAGCTCGATGCCGACTGGACGCAGGTGCGCATCGAGCAGGGCGACCTCGACCCGAAGAGTTATCAGGGCCAGGTGGCGGGCGGCAGCACGGCGACGCCGTCCAACTGGCTCCCGATGCGGCGTGTGGGTGCGGCGGGTCGTGCGATGCTCGTTGGAGCGGCCGCCGCGACGTGGGGCGTGCCGGTCGCCGCGTGTGAGACGGAGCGTGGCGTCGTCCGTCATCGCGCGAGCGGGCGTGCGGCGACCTACGGCGAACTGGCGACGAAGGCGGCCACGATGACGGCGCCCGATCTCGCCACGGTGCCGCTGAAGGATCCGCGGCAGTTCCGCATCGTCGGGCACGGCGTGCGCGGGGTGGACACGCACGCGATCGTCACCGGCGTGCCGATGTACGGCATCGACGTCACCGTGCCCGGCATGCTGTACGCGACGTTCGTGAAGTGCCCCGTGTTCGGTGGCAAGGTGGCGAGCGCGAACGTGGACGCGATCGCGGCGCAGCCGGGCGTGAAGAAGGCATTCGTGGTCGAGGGGGGCGCGTCACTCGGCGGCTTGCTCTCCGGCGTGGCGATTGTCGCGGACAGCTGGTGGCAGGCGCGCAGCGCGCGCAACAAGCTGAAGGTCACGTGGGACGAGGGAAAGACGGCCGACCAGGGGAGCGCAGGATTTGCGGCGCAGGCAGCGGCACTGGTAACGCAGCCTCCACACAAGACGTTGCGCGCAGATGGCGACGTCGCGGGCGCGCTCGCCGGCGCGGCGAAGCGCGTGAGTGCCGCGTATTTCTATCCCTTCATCGCGCACGCTTCGCTCGAGCCGCAGAACTGCACGGCGCACCTGCATGACGGCCTGATGGAGATCTGGGCGCCGTCACAGGCGCCGGCGGGGGGTCGTGCGCTCGTCGCGGAGACCCTCGGCATGCGCGAGAACGATATCGCCATCCACATCACGCGCTCCGGTGGCGGATTCGGACGCCGGCTCAGCAACGACTACATGGTCGAGGCCGCGTGGATCGCGAAGATCGCGGGCGTGCCGGTGAAGTTGCTGTGGACGCGCGAGGACGACATCCAGCACGACTTCTACCGCCCCGCGGGTTTCCACAACTTCTCGGGTGGGCTCGATGCAGCGGGCCGCGTCGTCGCGTGGCGCAATCACTTCGTCACGTTCGGCGACGAGAAGAACGTCGCCGCGGGCGCCGGCATTGGCGGGACGGAGTTTCCGCAGCACTTCGTGCCCAACTTCACGCTCGACCTCTCGCTCATCCCGCTCGGTGTGCCCACCGGCTACCTCCGTGCGCCCGGCAGCAATGGTATCGCGTTCGCCACGCAGTCGTTCATCGACGAGCTGGCGGTGACGGCGGGCAAGGATCCGCTGCAGTTCCGCCTCGACCTGCTCACCGCCGCACCGGTGGAGGCAGCGGGCAGTGGCGCGCCGCCCTATGATGCCGCCCGTGCGCGCGGCGTGCTCGAGCTGGTGCGCGAGAAGTCCGGGTGGGGCAAGGCATCGCTACCCAAGGGCACGGGGATGGGTGTCGCGTTCCACTTCAGTCATCGCGGCTACTTCGCCGAAGTCGTGAAGGCCAGCGTGAGCCACGAGGGCAAGGTCAAGGTCGAGCAGGTGTGGGTGGCCGGCGACATCGGCAGCGAGATCATCAATCCGCTCAATGCCGAGAACCAGGTGCAGGGCTCGGTGCAGGACGGGCTGGCCCAGGCGCTCGGCCAGGAGATCACCATCGAGAAGGGCCGCACGGTGCAGAGCAACTTCGACGACTTTCCCCTGCTCCGCTTCGCCGATTCAGTGCCGGTGGAGGTGCACTTCCTCACGAGTGCCGTTCCGCCAACGGGGCTGGGTGAGCCCGCGCTTCCTCCGGCACCGCCGGCGCTATGCAATGCGATCTTTGCCGCGACGGGGACGCGAGTGCGGTCGCTGCCCCTCTCGAACCAGGACCTGCGCTGGAGCTGACGGCGGACGGTTGCACGTTGTCTGGGAGATACATGCCATGAACGATCAGCGATAAGCCTTCTGCCGTCCCCCACCCTGAATCACATACCTCATGCGTCGTCACCCCGTTCTTGCTGCATCACTCGTCATCATCCTCCTCCTCGTCATGCCTGCGGTCACCGCGCGGGCGCAGGGGATCGGCACCTCGCCCACCGACCTCTCCCTCGAGCGACCGGGCCGCGATCCAAGCCAGCCGATCGACGAGGAGTATACGCGGAAGATCAAGGAGTACACGACCGAGCCGTTCTTCCTCTCGCCGCTCGTGGACTACCTGCCCGCCTCGAAGACGGTGCCGACGCCCAAGGCCATCCTCGGCGACATTGCCGGCGCGAAGGGCAACCTGCCCTACTCGAAGGAGGTCTACGCCTACATGCGGCTGCTCGAGAAGTCGAGCCCGCGGGTGAAGGTGTTCTCCATCGGGCGCACGGAAGAGGGTCGAGAGATGATCGCGGTCGCGGTCGCGTCCGAGGCCCTGATCGCGAAGATGGATGAGAACCGCGCGCAGCTCGCGAAGCTCGCGGATCCGCGCACCATCAACATGAATGACGCCGAGGCGGCGCGGATCGTCGCGAACGTGGCGCCGGTGTACTACATCACGGGCACCATCCACTCGCCGGAAGCGGGCGCGCCCACCGCCCTCATGGAGCTCGCGTACCGCCTCGCGGTGGACGACAGCCCGTACATCCGGAACATCCGCGAGAACATGATCACGCTCATCACGCCCATCGTCGAGGTGGACGGGCGCGATCGCATGGTGGACGTGTATCGCTGGCACGTCGCGCACCCGGGCGACGCACAGCCGAACCTGCTCTACTGGGGCCACTACGTCGGGCACGACAACAACCGCGACGCCATGGGCCTCACGCTGAAGCTGTCGCAGAACGTCCTCAACGCGTACCTCGGCAACCAGGCGCAGGTGCTGCACGACCTGCACGAGTCGGTGGCGTACCTCTACGACAACACCATCGGCGATGGGCCGTTCAACGCGTGGATCGATCCGCTGCTCACCAACGAGTGGCAGATGATCGGCTGGAACAACGTGCAGGAAATGACGCGCATGGGGATGCCTGGCGTGTTCGCCCACGGCGACTTCGACACGTGGTCGCCCGGCTATCTCATGTTCCTCGCCGCGATGCACAACGGCATCAGCCGCCTGTACGAGACGTTCGGCAATGGTGGCACCGCGGAGACGATGGAACGGACGCTGCCGCCCAGTGAGACGCAGCGCACCTGGTACAAGCAGAATCCACCGCTGCCGCGCGTGCAGTGGTCGCTCCGCAACAACAACAACTACGAGCAGACCGGCCTGCTGGTCTCGCTCAACTACTTCGCCAACAACCGCCGGCTCTTCCTCCAGAACTTCTACGAGAAGAGCAAGCGCTCCGTGCTGAAGGCGCACACCGAAGGACCGGCGGCGTACGTCCTCACGGCGAACGACCCGCGTCCCGGCGCGCAGGCCGAGCTGCTCCGCGTGCTCCAGAAGCAGCACGTCGAGATCTCGCGCGCGACAGCCTCGTTCAGCGTGACGGTGCCTGCCTCGCCGCGCACCGGCCGCGGCGGACGCAACGCACAGGATTCGGCGACCGCGAGCCCGAAGGCGGCCACCGAGATGGAGACGCGCCAGTTCCCCGTCGGCACGTACATCGTCCGCATGGACCAGCCGTACTCGCGTGCGGCGGACGCGCTGCTCGACAAGCAGTACTGGGCCCCGAACGATCCGCAGAAGACGCCCTATGACGATACAGGATGGTCGTTCCCCGAGGGGTTCGCCGTGCAGGCGCTACGCGTCACCGACGCGAAGGTGCTCGACACGCCCATGGAGCGCGTCACGGGCGACGTGAAGGCGCCCGGCGGCGTGACGGGCACGGGCACGGTGTTCGCCATACGGCACAACGCGGACAACGCGCTCGCCACGCTGCGCTACAAGCTGCGCACCGCCGACATCCAGGCGGTGGAAGACAGCTTCAACACCGCGGGCCAGAAGTTTCCGCGCGGCTCGTTCGTGATTCGCGGTGTGAGTCAGGCGGAGCTCGACCGCACCACGCGTGACCTCGGGCTGGCGGCGTACGCGATCGGTGCGGCGCCGTCGGTGAAGATGCATCCGGTGCGCGCGGCGCGGATCGCCATCATGCACACGTGGCTCGGCGCGCAGACCGAGGGCTGGTGGCGCTACGCCTTCGACGCGCTGGCGATCCCGTACGACTACATCAGCGTGCAGGACATCGCGAAGACGCCGGACCTCAACGCCAAGTGGGACGTCATCCTGTTCCCGCCCGCGGGCGGCAACGGCCAGGCCATCATCGACGGGATGCCCAAGTGGCGCAACCCGATACCGTGGAAGAACACGCCGGAGACGCCGAACATCGGCACCTGGGCGCAGACCGACGACATGCGGCAGGGGCTCGGCTGGAACGGGGTCGCGAACCTGCAGGCCTTCATCGCGAAGGGCGGCGTGCTCGTCACCTCCGACAACACGTCCGAGTTCGCGGCGACCTACGGGCTCACGAATGGCGTCGCGGTGAATCAGGCGTCGAAAAGCAGGGTGGTGGGCAGCTTCCTCCGCACCGCGATCGTGGACAACACGAGCCCGATCGTCTACGGCATCCCCGACAACCTCGCCATGTACAGCGACAACGGACAGAGTCTCGGCGTCAGTGCCTCGCGCGGTGGAGGCCGTGGTGGCCGTTCAGGCGGCGCCGCCGCGGAGCGCGGCACGGGTCGCGGCCTCGCGGAAGACGGCGACATCGTGCAGGGTCGTCCGGCGCTGGATTCGAGCAACACGCTCATTCCGCTGGAGACGGTGCAACCCTGGCAATACGCGCCGGTGACGGCAGAGCAGCTGCGGAGCCCACTCTACATCATCCCGCCGGACCAGCGGCCCCGCGTGGCCGTGCGCTTCGGCGACGCCAAGGGACTGCTGGCCTCGGGCCTGCTCGAGGGCGGTGCCGACATCGCACAGCGGCCGATCGTGGTGGACGTGCCAGTGCAGAAGGGTCACGTCGTGATGTTCGCGAACAACCCGGTGTGGCGTGGCGAGACGATCGGCAGCTACTTCCTGGTGTTCAACACGATCCTCAACTGGGACAGCCTCAACGCCGGCCGGAAGCTGGACGCGCGCTGACGGAACCGCGCGAGCGGC
>JBDTYL010000069.1:0-16593 GCA_040005695.1 bacterium | reverse complement strand
GGGCAGGGTGCGGCGCGCGTCGGTCATGGCGCCGCCGGCGGTTTCGTCGCTGGCGCCGGTGGTGTCGTGGCGGGTACACGCCGGACCGGGCTCGCCGCGGGCACGGAATCCCGCGCGGCTTTCGGCGGAGGCGGCTTGGGCGTGGAGAAGCGTCGCTCGCTCGGCTGGACGATGCCGTTGATGCCGCGGAGCCCGGTGGTGCCGAGGCGGTACTCCGTGCTGGGCTTGAGCGGCTGGCCGAGCTTGAGCGTCACCGATTTGTAGGGTGCGGCAACGGACGGCTTCGGTGGCGGCGGCGGTGGCGGCTTGGCGCCCACGACGGGGGGCAGGGGCGCGATGATGGGCGTGAGCGGCTTGCCGGCGAGGGAATCCGCGCGGCGCAGCGAGTCCGTCATCACCTTGGCGCGGAGGCTGTCCGCGCGGTGCAGCTCGGGTGGCGACAGTGCGGCGACGATCGGCACCGCCACACTATCGGCGCTCACGAGGCGAAACTGCGCGGTGGCGATTTCCTGCGTGGGGTTCAGCAGCCCGCTGAAGGGCACGGTGAGCGTCATCGAGTCCGTGACGACCGGCACCTCCATGCGCGACGCCATCGTGTCGCGTGGCGCGGCGAGCATCTCCACGCGGCCCACGTGCGGAACGGTCACGCGCAGGGTGTCGAACGACTCCAGCCGGTCGAGCGTACGGTTGCCGTTCTGGTCGATGATGGCGCGCACCAGGTACGACCCGGGAGTGAGCGGACCAATGGTGAAGCGGCCCAGGCTGTCCGCCTGCGCCAGGTAGACGATGCTGTCGGGAGTGACCGCCTCGATGTACGCGTGCGCCGGCGTGCCCGCCACCCAGTCGAACGCATTGCCCTCGATGCGCAGCGTCGGGATGGTGGGCCCAGTGGAGAATACGACCGAGGCGCCAGTCTTCATCGTGTTGCTGCGCAGGTCCGCGAGCCCGGGCAGCATCGTGATGGTGTACGCGGTGTTCGGACGGAACCCGTGTCGCGGGCTGATGTCGATGCGGCTGCGGTGCCAGCTCAGCTTCGCGGCGCCGTCCGACGGCGACACGAGGAAGTAGTTGTCGAGCTCCTGCGCGCCTTGACCGCGATCGTTGATGGTTTCATCGAAGTAGAACGAGACCACCTTGTCCGTCACGTTCACCGCATTGGTGTCCGGCGTGACACGGACGAGCCGAGGCGGCACCTTGTCCTCCGGTCCGCCCGGCGGCAGCGCGGCGGATGCGCACGCCGTCAGCACCGCCACGACGAGGATCAGGCTTTTCCGCACAGACCCTCGACGCGCGCGCGCAGCAGACCGGCACGCGTGGTCCACTCTTCGCGCTTCGCCCGCTCCGCTTCCACGATGTTCGCCGGCGCGCGATCGATGAAGCCCGGGTTGCCCAGCCGCGTCTCGAGCGCGACGAGCTGCTTCTCGAGGTTCGCGAGCTCCGTGCGGAGCCGCTCGCATTCCTTCGTCACGTCGATGAGGCCCGCGAGCGGCACGATGAGCTGCGTGCCGCCCGACAGCACGATGTTCGCCGCGGCGCCGCTGGGCACCGCGTCCACGAAGGCGAGCTGCGTCCGCGCCAGGCGCGACACGAGCGCCGACTCCCCCTCGAGCATCGTGCGCACGGAGGCCGACGTCATGGCGAACGCGTCGACCGTCTTGCCCGGTGCGATGGCGTACTCCGACCGCACGCGCCGCATCGCCTCGACGATTTCCTTGATCACCTCGAAGTCCGCGCCGGTGTCGCCGCCACCGCGTGCGGCGGGCCAGCTCGACGTGGCGAGGAAGGTGCCGTCCACGTGGCCCGGCAGCCGCTGCCACAGCGCCTCTGTCACGAACGGCACGATCGGATGCAGCAGCCGCAGCGCCTGGTCGAACACGTGCACGAGCACCGACCGCGCGACTTCCGCGTCGGCGCCTGGCGTGAGCAGGCGGCCCTTGCTCGCCTCGAGGTACCAGTCAGCGAGCTCGTTCCACACGAAACGCCGCGCGGTCTCGGCGAATTCGTTCAACCGCAGGCCGGCGGCGCGCTCCTCGTCCGGCCAGGTGCCGTGTGCGGGACGTATGGGGCCCACCGCACGATCGCACTCGCGGATGGCGGCATCGAGTCGCGCGAGGATCCACGCGTCGCTGCGTCCCAGCTCGTCTGGCCGCAGGTCCTCGAAGGGACGGACGGATGCGTCGCCCACGTTCTTGAGCAGGAAGCGCCCGATGTTCCAGAGCTTGGTGGCGAAGTTGCGTCCCGTCGCGAACGACTTGTCGAGGTCGTCGGGATCGAGGAAGACATCCGCGCCGAGTCCCATGCCGGCAATGAGCGTGTACCGGAGCGCATCCGCGCCGTAGAGATGCACGACGTCCATCGGGTCGATGCCATTACCGAGCGACTTCGACATCTTGCGGCCTTGCGTGTCGCGAGCCGTGCCGTGCAGGTAGACGGAATGGAACGGTGCATCGCCCATGAACTCGTAGCCGAACACGATCATGCGCGCGACCCAGAAGAACAGGATCTCCGGCGCCGTGACCAGCACGTCCGTGGGATAGAATGCCTTCAGGTCCGTGGCATTCTCGTTGGGCCAGCCGAGCGTGGACATCGGCCAGAGGCCGCTCGAGAACCACGTGTCGAGGACGTCGGTATCCTGCACCACGTCGCCGCCGCAGTGCGGACAAGTGGTGATGTCCTCGCGACTCGCGATGACGTTGTCCGGTGCGTCGCAGGCCTTGCAATACCAGATGGGCACGCGGTGGCCCCACCAGATCTGCCGCGAGATGTTCCAGTCGCGGATGTTCGTCATCCAGTGCTCGTACACGCCCACCCACTTCTCGGGCAGGAGTCGCACGCGCCCCGTTCGCACGGCGTCCAGCGCCGGCGCTGCCAGCGGGGCCATGCGCACGAACCACTGGTCGCTGAGCCGCGGCTCCACGACGGTGTCGCAACGATAACAGTGCCGCACGTTGTGCTGGTGCGTCTCCTTCTTCCCGAGACGGCCGGCGGCGTCGAGCATGGCGACGGTCTGCGTGCGCGCCTCGAAACGGTCCACGCCACGCAGCGCCTGCGGCACGCGTCCCCTCGCGTCGGCCACCTCGTTCATCACACCGTGCATGTCGATGACGACGGGCGTCGGCAGCCCGTGTCGCCGCCCGACCTCGAAGTCGTTCGCGTCGTGGGCCGGCGTGATCTTCACCACGCCCGTGCCGAACGCGGGGTCGGCGTAGTCGTCCGCGACGACGGGGATCGCGAGGTCGAGCAGGGGAAGGATGACGTGCTTGCCGACGAGGTCCTGGTAGCGCTCGTCGGCCGGGTTCACGGCAACCGCCACGTCGCCGAACATCGTTTCCGGGCGCGTGGTGGCGACGGTGATGGAGCGCGAGGAGTCGCCCTCGACGGCATACGCAATGTGATACAGCGCGCCCGTCGTTTCCTGCGGCTCCGCTTCCTCGTCGGAGAGCGACGTGAGGCAGCGCGGGCACCAGTGAATCACGCGGTGTCCGCGATAGATGAGCTTCTTCTCGTAGAGGCGCACGAACGCCTCGCGTACGGCAACACTCAGCTCGGGGCTGAAGGTGTAGGCGGCGCGCGTCCAGTCCGCCGACGCGCCGATGGACCTGAGCTGCTGGAGGATGACGCCGCCCGTCTTCTCGACGAACTCCTTCGTGCGGTCCACGAACAGCTCGCGCCCGAGGTCGTCGCGCGTGAGCCCTTCCGCGGCGAGCTGCTTCTCGACGACGTTCTGCGTCGCAATGCCCGCGTGGTCCGTGCCCGGCACCCAGAGCGCCTCCATCCCCTTCATGCGCGCCCAGCGGATGAGGACGTCCTGCACGGCGCTGTTCAGCCCGTGCCCGACGTGCAGGATGGCGGTGACGTTCGGGGGCGGCATGAGGATGCCGTAGGGATGCCGGTCTCCGCCGACGCGCATGGAGCGCGATGCATCAGCCGTGAAGCAGCCCGCCTGTTCCCAGCGCGCGTAGATGGCCGCTTCGGTGGCGGCGGGGTCGTACTGCGCGGGGAGGTCTGCTTCGGCGTGGTCGGGGATGGTGGTCACGCGCGAAAGCTAATTCGGGAGAAGAAAGAGGACGAGAGGACGAGAGGGCGAGAGGACAGCGCGTCCTCTCGCCCTCTCGTCCCCTCGCTCTCTCGTCCAGTAGTTCTATCGTTCAGCTACGTGATCCGCCTTCGGAACGCCGCCAGGCGCCACCGGTGCGCCACCGGTGCGATCGCCCTTCACCACCTTCTTCTCGCGCACGCGGCGCTCGGCCGAAATGGCGTCGATGTCCTCGGCTGCCTCGGCGATTTCGGCGTCGGCGCTGGTCCACTTCTCGGCCAGTTGCACGCGCGGGTCGGCATGGCGGTCGACGTCTGCCGACGAGCCCTGGCGCGGCCGGCCGGTGCCCACGGTCTGCCCTTCCCAGTGCGCCTCGGTGTGCGCGTCGTCGCCTTCGGCGAACAGGCGCGCATGGTCGGCGATGCGCTCTTCCTCGTCGCCGATCGCGATGCGGTTGAGCACCGTCTGCACGCCCGGCACGCCGCGCGCGATGGTCACCGCGTGCTCTGATTCCTCGTCCGACGACACCCAGCCTGCGAGCTCGATGGTGGACTCCCCGATGCCGCCGATGTCGATGGCGCGCTCGGCGAGGATGGGATCGTTGCGGAACGCCTCGAGCACATGGTCCTCGAGTCCGGTGCCTTCGGAGGACTCGACGATCTCGTCGTCCTCGTACTCGTCGTATTCCGCGAAGTCGTCGGCGACCATCGGCGTGGCCACGCCTTCGACCTCATCCGGCCGGCCGCGGCGGCGCACCTTGTCGGCCAGGCCCTTGAAGCCGCCGACACGCTGGGCAACGATCATCCCGACCGCAAAACCAGCCAGAGCGCCAAGCAGGACGGGCGCAACGGAACCAGCGATGGAGGACTCGTCCTCATCTTGAAACCGCAGATATGACATAGCGGAAAGCCTGTGGCGAAGGGTCAGCCGCAAGGATAACTTGCAGGAGAAGTATCCGCGAACGCGGTGCAAGAAGAAGGCCCGAGCTTCACCCCCGTCGTCTGGCCGTTGCTCCTCTCGCGAATTACCCCACCCGAGGGCGGTTGTGAACGCTGAAAAGGAGACGGTCCCGCTGCGGCGCGTCGTGCTGTGGGTGCTGGTCTGGGTGTCGCTCGTCGTCGCATTCGGCCTCTATTTCAAGTACGCTCGACTGCTCACGCCGCTGCTCGGCTGAGCCGGGCTGCGTCGAGGCGGATCGTCTTCCCCAGCACACGACCATGATCGACAGTCCCGCCTCCACTTCCGCGCCGGGTGACGTCACCCTCACCCTGCCCGATGGCGCCACGCGCGTCGTCCCCGCGGGCACCCTGCCGTCCGACGTCGTGCGCTCGATCGGGGAACGCCTGCTCATGGCCGCAGTGGCGGTGTCGGTGAACGGCGAGATCCAGGACCTCATGACGCCGCTTCGCACCAGCGGCGCATTCCGCGTGCTCACCGACAAGGACGCAGACGCGCTCGGCGTGCTCCGGCATTCCGCGGCGCACGTGCTCGCGACGGCGGTCCGTCGGCTGCGGCCCGATGCGAAGATCGGCTTCGGGCCGGCCATCGACGACGGCTTCTACTACGACTTCGAGGTCGCCACGCCGTTCACGCCGGACGACCTCGCGGCCTTCGAGGCGGAGATGCGGAAGGTCGTCGCCGAAAAATATCCGTTCGTGCGCGCCGAGGTGGACATGCCGGAGGCGCGCGTGCGCTTCGCGGACGACCCGCTCAAGCTCGAGCGTCTCGACGACTTCACCGACCCCGCCGAGATCATCTCGACCTACACGGACGGCCCGTTCATCGACCTGTGCCGCGGCCCGCACGTGTCCGACACCGGGCGACTGAAGCACTTCAAGCTGCTGAGTTCCGCCGGGGCGTACTGGCGCGGCGACGAGAAGCGGCAGATGCTGCAGCGCATTTACGGCACGGCGTTCTTCAAGAAGGACGAGCTGGATGCGCACCTCTTCCGCCTCGAGGAAGCGAAGAAGCGCGACCATCGCCGGCTCGGAAAGGAACTCGACCTGTTCATGCTCCATCCGTGGTCACCCGGGGCGACGTTCTGGACGGAGCGCGGCACCACGCTCTACAACCTGCTCGTCGAGTTCGTGCGCGAGCGCCAGAAGCACGACTTCGCCGAGATCAAGACGCCGCTGCTGTACAACAAGGCGCTGTGGGAGCAGAGCGGGCACTGGGGCCAGTACAGGGAGAACATGTTCCTCGTCCTCGACAACGAGACGGGCGAGCACGACGTGTCGCTCAAGCCGATGAACTGTCCGTCGCATTACCTGATGTACCTGTCGAAGAAGCATTCGTATCGCGAGTTGCCGAAGCGCTTCGTCACGTTCGATGTGTTGCATCGCAACGAGGTCACGGGCGCGCTGAGTGGGCTCACGCGCGTGCGGCAGTTCGCGCAGGACGACTGCCACTGCTTCATCCGCGAGGATCAGATCGAGCAGGAGGTGAAGTTCCTGATGGACTTCATCATCGGCTATTACGAAGCCTTCGGCCTCACGGCGACGCTCAAGTTCGCGACGCGTCCCGAGCAGCGTATCGGCGAGGACGCGATGTGGGACCGCGCGGAGCGTGCGCTCCAGGCGGCGCTCGAGAGCACGGGCAAGCCGTACGAGCTCAAGGAGGGTGACGGCGCATTCTACGGGCCGAAGATCGATTTCGACGTGACGGATTCCATCGGGCGCGCCTGGCAGCTTGGCACCATCCAGCTCGACTACAGCAACCCCGAGCGGTTCGACCTCACGTACACGGGTGAGGACAACGCCACGCATCGCCCCGTGGTGATTCATCGCGCGGTGAGCGGGTCGTTCGAGCGCTTCATCGCCATCCTCATCGAGCATTTCGCTGGCGCATTCCCCACGTGGCTCGCGCCGGAACAGGTGCGCGTGATGCCGATTACGGACGACCAGCGCGACGTGGCCGCGGCGATCGTCGCGCGCATGGTGCAGGCGGGCCTTCGTGCGCACCTCGACGACCGCTCCGAGACGCTCAAGTATCGCGTGGCGGAGGGCGCGCGGATGAAGGTGCCGTACATGTGCGTCGTGGGTCGTCGCGAGGCCGAGGGGGACCAGGTGGCGGTGAATACGCGCGGGGCCGGGGAAGGACAGAAGCCTGCTCCCGTTGGCGTGGATGCGTTCATTGCCCGGGTGCGTCGCGAGGTGACGGAGCGGTCACTGCAGCTCGGCGCGGGTTCGGCCTGAGTCGTCAGGGGCGCGGCAACTGCGAAGGCCACAACGACGAGCGTAGATTACGCAGATTACGCAGACGGGCGCAGCAACCGCGGGACGAACCGTTGTGTTGTGCAGTCCGTCGTTGGAGCGCCCGTCAGCGTAACCTGCGTCCGGCTGTTGCCTTCCGAACTTGTATTCCAGAGCGGACGGGCAGAAACGTCGATCGCTGATTACGCAGACGGCGCAGACGGACGCTGCAACTGCGGAGGGCGAGTCGCCACCATGCGCTTGATTTCGACGCTCGGGCCGAAGTGCACGATCAACCCCAGTTCCAGGCCCGAGCAGCTCAGGTAGTTGAGAAGTTGCGCTCGCGCAGTGGGATCCAGGCGAGGACCGGCTTTGACCTCGACGATCACGCAGTTCGCCACGATGAGATCGGCTCGGTAGTTGCCGACACATTCACCCCGATAGTGCAGCGGGAAGGACGTTTCCTGCTGTACGTCAAGGCCAAGGTACCGAAGCTCCACGGCCATCGCACGGCGATACACCGCTTCCAGAAAGCCGAAGCCGAAGGCGCGGTGGACTGCATATGCCGAGGCAATGATGACGCCCGTGACCCGCTGGTGCGGATACTGGATGTCGTCATATGGCTCACGGGGTGCATGTTCTGTCGACATCACCCAATGATGGACTTGCCGCCGCCATGCTCATCATCATTCTGCGCGAGGGCGGGACAATGCACTCCCCACTTCCCACTGTCGCGTTCGGGCGTTGGGCGCGCGCACGTTGTAGGAGTTCTGTCCCGCGGGTAGCTTGGGCCTCGTCGACGCCACCCAGGCGCGATGTATGTGTGATCGCAAAGCTGATCCGCGCCCTCACGCTGACGGCCGGCCACGACAGCGTTATCGGGTGACGCGCGCTCCGCGGCACCACACTCCTCGCACGGATGCGTGGGTCCCATGCTCTCCCCAGCGACGCTCGGCCGGCGATACCTGAATGAAACCGTGTCCGCGCGAGGTGGCGCGCGGCTGCGCATCATGGAGCGTCCCACACGCTGGATGGCGCCTGAGGAGATCGCGCGCGTCGTGGCGGACCTGCAGACAGTCGTGACGTCAGCGGTTTCCGGCGGCGCACTGGATTACGGCGTCGCATCTGGCGACCCCGCTCGGCTCGATGCGGCCATCATCACGCTTGCCTATGCGCGCGACGGTCGGCCGGTTGGCTTCAACGCGCTCACGATCATGGAGTGCGAACTGCGCGGCGAACCGGTGGACGTGCTGCATCTCGGCCTCGTGGTGATCGACCCGGCGTACCGGGCCGGCGGACTGGCGGGCGCGCTGTACGGCCTCGCCGCCTTCCTGCTCTTCGCGCGACGGCAGCTTCGTCCGCTGTGGATCAGCAACGTGACCCAGGTGCCGGCGGTGTTCGGAATGGTGGCCGACGCATTCGACGGCGTGTTCCCCACCTCCGAGTCGTGCCAGCGACAGCGCTACGATCACGCACACCTCGCGCGCCAGATCATGTCGCGGTACCGCTACGTCTTCGGCGTGGGCGAGGAGGCGGTCTACGACGAGCGACGCGGCGTGATCATGAACGCGTACACCGGTGGTTCGGACAACCTCAAGAAGTCCTTCGACGACGCCCCGAAGCATCGCACCGCGCACCACAACGAGACGTGCCGCCGCGAGCTGGACTACGGTCGAGGCGACGACTTCCTCCAGCTCGGCCAGGTGACGCTGCGCGCCGCACGGTCGTATTTCACCAGGTCGGCATCCGTCATCTCACCTGCCGCGCTGGCCATGCAGTTCGGGTCGCGCGTGCTCGAATCGCTCGTGGCGCCGCTGGTCCAGTGGTTCGATCCGCACCACCGCATGGGTGATCTGAGGCCCGTGGAATGAGCACAGCGTTCTCGTATGCCGAGATGATCGGCCGCAACGCCGGCTTCGTCACGGACGGCGAGCAGGCACTGCTTCGTGAGGGGTCCGTGTTCGTCTGCGGCGTGGGAGGCATGGGCGGCGCAGCCATCCAGTCGCTCGTCCGCGCGGGCGTGGGTCGCCTCACGATCGCGGACATGGACGTGTTCGAGGTCTCGAACCTGAATCGCCAAGTGTTCGCGACGCTCGATTCCGTGGGCACGGAGAAGACGTCGGCCACCGTTGCGGCCATCGCTCGCATCAATCCGGACGCGCGCGTCACGGTGCACGACGGAAGCTGGGTGGAGCGACTCGACGACATCCTCCCGAGCCACCGTGTGGTCATCAACGGCATGGACGACCTCGCCGCGGGCATCGCGCTCTACCGCAAGGCGCGCGAGCATGGCGCCACGGTGATCGACGCCTACACCTCGCCGCTGCCCTCGGTGACGGTGGTGCGGCCGGTCGACCCGCGTCCCGAAGAACGACTCGGTTTCCCCACGGTGGGCACCGACTGGCGAGCGCTCACGCGCGCCCAGGTGGACGCGTGCAAGACAGCCGAGGCGATCTACGTGATGGTGCACTCGAGTTCCGCGGATCACATCGACCTCGCCGTCGCGGCCGAGATGCTCGCCGGCACGCGACCGCGTCCCTCCTTCGCGCCGATGGTGATCGAGACCGGCACGCTCATGGCCTTCGAGGCGCTGAAGCTGCTGCTGCACCGGCCGAGCGGTGTGGACTACCGCGGCGTGTTCCTCAATCCGTGGACGATGGCCACCGAGCGTCCGAAGTCGGCGCCGGTGGCGTGGGTGCGCGAGCGCATCGCGCGACGGTTCCTCACGCGGCTCACGAGTGGCACCGGCTGACGCGTCGGGCGGCGACGTCGCCTTCGCCGTGGACGTGCTGGTCACGTGGGTCGGCGCGGCGGCGCTGGCGCGCTTCGTCATCGTCCTCGGCCGCCATCGCCACGGCACCCCGCTCGAGCCGCGCGCGCGATTCCTGTTCGGCACCGTTGCCGCGCTGCTCTTCCTGCGCGGCTTTTCCTGGCTCTGGCCGGAGTCTACGGCGCTCGCCTTCCTCACCTTCGTGCCCGTTTCGCTGCTGCCGATTCCCATGACGGTGCTGGCCGAGGGGCTGCTGCGGCGTCACGTGCCGCGGTGGATGAAGGTGCTCGCGACGACGGTTGCCGCGATGGCGCTGCTCGCCAACCTCACGCGGTTCGTCTTCCACGGCGAGGCCGCGGTGGTGCGCGTGGGCATGGTGACGCTGGGTGCGCTCGTGGTCACGCTCGTCGCGCTGGGCGTCGTGCTGCTGCAGCGCGACCGCGCCAGCCTGTCCAGGTCGGAGAACGCGCTCGTCCGCGTGAGCGTCATTGCCACCGCCATCGCGTTGCCGCTCGTCGCCACGGACTTCCGCTTCGACCTCGGGTGGCCCATGGTGCGACTCGGCACGCTCGGCACGCTGCTGCTGTGCTTCACGCTGCTGCGCCAGCCGCAGGAGAACGTGCTGGTGTCGCGCTGGCTGGCGGACGTGGGTCGTCTCGTGGTGCGCGCGGTGTTTTTCGGCGGCCTCGTGGCGATCGCGCTCCAGTCCACCGCGCCATCCACGCTCGTGCCCATCCTCGTGCTCGGCGTCGCCATCGTGCTCGCGTTCGCGGTGCTGGATCGCCTGAGCGATGTGGAACGCACGACTCTGCACACGCAGCTGCTGCGGTGGCTCGCGCGCGAGCAACCGGCCACATGGCAGCAGTTCGCTCGGGAGCTGCGCGCGCTGCCCCTCACCGCCGACGCCGACGTGCTCGACGAACCGCGGCTCCAGGCGTATGACCGCGCGTCGGTGATCGAGGCGTTTCCCAGCCACACGGTGGTGCAGTCGCTCGCGAACCTGCGCGCGCTGCGCGAGTCGACGCGACAGCTGGCGCGCGGTGCCGACGAGCTGAGCGACCTGCTCGAGCGCACCGGCGCCACGCACGTCGGGCTGCTCTCGGCAAATCCGCTGCGCTTGCTCGTGGCCACCGTGCCCGATCTCTCGGGGCTGCGTGATGTCGAGCTGTCGCTGGCCGCCGTCGTACGACGCGGGCAACGCGTGGGAGCACTCGATGGCTGACGCAATCACCCTGCGCGACGACGACATTGACGCATTCTTCGATGTGCCGTTTCGCGCCTACCCGCGCGACTCGCCATACGTATCGCCTCTGGAGGGCGACCTCCGGCGTGCGCTCGACGCAGCAGCCAACCCGTTGTTCGGCGCTGCTGGCCGCGGCGTGCGCCGCGTCATCACCGCGCATCGCGACGGCGCGCCGGTGGGACGCATCGTCGCGCTCGTGCATCGCGCGTCGAACGAGCTGCACCACGAGCGGCGGGGCTCATTCGGCTACTTCGACTGCGTGGACGACGTCGCCGTCGCGCACGCGCTGCTCGACGCCGCGGAGTCGTTCGCGCGCGCGCATGACTGCGACCGCCTCGCGGGGAACTTCAACCTCACGGCGATGCAGCAGATGGGCGTGCTGACCTCGGGCTTCGAGGCCGTGCCGTACTCGGACATGCACTACAACCCGCCGCACATCCCGCGACTGCTCGAGTCGTGCGGGTACAAGCCGATCTTTCCCGTGTCCACGTTCGAGCTGGACCTTCGCACGTTCGACCCAGGCACTCTGCTCACGCCACGTGTGCGCGAGCGCCTGGCCGACCCCGCGCTCAGGTGGGAGCCGCTGCGTTCGCGCGACTTCGCACGCGTGCTGGAGCATGTCCGCCTCGTGCTCAACGACGGCTTTCGCGACAACCCGATGTTCGTGCCGCTCACGGCCGAGGAGATGTTCTTCCAGGCGAAGGACCTGTCGCACGTGCTGGATCCGCGCATCACGTCGCTGGTGTTCGACGCCAATGGGCCGGCGGGTGTGGTGCTCTGCATCCCCGACCTCAACCCGATGCTGCGGGGCATGCGGTCGCGTCTCTCCATCACCGCGCCGTGGCACCTGCTGCGGCACCGGCTGCGTCGGCGACGGGCGGTGATCATCTTCTACTCGGTGGCGCAGCGCGCGCAGGGTGCCGGACTGAATGGCGCCATGCTTCACGGGGTGACGACCGCGCTCCGCCGCCACGGATACGAGACGATGGGGATCACGTGGATCGCCGACGTCAACGGCGCGAGCCTGCGGCAGGTCGAGCGACTCGGTGCGCGCCGTCTGCATCGGCTGCACCTCTATTCGAAGGCCCTCACGCCGGGGGAGGGATGACGGTGTCACTCGCGCCTGATGAGGTCCACGCGATCGTCGCGGCTGCGGCACGCGCACCCAGCGTGCACAACATCCAGCCCGCGCGGTGGCGGTTCGAGAGCGACGGATCAGTCGTCCTGTTCCGCGCCCTCGACCGCGCGCTGCCGGTGGCCGATCCCACGGGCCACGACGTGCAGGCGAGCCTCGGCGCCGCCTTCGAGGCCATGTCGATGGCGCTCTCGGCGCGCGGCATCTCGCTCGGCGCGCCGTTGGGCGCAGGTGATGTGATGGCCGACGGATGTGAGCCGGTCGTGCGCGCGTCGCTCGAGCAGACTGGTCGCGCCACAGACCCACTGGAGCCGTGGCTCGCTGTGCGTCGCAGCTTTCGCGGTCGCTTCCTGCCAGCGGATGCCGGACAGCTCGCGCGGCTGAACGGCATCGCCGCGGCGGACGCGCGCCTCGTCGCCGGCGGCGAGGCGCTGCGGGCGCTCGCCGCGCTGCACGATGCCGCGACGTGGACGTTCGAGTCGCGCGCCGACTATCACCGCGAGTTGTGGTCGTGGCTGCGACTGTCGCCGCGCGACCCGGACTATCACCGCGATGGATTGAACGCCGACTGTCTCGCGCTCTCGGCGGCCGAGCGATGGGCGGCGGCGCGGCTGCTCGCGCCCGGACCGTTCGCGCTGCTGGGCCGGCTCGGGATTGCGAGGCCCCTGATCTCGGAGGGTGCGTCGGTGCGGAGCGCGTCGGCGGCTGTGGTGTTCTGTCCGCTGAAGCGCGCGTCGGCGTTCGACGTCGGGCGGCGGATGCTGCGGCTGTGGCTCGAGGTGGAGGCGGCGGGGCTGCACCTCGCGCCGATGTCTGCGTGCGCCGACGATGCCCGGGTGCGCCCGGCACTCGAGCGACTACACGGCGTACCGGCCGAGCGGCGGCTGGCGAATGTCTTCCGGGTGGGTCGAATGGACGACGCGGCGGTGGCGGTGAGTCCCCGGTTGCCGGTCGATGAGTATCTCGTATAGCGGAGCGCGGCGATCAACAAGCAGATCCTTCGCTGCGCTCAGGATGACAAGATCTTACAACGTCTTCAGGTACTCGATGAGGGCGCGCTTCTCGGCGGCCGAGAGGCCGCTCACCTGCCGCTCGTGGCCGCGGTTGGAGAGGCCGGGCTTGCTCGTGTCGTACAGGTCGGGCGTGGACCACGGCACGTATGAGGCGTCGTAGCGGTATACGCCCTCCGCATCCACGTGGCCGGCGATGCCCATGTCCGTGTAGTCCAGCGCATGCCCGCCCACGTAGAATCGCGCGGGACGCTCGGCCGGCGTGAGCAGTTGCCAGAGCGTGGGCACGCTGCCGTTGTGCAGGTACGGCGGAGTGGCCCACAGGCCCGAGAGAATCGGCGCGACGTACCCACCCGTGCGCGCCGCTGTCATGTGGCGTGCGTAGGCATTCTGCGCGAGCCGCGACGTGACCATCGTGTCCACCATCGCCCAGCGCGACGAGTCGGTGCCCAGCTCCGCCTGTGGCACCAGCCGGTTGGGATAGGACACCAGCCGGCGCGGGGACTCGTCGTTGTACTGGCCGTGACAGCGCGCGCACCGATTCACGAACAGCATCTCGCCGGCGCGCGCCTGACTCGGGTCGATTGCGCCGGGGAAGGGCGGCGCCCGGTAACGCGTCGCGATCCAGTTCACCGTGGGCGTGATCGCCTCGATGGCGTGCTCGGCGACGTCGGGCTCTACGCCCATGGTGGAGACGGTGAAGAAGGCAATGATGCCCGCGAGGTCCGACACGTGGCCGGCCGTGCTGTCGCCCAGCGTGCGCGTCGCGAACCGCTCGGCGCCGATGGGCGCGTAGATGCCGTCGTACAGGAGCGAGCTGCGCAGCGCGCGGCTGCCGAGGTCGGGAATGGAGGTGAAGCCGACGTCTGCATGGCCGCGCTCGATGCCCGGCGGCGCGCCGATCATGTGCTTGAGGGACGCGACGCCGTTCGTTCGGCCTGGCCCTCCGTTCGAGAAGGGCAGCGGCGCGTCGCCATTCGCGAGGTACTCGCGCATGCGCGCCGCGACCTTCGGCATGATGACGTAGCGCAGGGTGAAGCGCTCACGGAACGAGAGCTCGGGGAAGGTGCTCCGGATCCGGTCGCGGAACGCGCCCTGGTCGGCCACGGCGAGCTTGAGCGCTTGATACACGGCCTGCGTGTACGCCTCGAGGTTGATCGACGTGTTCGGCAGCCCGATCCACGCCGTGCTGGTCGCGCGACCGTCGGCGCCGTACACGAGGCCGCCGTGGCAGGTGGTGCATCCCAGCGTCACCGCGTCGATGCGCACCAGCGGGATGGGTCCGCCGAGCATGTGGCCCACCATGCCGAGTGGCCGGTCGAAGTGCGGCTGCGGTACGCTCGCGGGCCAGTTGCCGATGCGCGCCGGATACACGAAGCCGAACTGGCGGTACACGTCGGGGATGTCGGCCTGCGTGAGCGCGACGTGGCGGCGCTGCTCTTCGCGCAGCAGGAGCGCCGTCGCCACGACCTTGTACGGCAGCGCGTTCGTCTCGAGCGTGGCGCGCGAGATGCCGCCGAAGTCTTCCGTCACGAACGGCGGGATGCCCGCCACGGCGGGGTCGACGTCGGCCTGGCGTGCCGCGATGGCGCCGGCGCAGGCCAGCACCGGGAGCGAGGCAGCTGCCACGACGACGGCGAGCCGCGCGCGGCGTGTCCGGGAACGCGTGCCGCTGGATGGCGTCATGGACGTAGGATACCTCGCGTCACGCGCTCCCGGGATACCCCGCCGCGATTGAATCCCCCTCGTCACCCCGGTTAGCTTTCGCATCTCTCCCGCGCCCATCCCGGCGGGACTCCGACTCCAGTGATGCCCATCATGACAGATAAATCCCGCATTCCCGTCATCGTTGCTGCCGTCCGCACGCCGATCGGGAAGTTCCTCGGTGCCCTCTCGTCCGTGACCGCGCCGGAGCTGGGCGCCATCGCGATCCGCGAGGCCCTCGTTCGCGCCGGCGTGCCGGGCTCCGAGGTGAACGAAGTCATCATGGGCAACGTCGTGCAGGGCGGTGTCGGCCAGGCACCGGCGCGCCAGGCGATGCTCAAGGCCGGCGTGCCGTCGAGCGTGAGCGCGGTGACCATCAACATGGTGTGCGGCTCCGGGCTCAAGGCCGTGATGATGGCGGCGCAGTACATCAAGGCCGGCGACGCGCAGGTCGTGGTGGCCGGCGGGCAGGAGTCCATGTCCAACGCGCCATACTACGTGCACGGCATGCGGAGCGGCGTGAAGCTCGGCGACCAGACGATGGTGGACGGCGTGATCAAGGACGGCCTGTGGTGCGCGAGCTGCGACGTACACATGGGTGGCCATGCCGAGTACACGGCGAAGAAGGCGGGCGTCACGCGCCAGCAGCAGGACGACTTTGCGGTGCAGTCGCACGCCAAGGCCGTGCGCGCGCAGCAGGCCGGGAAGTTCAAGGCCGAAATCGTGCCCGTCACCATCAAGGGGCGGAAGGGCGATACCGTGGTGGATACCGACGAGGGGCCGCGCGCGGATACCAGCGCCGACATGCTGGCGAAGCTGCGCCCTGCGTTCGGCAAGGGCGACGATGCGACTGTCACCGCCGGCAACGCGAGCTCGCTCAACGATGGCGGGGCGGCGCTCGTCGTCACGTCGCTCGCCTATGCCGAAGCGCATGGCCTCAATGTGCTGGGCCGCATCGCGGCATATGCCACTGGCGCCGTGGACCCGAAGGACCTGTTCTTCGCGCCCATCACGGCGGTGAACAACCTGATGAAGAAGGAAGGCAAGACCATCGGCCAGTACGACCTGATCGAGGCGAACGAGGCGTTCGCGTCACAGGCACTCGCCGACGGCGCCGGCCTGCACTGGGACTGGGATCGCGTCAACGTGAATGGCGGCGCCATCGCGCTCGGTCACCCCATCGGTGCCAGCGGCGCCCGCGTGCTCACCACCCTGCTGTATGCGCTCCAGGACCGCCAGCTCGACAGCGGTCTGGCCACGCTGTGCCTCGGCGGCGGCGATGCCGTCGCACTCTCCGTCACTCGCACCTGAGACCATGACGACCTACGCACTCTCCGCACGCGCGCCGCGCACGCGCGCCCTCGGCGTCCTCCTCGCCGTGGGCACGCTCGCCCTCTCGGCGCAGTTCGCCCTGCCGCTGCCGGGCACCCCGGTGCCTGTGACGCTCCAGCCGCTTGTTGTTGTGCTGTCCGGCCTCCTGCTCGGTCCCATCGATGCCGCCATC
>JBDTYL010000068.1:0-6827 GCA_040005695.1 bacterium | reverse complement strand
TCGGGATGATCCAGCACGACATGATGATGTTCGACCACGGCATGCCGCGACCGGACGGCACGATGAGCCCCGAGCAGCGTCCCGAAGCGGACGTCAATATCGAGTTCCAGTCGAACTCGAAGATGGCAGCCGAGTCGCAGAAGCTCGCGTGGTTCTTCCACGGTGCGAACGAACGCTACGCCACGGACTATCCCGCCGCCGTGGGCCCGCACATGACGAACACCGACAGCGACCCGTTCAAGGACATCGTGGCGGCGATCAGCCTGCGCGAGAACGAGCGCGGCCGCGAGATCGGCGCCGGCTGGGATCCGCAGTGGCACCAGGTGACGGACGTCTACTCCACCTACACGGACAAGGACTTCCGTCTCGGCCTCAACGCCGCACAGACCACACTCGGCGCCATCGGGCTGCTCGCTGGCGCGACGGTGATCAGGTAGGCGCGCGTCCCGATGGTGCCGGTGGCTACTGCATGAACGCTCTCGCCTCGTCGCCGACGCCGACACGATGCGGTCCGTGATGTCACTGAGCTTCATGGCCATGAGCGGGCGCAGGTTGCAGGGAATGCGGCGGCGGCGGCAATCTTACCCTGTCGTGCGCACGTTGTCATCGGCCCCGCGCGACCGCGATCACGAAATACGCGTGACCGCGATCGAGTAGAGACGCGTCGTGGTACCATCCTCCGACGTCACGGAGACGTTGATGATCGTCGTACCCACGCCGATGGCGATGGGCAAGGACGAGGCGCCCGTGGCAACGGTGCCGCCATTCACGAGCACCACGGCGGCGTTGCTGGCGGCGCTCGGCGTGATGACGAGCGACGTCGTCCCGTCGGCCACCGTGGTGGAGTAGCTGGTAGTCGCCGCGGCGAAGGCAGGCGACAGCGTGCCCGTCGAGAGCACCAGCGCGCGGAGCGACGCATCGTTGGTGAGGCTTCCGCCGGTGGCGACCCGCGCGGTACGACTCATGTCGCACGCCGAGAGCGACAGCACGCCGAGTGCCGTGATCACCACGAGCACAAGGGTGACGAGCGCGCGCTTCCACCGTTCCTTCCTCGAGTCCCGCATGCGTGACCTCCGTCGATTGGTGCCTGCACCCATCACGACTATCGCCGGCCAGTCCCGGTCACGCGCCAGATGGTGTTGCCCACATCGTCAGCGACGAGCAGTGCGCCACGTCCATCAATCGCCACGCCGACGGGGCGTCCGCGTGCATCGCCATCGCGGTCGAGGAAGCCCGTGAGCACGTCCGTGGGCACTCCGACGGGGCGTCCCGCAGCGAACGTGACAAAGATCACCGCGTAGCCGCTGGCCGGACTGCGGTTCCACGAGCCGTGCTGCCCCACGAACATGCCGCGCTGAAACGCCGCCGGGAGCAGCGTGTCGCCACGCGCCGACGCGAGGCCGAGCGACGCGGTATGCGGGCCGAGTGCGTAGTCGGGGACGGTGGCGCGGGCGACGAGATCGGGACGCGGCGGCGTCACGCGGTCGTCCACATGCGCGCCGAAGTAGCTGTACGGCCAGCCGTAGAACGCGCCGTCCTTCACTGCGGTCATGTAATCGGGGACGATGTCGCTCCCCAATTCATCGCGCTCGTTCACGGCGACCCACAGCGCGCCGGTTTCCGGTTCCCACGCCATGCCAACGGGGTTGCGCAGTCCGGATGCATACACGCGATGCGTGCGCGTGCGCGGATCCACTTCCCACAGGGACGCGCGCCCGGCCTCGACGTCGATGCCGTTCTCCGCGACGTTGCTGTTGGAGCCGACCGACACATAGAGCTTCGTGCCGTCCTTCGACGCGACGACGTTCTTCGTCCAGTGATGGTTGATCGTGCCGGCCGGCAGCGCGACCACCGGTGTGCCGGCCGCGGTGATCGACGTCTGCCCCGCGCGGTAGGGGAATCGTACGAGCGCATCGCTGTTCGCGACGTAGAGGTCGTTGCCCACGAGCACCATGCCGAACGGCGCATACTGGTTCTCGAGGAACGTCGTGCGCGTCTCCGCCACGCCATCACCGTCACTGTCGCGCAACAGCGTGATGCGATTCGCGCTCGGCACCGCGCCGCCGGCTTTCTTCTGGAACATCTTGAAGAAGAATCCCTTGATGCCCTTGGCATCATCCGGCCGTTCGGGCGCATTCGTCTCGGCCACGAGCACGTCGCCGTTGGGGAGCACGTAGAGCCAGCGCGGGTGGTCGAGGTCGCGCGCGAACGCAGCGACGCGAAGGCCGGGAGCAGGAATGGGCGTGTCGCCACGCGCCCAGCCGCGTGCGGTGGCGACGTTCACCGTGGGGATGAGAGACTTCTTCGGTGCGGGGAGGACCGGCCGCGGCCCGGTGCCGGCCGAGACGGGAAGCGTGGCGGCGGGGCCGCATCCGATGAGTCCGGCAGCGCCGACGCAATACAGGAGGGTGCGAACGTTCATGGCGCGAACGAGCGCAAGTATCAGGCGAGAGAGGGCGAGAGGACCTGCAACAACAGTGAGGTTCTCCTCTCGTCCCCTCGTCCTCTCGTCCTCTCGTCCTCCTAAGACAGTCCGATCACGTCTCCGTTGGCCGCCAGCGACATGCCTTCCGCCGCGGGTACCTTCGGCAGGCCGGGCATGGTCATGATATCGCCTGCCTTCGCAACGACGAAGCCCGCGCCCGCCGAGCCGTACACCTCGTTCACCTGGATGCGAAAGCCCTTTGGCTCGCCGAGCCGGGCGGGGTCGTCGGTGAGGGAGTACTGCGTCTTCGCGATGCAGACGGGCGTATCGCCCATGCCGATGCCGGTGAGGTACTCGATGGAGCGTTCGGCCGCCGGAGAGAAGTCGGCGCCGTCGCCGCCGTAGACCTTCTGCACGATGGCATCGATCTTCGCGCGGATGGGGAGCGACGTGCAGTACAGCGGCTTGAACGCGGCCTTGCCTGCTGCGATGATCGCGAGCACGTCGCGCGCGAGCTCCTCGCCGCCGGCGCCGCCCTTCTCCCACACTTCCGTGAGGATGACCCTCACGCCGAGCATCGCCGCGTAGGCTTCCACCATCTGCAGCTCGGCATCCGTGTCGTGCAGGATGCGATTGAGGGCGACGACCACCGGGACGCCGAACTGCTGCACGTTGCGGACATGCAGCGCGAGGTGCGGCAGGCCCAGCGCCAGCGCATCCAGGTTCTCGAGCTTGAGGGACTTCTTGTCCACGCCGCCCTGCATCTTGAGCGAGCGCACCGTGGCGACGAGCACCGCGGCCGCGGGATGCAATCCGCCGACGCGGCACTTGATGTCGAAGAATTTCTCGGCGCCGAGGTCGGAGCCGAAGCCCGCTTCGGTGATGACGACGTCACCGAGTGCGAGCGCGGACTTCGTGGCGACGAGCGAGTTGCAGCCGTGGGCGATGTTGCCGAAGGGGCCCGCGTGCACGAACGCGGGTCCGCCCTCGAGGGTCTGCACGAGGTTGGGGCGGATGGCGTCCTTGAGGAGCATGGCCATGGCGCCGTCGGCCTTGATGTCGCGCGCGTGGACCGGCTGCCGGCCGGCGCCCGCGGTGCCACCGATGATGATGCGGCCGAGTCGTTCCTGGAGGTCCTCGCGGCTGGTCGCGAGTGCGACGATGGCCATGACTTCACTCGCGGGGATGATGACCCAGCGTTCCTCGCGCACGACGCCGTCGCCGACGCCGCCGAGCCCGATGACGGCGTGGCGGAGGGCGCGGTCGTTCATGTCGAGCGTGCGCGGCCAGGTGATGCGACGCGGATCGAGGTGGGTGGGATTGCCCTGCTGCAGCGAGTTGTCCATCAGCGCGGAGAGGAGGCTGTGCGCGCTGGCGATCGCGTGGAAGTCGCCGGTGAAGTGGAGGTTGATGTCCTCCATGGGGATGACCTGCGAATACCCGCCGCCGGCGGCGCCGCCCTTCATGCCGAAGACGGGGCCGAGTGACGGCTCGCGGATGCAGAGGATGGCGTTGGTGCCGATGCGGCGGAGTGCCTGGGCGAGCCCCACGGCGACCGTGCTCTTGCCTTCCCCGGCGGGCGTGGGACTGATGGCGGTGACGAGGACGAGCTTCCCCTTCGCGGGGAGCTGGGAGATGCCGAGCGGTATCTTGGCCTTGTACTTCCCGTACTGGTCGATGTCGTCAGGTGAGAGGCCGATGTCGGCGGCGACGGCGGTGATGGGGCGGGGTGTTGCGGCCTGGGCGATGGCGATATCGGTCGGGAAGGGCATCTCTGCTCGTGTCGGGTTTCTGGACCTGCCCTCGGCAAGTCACAAGGACGAAGGATTCTCGAGATACGACGGATTGAACGGATTGTCTCCGATGCTGCTCAGCGGGAATGCGCCGAAGCACGGCCATGTGATGGTGCAGGGTGAGTGGCGTGGGCCACCCCGACGGTATGTCGCGCATACCGCTTCTCGAGGAAAAGCTGACGCACTCCGTGATGGGAGAAGTATCCCGTGAAATCCGTCCCATCCGTCGCATCCGCACCAACCCTTCGTCCTTGTGGCTAGTCTGGCGCAGGCGGCAACGACCGGTTCTGCACGAACCGCCACCCGAACCGACCCTTCACGCAGAGGTTGCCGAGCGTGACGGAGTTGTCCAGCGGCGAGGTGGCCTTCACGATCTTCTCGTCCTGCACATGGAGGGTGAGCGTGCACCCCACGCCGCAGTAGGGACAGATCGTATCCGTCTGCGTTTGAAGGTCCGGTCTCCACTCGCCGGCGGCACGGAGGTCGAACTCGTCCTTGGCCATCAGCGCACCGGTGGGACACACGGCGATGCAGTTGCCGCAGTACACGCACGCCGAATCGGGGAGCGGCACGGCGAGCTCCGTCGAAATGTGCGCATCGAACCCGCGACCGGCGACAGCGATGGCGAAGGTGTTCTGGTGGTCCGGCCCGCACGCCTCGACGCACTTGTAGCAGAGCACGCACTTCGCGTAGTCGCGGATGTACAGGTCGTTGTCCACCTTCACCGGCTGCGCAACCGTGGCGGCAAAGTCGACGCTCGGCGGCGCGTGATGGCCGGGAATGGTGAGATCGCGCTCCGCGCTCGGCGGCGCGGGGGGACCGTAGCGGTCCGGATCGCAGTCAAATTCGGCGAGGAGCTCGGGCATGCCGTCAGTGGTGGAGAGATCGACGGATGACGCGAGCAGCTCGAGCACGAGTCGGCGCGAATGACGCACGCGCTCGCTGTTGGAATGGACCTTCATCCCTGGCTCGATGGCGCGTGAGCACGCAGGAGCAAGCACGCGCGCGCCCTCGACTTCCACGACGCACAGTCGGCAGACGTTGACGGGCCGCAGCGTCTCGAGGTAGCAGAGGGTCGGGACGTCGACGCCGACGGTGGCGCACGCAGCGAGAAGCGTGGTGCCAGCGGGAACGCTCACGTCCCGCCCGTCGATCGTGAGGGCGACGGTCTCGCCCGGCGCGCGTTGGGGACGTCCAAGCTGCACGAGCGGCTGGTCGGGCTTCGCGTAGGAGCTCACGTGGTCACCTCGTACAGGCGGAGCCGCTTGATCGCCGACTCGACGGCGGCGTAGGCGGTCTGGCCGAGTCCGCAGATGGAGGCGTCGCGCATCGCGACGCCGACGTCGTCGAGCAGTGCGAGCTCGGTGGTCACGCCGCCGATGGCGCGGTTGTGCGCGAGTCGATGGAGTGCCTCCTCCTGGCGCACGGTGCCGACGCGGCACGGCACGCATTGGCCGCACGATTCATCGCGGAAGAACTCGGCGATGCGGCGCACGCTGTCACGCATGTCCACCTCCGCGCCGAACGCCATGACGACGCCGGAGCCGAGGGTGGTGTTCGCGGCGCGCGCGCCTTCGAGCGAGAGGGGAAAGTCGACCTCGTCGGGGCGCAGGAAGGTGCCGGCGGCGCCGCCGAGGAGGACCGCCTGGAGCCGGCGCGCGCTGGCGCGCTCGAGTAGCGCGCGGAGCGACGTGCCGAACGGCACTTCGTAGAGTCCGGGATGGCCCACGTCGCCGCTGAGGCAGAAGAGCCGCGTGCCGGTGGACTGTTCGGTGCCGGTGCGTGCGAACGCGGCGCCGCCGCCGAGGATGATGGGGATGACGTTCGCGAGCGTCTCGACGTTGTTGACGACGGTCGGCTTGCCGAAGAGACCCGACTGCGCGGGGAAGGGCGGCTTGCTCCGCGGCTCGCCGCGCTTTCCCTCGAGGCTCTCGAAGAGCGCGGTCTCCTCGCCGCAGATGTAGGCGCCCGCGCCGCGGCGCAGCACGATGTCGAAGTCGTTTCCGAAGAGGCCCGCGTCGCGCACCTGATGCACGGCATCCCGCATTCGCTCGAATGCGAGCGGATACTCGGCCCTGATGTAGAGGAATCCGAGCGAACACCCTGTGGCGAATGCCGCGATGCACATCGCCTCGACGATCGCGAAGGGATCGTGCGTCATCAGCACGCGGTCCTTGAACGTGCCGGGCTCGGACTCGTCAGCGTTGCAGACGAGGTAGCGCGGCGTGGCCTGCTCGCGGCGGACGGCGTCCCACTTCTTTCCCGTGGGAAATGCAGCACCGCCGCGGCCCATCAGCTTCGAGGCGACGAGCTCGGCGATGATGGCATCGGGGCCCATGTCGATCGCGCGCGCGAGAGCGGTGAAGCCCCCGGCGGCGCGATAGGCGGCAAGGCTCGTGGGGTCCACGACGCCGATGCGCTTCAGCAATACCAGCGATGGCTCGCCGCGCTGAGGGATCTTCGGGTTGCCCGAGGCGTCGGCGGGCATCCGCGTGTCATCCTGAGCGGAGCGAAGGATCTGCTTTTTGTCATCCTGAGCGGAGCGAAGGATCTGCTCTTTGTCATCCTGAGCGGAGCGAAGGATCTGCTTTTGATCCCTAGCGTCCGAC
>JBDTYL010000067.1:0-5370 GCA_040005695.1 bacterium | reverse complement strand
AGGTGATCGCGATGCATCATCTGTTGAAGTGGAGCGGCATCGATCCCGCCGAACGATTCAACGCCGCCCTCATCAAGCAGATGCGGGACAAGTCCGAAATTCAGCGCTACCTGCGCGAGGATCATGAGTGACGAACTGAAGCGCGCGCTCGTCGCGGGCCACGCCGGCTTTGCCGCTGGCATGATCTCCGCCGTGGAGCAGATCACCGGCCACGGCGCCGTGCTCGTGCCCATCATGGTGAAGGATCTCTGTGGCGACGACATCCAGAAGGTGCTGCGCGAGACGATGCTCGAGACCGGCGTGCGCGTGATCTTCACGGACCTGCACGCCGGGAGCTGCACCATGGCGGCCAGGCGCGTGCTGCGCGAGATCGGCGACGGCGTGCTCGTCGCGGGCACCAACCTGCCCATGCTGCTCGACTTTGCGCTGTCCTCGAATCCGAGCGCGACCGAGGCGGCCGCCAGCGCCGCGGAGCGCGGTCGCGCGGCCGTGAGCATTCATTCGGGGACGCCGGCGTGACGCTGGTGCTGAACCGAATCGACGACCGCCTGATTCATGGGCAGGTGGTCGTCGGCTGGGGGCAGCCGCTCGACGTGAAGCTCATCATCCTCGTGGATGACGCCGTGGCGGCAAGTGACTGGGAACAGGAGCTGTACCGGATGGGCGTGCCACCGGAGATGGAGGTGCACTTCCACTCGGCGGCCGCGGCAGCGCCGCTCCTGGACGGCTACCGCGCCGAGGACAGGCCGGTCATCCTCCTCACCGGCGACATTGCAACCATGCGCTCGCTCGTCGAGCAGGGTGGCGTGCGCGAAGTGAACGTGGGCGGCATCCATCATCGGGCGGGTCGCGTGCAGCACCTGCGGTATGTGTTCCTCACGCCGCAGGAGGACGAGGAGCTCACGGCGCTGGCGGCGGCAGGCGCCGTCGTCACGGCGCAGGACGTGCCGGCCGCGCGGGCGGTGCCGCTGGCGGACCTGCTCGCCGCGCGCGAGAACGTATGACCGAACTGCTCCCGCTCGCGCTGCTTGGCGGCATCCTTGGCCTCGACGTCGTCTGCTTCCCGCAGATGATGGTATCGCGGCCCCTCGTCGCCGCGACGCTCGGCGGCGCCTTCTTCGGCGATCCGGCCATGGGCCTCACCGTGGGCGTGACGCTCGAGCTCATCGCCCTGGCGACGCTGCCGTTCGGCGCCTCGCGCTATCCGGAATGGGGCTCGGCGGCCGTGGTTGGTGGCGCGATCTCCGCGGCGCTCCACACGGAGCGGGCGGGCGCACTCTCCATCGGCGTGCTCGCCGCGCTCGCGACGGCATGGGTGGGCGGGTTGACGCTGGTGCAGCTGCGCGTGTGGAATGCGTGGCTCGCCCGGCGACGGCGTCCCGCGCTCGACGCGGGCTCGCGCGGGGCGGTGATCGGCCTGCAGCTCGCCGGCCTCACGGCGGACTGGCTTCGCGCCGCGGTGCTGACGACCGTCGCGTACGCGCTGCTGTTTCCGGTGGCGCAAGCCACGCTGGGCGTGTGGTCGCTCCGGGAGCCGCTCTCGCGCGGCTTCGTGGTGAGCATCGCGTCGGCGATCGCGGGCGCGGCGGCGTGGACCATCTTCCATTCCGCGCGGGGGGCCCGGTGGTACTTCGCGGCCGGCCTTGCCGTGGGCCTCGTCCTGCTGGGCGTACGGTGACCGCCGCTTCGCCGCCCGTCGCCGCGACGCCGCACGTGTCCGCCGTCACGTGGATCAACATCTTCACGCGCATGCTCGCCATCCAGGGGTCGTGGAACTACGAGACGCTCCTGGGCAACGGGGTCGGCTTCTGCGTGGAGCCGGCGCTTCGACTGCTGCCGGGCGGCGTGCGCGGGCCCGCGTTCAAGGCGGCGATGACGCGCGAGAGCGCGTACTTCAATGCGCATCCGTACCTCGCCTCCGTGGCGATCGGTGCGCTGGTGCGCGTTGAGCTGTCCGGCGTGCCGCCCGCGCACATCGAGCGATTCCGCACGGCCCTCTGTGGGCCGCTCGGCAGCGTGGGCGACCGCCTGGTGTGGGCCGGCTGGCTGCCCTTCTGCTCCCTGATCGGCCTCCTCTGTTTCGGCCTGGGCAGCGGGCCGGCGGCGGTGCTGGTGACGTTCTTCGTCCTGTACAACGCCGGCCACCTCGCGCTGCGGGTCTGGGGGCTGCACGTTGGGTGGACGCGCGGGCTCGGCGTGGCGTCGGCACTCGCGAACCCGGTGCTGCGGCAGGGGCCCACGCATCTCGCGCGGGCCGCGTCCGCCATCGCCGGCGTCGCGCTGCCGCTCACTGTTGCCCGCCTGCTCGGCCACCACGTCGCGCTGCTGGGTGCGGTGCTCGGCGCCGCCGCGCTCGCGGCCGTGGTGCTCGTGCGCCTGCATGGGCGCGTGGAAGGTTACAAGGCCGCCCTCGTGCTGATCGCTCTCTTCGCCCTCGTCTCGGTGGTCCGCTGATGGTCGAACGCTCCGTGCAGATTCTCAACAAGAATGGACTTCACGCCCGGCCAGCCGCCGAGATCGTGAAGGTCTCGGCGCGCTTCCAGAGTGATGTGACGCTGGTGCGGGACGGGATGGAGGTGAACGGCAAGAGCATCATGGGGGTGATGATGCTGGCGGCCGAGTGCGGCGCGACACTCGTGCTCCGCGCCGACGGCAGTGACGCGGATGCGGCGCTCGAGGCGCTCGTTGCGCTCATCCAGAACAAGTTCGGGGAGCGCTAGTGAGCGGACGGATCCAGGGCATTCCCGCCTCGCCGGGCATCGTCGTCGGCTTCGTGCACCTCCTGCGGTGGGAGGTGCCCGACGTGCGGCACCGCATCATCTCCGATGAGCACGTCGAGGAGGAGATCGTGCGCCTGCACGACGCCGTGTCGCGCGCGAAGGAGCGGCTGCGGCTGCTGCGCGCGCGCGTGGAGGCGAGCGCCGGCCAGGAGGAGGCCGCGATCTTCGACGTGCAGCTCTCGATCCTCGAGGATCGGGACCTGCTGCGCGGCGTCGAGGCCCTGGTGCGGCAGAACATCGCGGCGGAGAAGGCCTTCGACCTCGTGATGCTGGAGTGGCGAACGCGCTTCGCGCGTCACGAATCGCCCATGCTGCGCGAGAAGGTGGGCGACCTGACCGACGTCCAGATCCGCGTGCTCTCGATGCTGCTCGACCTGCCCGACCATGATCCCGTGGACCTGCCGCCCGGCGCCAACGCCATCCTCGTGACGCACGACCTGACACCGAGCCTCACCGTCCAGCTCGAGAAGCACTCCATCGTGGCCATCGCCACGGACGCGGGCACGCGCACCTCGCACGTCGCCATTCTCGCCCGGTCCCTGGGCCTGCCGGCCATCGTCGGCCTGCGCACCGCCACCGCGCAGCTCAAGGGCGGGGAACGCGTGGTGCTCGACGGCAGCACGGGCATGCTCGCCATCAACCCGACGGACGAGGAGATCGCCGGGTACCACGAGCGCCAGCGGGACGAGGAGATCGCCGAGGCGGCGCTGGCGGACCTTGCGTCGCTCGAGGCCATCACGCTCGACGGCGTACGCGTGACGCTCCGCGCCAACGTGGACATTCCCGAGGAGGCCGAGGCCGCGGCGCGCAGCGGCGCGGAGGGGGTGGGGCTGATGCGAACCGAGTTCCTCGTCGTCGGACGCGCGAGCATGCCGGACGAGGAGGAGCAGTATCGCGCCTACCGGCGCGTGCTCGAGGCGTTCGCGGGGTTCCCGGTCATCATCCGCACGTTCGACATCGGCGGCGACAAGCTCCCGGTTGGCGGATTCCCCTCGGAGCCGAATCCGTTCCTCGGCTGGCGCGCCATCCGCATGTGCCTCGACCAGCCGGAGATGTTCAAGGTGCAGTTGCGCGCCCTCCTGCGCTCTGCGGTGCATGGGGACCTGCGCATCATGCTGCCGCTGATCGTGAGTCTCGACGAAGTGCTCGCGGCGCGCAGGCTGCTCGATGAGGCCGCGGCCGAGCTGACCGAGCGCGGCGTGGAGTTTCGCGCGGACGTGCCCCTCGGCGTGATGATCGAGACACCGGCCGCGGCGGTGGCGAGCGATACCCTCACGCGCGACGTCGACTTCTTCAGCATCGGGACGAACGACCTCGTGCAGTACACGCTCGCCGTGGACCGTGGCAACGCGAACCTGGCGCCGCGCTTCACGCCACTGCACCCGGCGGTGCTGCGCCTCATCAAGCGCACTGTGGAAGTCGCCGAGATCGGCGACATCGACGTCTCCGTCTGCGGCGAGATGGCGTCGCAGCCGCTGATGGCCTTCGCGCTGCTCGGCCTGGGCGTACGGCAGCTGAGCGTGGCGCCCCGCTCCGTGCCGCTCGTGAAGCGCATCGTCCGCAGCGTGACTGCCGCGCACGCAAAGCTTGCGGCGTCGGCCGCCTTGCGTGCGCTCACGGCGGAACAGGCGCGACACGAGCTCGCCCGACGCCTCGCGGACGTCATCGGCGATGCGCCGTATCTGTACGACGGGTTGCCCGGACAGGGCTGAGCCGCTTTCTTTCCGCTTCGTCTTCGCCGTCACGCCGACGGCACCTGGGCCCGGCAGCATGGTGTCGGGCCTTCTGTCTTCCTCTCCAACTGCTAGTGGGGAACCTGCCGTGCATGATCGCAGTCTCTTTACATCCGAATCAGTAACTGAAGGCCATCCCGACAAGGTCGCGGATGCCATTTCCGATGCGGTGCTCGACGCGCTGCTCGAGCAGGATCCCGCGGCGCGCGTCGCCTGCGAAACGCTCGTGACCACGGGGCTCGCCGTCATCGCCGGCGAGATCACCACCAGCGCCTACGTCCACCTGCCGGACATCGTCCGCGCGACGATCGCGCGCATCGGCTACACCGACGCCGGTTTCGGCTTCGACAGCAACACCTGCGCAGTGATGAGCACCATCGACAAGCAGTCCACCGACATCGGCCAGGGCGTGGATACCGGCGGCGCCGGTGACCAGGGCATGATGTTCGGATATGCCACGGACGAGACCGACGAGCTGATGCCGATGCCGATCATGCTCGCGCATCGCCTCACGCGTGCGCTGGCCGACCGGCGCAAGAGCGGCGACCTCGAGTGGCTGCGCCCGGACGGCAAGTCGCAGGTCACCGTCGTGTACGAGGACGGCGTCCCGGTGGCGGTCGACACGGTCGTCATCAGCACGCAGCACGCGGAGCACATCAGCAACGCGAAGATCCACAAGGCGATCATCGCCGACGTCATCGAGGCGTCGATCCCGAAGGAGCTGCGCCAGAAGAAGATCAAGTACCACATCAACCCCACCGGCCGCTTCGTCACCGGCGGACCGCAGGGCGACTGCGGCCTCACGGGGCGCAAGATCATCGTCGACACCTACGGCGGCATGGGCCGTCACGGCGGCG
>JBDTYL010000066.1:0-13364 GCA_040005695.1 bacterium | reverse complement strand
CATTGTCTCCGCCAACGAGCCAACAATCATGCCCGAAGGAAGCTTCGAGGCGCTGCACGAGATCAATCGCCGGACCTTCATCGACTTCGAGGGACAGGAGCGTCCCTTGCTCGAGGATCACGAGCTGCAATTCCTCATGATCCGCAAGGGCAACCTCGACGACAAGGAGCGCCGAGAGATCGAGTCGCACGTGACGCACACGTACCGATTCCTCGAGCAGATCCCGTGGACGCGCGAGCTGCGGCGCATTCCGCAGATCGCGTACGGGCATCACGAGAAGCTCAACGGCCGCGGCTATCCCAACGCCGTGACGGCCGACGCGATTCCCGTGCAGACGCGCATGATGACGATCGCCGACATCTTCGATGCGCTGACGGCGACGGACCGCCCCTACAAGCGTGCCGTGCCCACGGAGCGCGCGATCGACATCCTGCACATGGAAGCGAAGGACGGCATGCTGGACCCGGCGCTGCTCGACGCGTTCGTGCAGGGCCGCGTGTTCGATGCGCTGCTACCCGACCCCAGCGGTGCGGCGGCCGACCAGGACACGTTGTCATCCTGAGCGACGCGAAGGATCTGCGTCCTCCGTGGCGACAAGCAGATCCTTCGCTCCGCTCAGGATGACGGATTTTTGGACACCGCGCCGAAGCCGCCGCCGCCCGGTGTCTCGATCGTGATGACGTCGCCCGCGACGAGCGCCACGCGGCACTTGGACGGCAGCGGGACACCATTGAGCAGGTTGCGTCCCGGCGCGCCATCCTCGCCGCCAGCCACGCCGCGTGGCGCGTGGCGGCGCCGCTCCGTGAGCAGGGTCACCGTGCAGGGGGCCGTCGCGCGATAGGCGCGCACGATGCCGTTGCCGCCACGCATGGCGCCCGCGCCGCCTGACCCGTCGCGCAAGGCGTAGCGGTCCACGCGCAGCGGCGTCGAGCGCTCGAGCGACTCGACCGGCGTATTGAGCGTGTTGCTCATGCCCACGTGCACGCCGGACGGGCCCGGGCCAATGACGCTGGCTCCCTGCCCGCCGCCGAGCGTTTCGTAGAAAGTCCAGCCGGCGCCGCCAAAGGTGACGTTGTTCATCGTCCCCTGCCCCTGCGCGGCGACCTCCACGCCGGCGTCGCCGAAGGCCGCGAGGATGGTGTCCGCGATGCGCTGCGACATCTCGACATTGCCCGCCGCCACGGCGGCGGGCCAGGCCGCATTCACGGCACTGCGCGCGGGCAGCACGAGCGCAATGGCGCGCGCGATGCCGTCATTCGTCGGCACGTCGTCGTCGAGAAGCGTACGGAGCGCGAATACCGCCGCCGCGCGCGTCACCGCCGCCGGACAGTTCACGTTGCCGGCCACCTGCGGCGCGCTGCCGGTGAGGTCGAGGTGCAGTGTTCCGGCCGAGACTCGAAGCGCGACGACGACGTCGATGTCCGCGTCCGTCACACCGTCGCCCTCGAGGCGGTCGGTCGCCCGACCGGTGCGCCCCTCGAGCGGCGCGAGCCGCGCCCGGACGCGACGCTCGGCATAATCGAGCAATGCGTCACACGCCGCATCCAGCCGCGCGCCGCCGAGCCGCGCCGCGAGCGCCCGCCACCCCGCGGCGCCGGTAGCGCACGCCGCGAGTTGCGCACCCAGGTCGCCGCGCCGCTCATCGGGCGTGCGCACGTTGGCGAGGACGAAGCCGAGCAGTTCCTCGTCCAGTACGCCGCGCCGCACGAGGCGCACCGGGGGAACGATGAGACCTTCCTGCACGAGCTCCGTGGCGCCCTGCGGCATGCTGCCCGGACTCATGCCCCCCACGTCCGCGTGATGGGCACGCACGGCGGCATACGCGGCGATGGCGCCGTCGATCTCCACGGCCGCCACGAGCGTGAGGTCGGGAAGGTGCGAGCCGCCGTGATACGGATCGTTGAGCAGGAAGACGTCGCCGGGCTGCGGGTCGCGCGCGCGCACCGCGGCAACCGATTCCGGCATGGCGCCGAGGTGCACCGGAATGTGCGCTGCCTGCGCGATCATGCGGCCGTGCCGGTCGAAGAGCGCCGAGCTCGCGTCTCGGCGCTCGCGAATGTTCGGCGACAGCGCGCTCCGCACCAGCACCGCGCCCATCTCCTCGGCAATCATCGCGACGCCGTGGGCGAGCACGGACAGCTCGAGCGGATCGATCGTCATGCGTCCCCCGTTGGCGTGAGCATCCAGCCGCCGGTGGTGTGCGGCACAGCCGTCCAGCCCGCGGCGACGCGGAGCGTCGCGCCGGGCAACGTGATGACGGATGGCCCGGTCATGAGCGCCATGAAAGAGCCGCCGTCGTCGAGCGCCAGGACGGGATTCCATTCCGTCGCCGAGGCACGCACGAACGTGACGTCGTGCGCAGGCCCGCTCGCGACGTGCCGAGCACCGATGATCTCGGCCGGAGCCTCGAGAGTGAATCCGTTTCGCTGCGCGTGCAGTGCGCGGAAGCGCGATGCGATCGAGGCGCCGTCGTCGCCTGGCAGGACGGGGACGTCGAGCTCATGCCCCTGCCCCAGGTAGCGCATGCGAGCGGTCCAGCGCCGGTCCCAGCCCTTCGCGGCCGCCACGCCCTCGGCGGATGCATCGAGGGTGCGCTGGACGGCGTCCACATCGAGGGACGCCGCGTCGGACAGCACGCTGATCATGCGCTCGCGGCGCTCCGGCGTGATGGCCAGGCCGACGGCGCTCAAGACTCCGGCGTGCGGCGGCACGAAGATCGTGCGCATGCCGAGCTGCTCCGCGAGCCCGCACGCGTGCAGTGGCCCACCACCGCCGAACGGCACCAGCACACAGTCGCGCGGGTTCACCCCTCGCTCCACGCTCACGCGACGCAGCGCCCGCGCGACGGCGGCGTCCGCGATGGCGAGCATCGCGTGCGCGACGCGCTCCGCCGTGGCGCCGACTCGCGCCGCGAGCGCCTCGATGACGCGGTGCGCCGCTGGGACGTCAAGCTCGACGCCGCCGCTGAGCGCCGACGCCGCGATATGGCCCAGCACGACGTGCGCGTCGGTAACGGTGGCGTGCGTGCCGCCGCGGCCGAATGCAGCGGGTCCTGGTTCCGCGCCCGCACTGCGTGGACCCACGCGCAGCGCGCCGCCGTCGTCCACCCAGCCGATGCTGCCGCCGCCCGCCGACACGGTCTCAACGAGTACGCGCGGCAGCGCGATGGGCACGCCGGCAATGCGCCCGCCCGGCTCGACGAGGGGTTCGCCACCGAGGATGAGGCCGACGTCCGCGCTCGTGCCGCCGATGTCCACGGTCAGCGCGTCGGTGAGGCCGGCGGCGCGCAGCACCGCGGCCGCGCCGACGATGCCGCCTGCGGGACCCGAGAGCGCCAGCGACGCCGCGCTGCGGGCCGCCTGCGCAGCGGTGCGCATGCCGCCACCCGACGTCATCACGCCAGGCGCCGGCACGCGTCGCTCGGCGGCGCGCAGCGTGAGCCGCGCGAGATAGTGGGACACACCGGGCCGGAGATACGCTTCCGCGACCGTGGTGGCCGTGCGCTCGTACTCGCGGATCTCCGGAAACACCTCGGACGACAGCACCACGTCCACGTGCGGCAACGCTGCACGCACGGCGGTCGCGATCTGCTGTTCATGCGCGCCGTCGGCGTAGGCATGCAGCAGCGCGATGGCCACCACGTCGGGCGCGAGTGCGCGCAGCCGCGAGACGACCTCGGCGACCGCGTCATCCGTGAGCGCGAGGCGCACGTCCCCGGGCTCGATGCGCTCGCGCGCGCCAACCGTGTGGTCGCGCGCGACCAGCGGCGGCGGATGGTGTCGCGAGAGGTCGTACAACGAGGCCCGATCCTGGCGCGCCAGGTGGAGCACGTCCGTGAAGCCGTCGGTGGCGACCAGCGCGACGCGCGCGCCGGCACGCTCGAGCAGCATGTTCGTCGCGACCGTGGTGCCGTGCACGAAGCGCGAGACGGCGAGTTCGCCGAGCAGGGCGAGGGCCTGCGCGACGCCCTCGCTCTGGTCCGCCGGCGTGCTCGGTACCTTCCGGGTGACGATGGTTCCATCCGTGTCCACCGCAACGAGATCGGTGAATGTGCCACCAACATCGATGCCGACGGCGTGTGTCGTCACGCTACTCCCACCGAAACACGCGGGCCGAGATGGCGATGCAGATGGCGAACACCAGGGCGAGCGCGCCCACGTCGCCGAGGTGCGCCATCCACCCTTCGCCCAGCCAGATACCGTTGAGGAGCGAGACCACGTACGTGAGCGGCAGCAGGCGCGACACGAAGCGCAGCATGGGTGGCATTGCCGCGAGCGGCACGAACAGCCCCGAGAGCGCAAGCATCGGATACAGGAACAGTGCCCCGATGGGCTGCGCGAATCGCGCCGTGGGAACGATGCTGGCGATGACGAAGCCGATCGACAGGATGCTCAACGCGGCGAGCAGCAACGCGGCGGTGAAGCTGACGATTGACACGCCGGGCGCGATGACGAAGTACCGGCGACCCGCGGCGATCATCAGGCCCATCGTGATGGTCGTGAGCAGGAGCTTCACGAGCACGTGCGCGCTGAGGATGGTGGCTGGTCTGAGCGGCGTCGCGCGCAGGCGCTTGAGGATGCCGCCCTCGCGATAGATCGAGATGATCGTGACGAGCGACAGCACCGCGCTGATGGCGATGAGCATCGACACGAACACCGGCACGCCGGACGGACTGAAGATGCCCGTTGTCGGCAGCGCGATGCCCGCGCTGCGCCGTGGAGCGAAGCGGCCCAGCACCACGAACGCGAGGACGGGAAACACGATCGTCCCCAGGGCGCCGAGCGGCTCGCGGAGGAAGATCTTGATCTCCAGCCAGGTGAGTTCCCACAGGCCGCGCATCAGGGCTCCTAGTCGCGGATGGAGTGGCCGGTGAGCTTGAGGAACACATCCTCGAGCGTGGGAAGGATGGTGCGAAAGTCCGTGACGCGGATGCGCTGCTCGGACAGGCACTCGATGACGTCGCCGACGAACGCCTCCCCCGCACCCTGCAGCACAAATACGTCCGCGGTACGCGTTACCGACGTGAGGCTTGGCACGCGCCCGAATACGTCGCCGAGGATCGGGCTCGCCGTCACGAGCGACACGGTGCGCTCCGGACAGTGCCGCTGCACGAGCTGCGCGGGCTCTCCCATGTCGATGATGCGCCCACGCTCGATGATCGCCACGCGGTCGCACAGGCGTTCCGCCTCTTCCATGAGGTGCGTGGTGAGGAACACCGTCTTGCCCCGCGTGCGGATGTCGCGCACGAGCTCCCAGATGGCGCGGCGTGCCTGCGGATCGAGGCCCGTGGTGAGCTCGTCGAGGAACACGACCTCGGGGTCGTTGATGAGCGCCATGGCGATGAAGAGACGCTGCTTCTGTCCGCCGGACAGCGTCATGAACCAGGCGTCGCGCTTTTCCACGAGGCCGAGCTGCTCGAGCAGCTGCTCGCCCGAGCGCGGCTGCCGGCGATACAGCGACGCCCAGAAGTGCAGCGCCTCCCACACCTTGATGCGCTTCTGGAGCTGCGCCTGCTGCAGCTGCACGCCGATGCGCTCCTGCAGCCGGTACACGTCGCGAAAGGGATCGAGGCCGAGAACCGAGATGGTACCGCGATCGGGCCGGCGGATGCCCTCGACGCACTCCATCGTGGTACTCTTGCCCGCGCCGTTCGGGCCAATGAGGCCGAAGATCTCGCCGTCGTTCACCGTGAGCGAGACGTCGTCCACCGCGACGAGGCGCCCGTACGTCTTGCGAATGCCGGACACCTCGATGACCGGATGCGGCATCAGCCGGCGTCACCCGGAGAACACAGGTCGGGAAGCAAGGGTGGTCGGGACGCGGGCATCGGCAGGGGCGGGAGTGGGCGCGGCACGCGCTCCCGGGAAGTTACATGCCGGCGGGCGGTGCTGCAGTTCCACGCTGCGCACGGCGTCACGCGAGCGGATCGAACCGGTCGAGGCGGAAGTGCGAGAGGTCGGCACTGCACGTCTCGCCCAGCGCAAGCTGCGCCACTGCTTCACCGATGGCACTGGCGAACTTGAACCCATGCCCCGAGCATGCACTCACCACCGCCACGTGCGGCAGCCCGTTGGGCACGCCGATCGCAAAGTCGCGGTCCGGGGTGTTGGTGTAGAGACAGACTATCGATTCGCGGACCTTTCCACGCACGCGGGCGAGGAACCGGGCCGCGAGCGCTTCCACGGGCGCGATGTCCGACGAGTGAACCGTACGATCCACGCTCGCCGCGTTCGTGCTCTCGCCTTCGTGATGGACTGCCGCCTTCACCCCGTTACCCAGGTCGGGCAAGCAGTAGAAGAGCCGATCCGGCGCGTGTTCCACCAACGCCACCGGCATGCGCTCCGGTGATCGAACGACTGCGTCGCCCGCGGGCTCCAGCCAATGCATGGTTTGTCGCGCAACGGTGAGCGGGAGCGCGATGTCCAGCTGCTCGAGGAGTGGAGCCGACCATGCGCCGGCACAAAGCACCAGTCGTCGCGCCGCGATGACGCCGTCGTCGGTGTGTGCCTCGATCGCCGCTGCCGTGCGCGCAACGCGACGAACGGTTGTATGCGGCCGGACGTCGGCGCCGCGCTTGCGCGCCAGGCCGAGGTATGCGCGGATGCACTGTTCGGGGAGAAGCACGCCGGCATTGCGCTCGAACACCCCGACCATGTCGTGGGGCACCGAGTACGCAGGAAAGCGGCTCGTCACCTCCTTCCCATCAAGGAGTTCGACCGCGAGGCCGTGCCGCTCGGCGCTGGCGAGCGCACCACGGACGAGTCCCGAGCCCGCGGCGCCGATGTTCAGGCCACCAGTGCGATGGAACAGCGTCAGTCCCGTCGCGCGCGCAAGCTCGTCCCAGCACTCCTGCGCCCGCCGGACAAGCGGCACGTAGCTCGGGTGCTCGTAGTACGCCTCGCGGATGATGCGCGAGCGCCCGTGCGTGGAGCCGAGCGCGTGCGGCGGATCGAACGCATCGACGCCGATCACGCGCGCGCCGCGCGCCGCCAGCTCGGCAAGGGTGGCGCTTCCCATTGCACCCAGCCCGACCACCAGCGCGTCAAACATCGGCGGCGCCCGGCGTTACACCGCGCGCGATCGCGGTAGCGCGAGCGCCCACGCGAGGGCGAAATGCACCGGCAGGAAGATCGCGACGATGGCACCGCTGTGCTGGCCGCCCGGAATCAGCGCCAGCACAGCCGCGACGAATGCAAACCCGGCGACGACGGTCGCAATCATCCGTGCCACCCGTTCGCGCCGACGACTGAGCAGGGCGGCGGGAATGAGCACGGCCAGCACGAGCGAGAACGGCGTGAGCAGCAGCACGTTCTCGTTCGACGCCCAGTACACGTGGCGCGTCGCGGTCCATGCCAGGACAAGGATCACGCCGAGGACGCCGCACAGCAGCGACCACGCGCTGCCGAACACCGCCAGGCCCCATGCGGCGCTGCGACGGGTGAGCATCATCACGCGGAGCACCACCACCAGCCCGGCCAGCAGGATGCCGAGCACGGCATAGCGGGGCCAGAGGCGTGGAGGCGAGAGAGCCTCCGGCACGGGCGCCGGCGTGGGCGGAAGCGGGAGCACCTGTTCCTGCGCAACGAGCGGGACGAGGGTGCCATCCGGTCCGGGAACGCGCATCGTGCGCACGAAGTCGCGGAGCCGCATGGGAATGAAGAACGACTTCCACTTCGTGAGCGGCACGTCGGCGGGGCGGCCGAGCGCAACGTCGATGCCCGCCTGGACAGGAACGTCGCCGTCGGTGAGGCGCACGCTCTCGCTGCGGTAGGTGAGCCTGGTCATCGCCGTGTCCGTCGCCCGTGCGAGGGCGCCGCCGAGCACGCGGTCGAGCGCGTCGCGCAGACGCGTGGAGCAGTTGTCGCCGAAATAGTCGTAGCGATAGTACTTGTTCTCGTCGCGCGCGTTCCAGCGCACGAAGTCGCGCAACGCGAGCGCCTGCGCGGGCGTGAGGTTCAGGCGCTGGAGCGTCACGGGCCGGCCGCGGCTGCGCTCGGACTCGATGAGCAGGCGGGCATCCACTGCGCCCATCCAGTACTTCGTATCGCCGGTGAGGAAGCGGAGGAGAAAGCCGGGCTCGTTGAAGCTGAACAGCCCCCAGTGATATGCGGCGTCCTCGAGCGTGGACGCGTCATGGAACCAGAGTGCGTTGTGACCGAACCGCTCGAACACCTCGTGCCCGAGGCCGAAGGTGATCAGGGTGACGCTGATCTCGCTGCCGGGCGCGCCAATGGCGGCTGGCGTCGCCGGCTGCGCGGTCGCGCGTGACGACGCCGCAAGCCCGAGCCACGCGAACAACGCGATCATCGCCACGCGATTCCTCACAGCTTGACCTCGCGTCCTTCGTCTGCCGACTTGTAGATCGCCTCGACGATGCGATGGAGCACCACCTGGTCCGTGGGCGCCTCGTACTCCGATTCGCCCGCGATCACCGACACGAAATGCGCGAGCTCGGCACGATAGGACTGGATGAACGCACTCTCCCGTGCCGCCGCACCGCGGGGCGACACGTCCGTGGGGCGCCCGTGCAATTCCTTCACGACCCGCAGCGGCGCGAGGCGCGTGCTGCCACGCGTGGAGAGCGTCTCGAACCACCAACGCTCCTCCTCGCCCACGTACGCGCCGGAGACGTCGAAGTTGAACACGCAGGCGCCGAACTTGATCTGCACGAGCATCCCGTCTTCGACGGCGTTCTTGCCCGCGCCGCGATCCATGTGTGCGACGACACTTGCCGGCTCGGGGTAGTCGCTGAGCCACAGCGCGAGGTCGAGCAACGGCAGCCCATAGTCGAAGAACGATCCGCCCCCCGCCTCGGCCCGTCGTCCGCGCCAGCCCTGCTCGGCGCGCTTCTGGTGGTAGGCGCCGGCGCGGATTCCCGTGAGCTTTCCGAGCTCGCCGCCGCGGAGGAAGCCGGCGAGAGCCTGCACGTCGCTGCGAAAGCGGTAGTTGTTGGCGACGTGGATCTTGCGATTCGCGCGCGCCGCGGCGTTCACGATGCGCTCCACCCCGCGGGACGTCAGCGCGAGGGGACGCTCGACGAGCACGTCCACGCCCGCGGCGATCGCGCTGAGCACATGCGGCTCGTGGAGGTGGTTGGGCGTCGCGACGACGATGGCGTCGAGGCTGTCTCCCTCGAGGAGGTCCGCGATGTCGGTGTAGACGTCGGGGATGTCGAACCGGTCAGCGAGCGAGCGCGCCTTGGGCCGGTCGTTGTCGCAGACGGCCACGAGCTTCGCGCCGCGGATCTTCGAGAGTACCGGCAGGTGCGTGAGCTGCGCGATCGCGCCGGCGCCGACGACGCCGATTCGGACGGGGTCCGTCATGGGAAGCTCCGGAGTGGGCCGAAGTGGGACGAGAGGCGGTTGGCGCAGGACGGTGCATCACTCGATCGTTCCAACCGTGGTGCCTGGATAATAGGTGCGCAGAATGGTCCGGAAATCCTGGCCGGCACGTGCGCGCCCGATAGCGCCCGCCTGGCACATGCCCACGCCGTGGCCGTTGCCGCCGCCGCGCACCGTGAGCGACTCGATGCCGTCGCGACCGGCCTTCGCATCGACGGAAAAATAGGTGCTGTACAGTATCTCGCCACTCGGCAGGCGCAGGGCGGAGCGCGCCTCGTTGCCTCGGACGGTGATTGTGCGCTGGTCCGTCTCGACCCTGAGCGCTCCAACGCGGCCAGCGGGCGTGACGTCGGTGACGGTGATGGACTTCACGCGCGCAACGCTGCCGCCGCCGGGAAGGTTGCCTACGTAGCGCGCGATGTCCTGCCGCAACTCTTCGCGCCCGAACGTGTGCGTCCAGCGGAATTTCGGTGCGCCCTCGCAGTAGTAGTGCGTGGTGCCGGGGATCTGGTCGCTCACGCGCTTCAGGTACGGCTCCGCCGACGTGCGCCACACGTCCTCGGGCTCGGCCGTACTGCCGCCGCAGGTGCTGAAGTACGGTGCGTTGACGACGTGTCCCCCATACAGCAGCACCAGCCCGGACGTCGCTGCCACGGCGAGTGACCCCACAGCCGTCTCGGCGCCGGCGCCCCCGTACACCTGGTCGGCCACGGTGGCGCGCATGTCGAACAGCCGGCTGCCGCCGAGATGGGTGAGGGCGGAGCTGCGTGCGGTGACGGCTTGCGCCTCGACGGCCGCAGCGTCGGCAGTCGCGGAGGTGCCGATCTCGAGCGGCACGACGCCGCGCAGGTAGTCGTCCATCACGAGGCGGTTCACCACCGTCAACCCGTCCGCCGTCGCGGTGACGACAAGCTCGCCGCGGTAGCGCCGGCCATTGAAGCCGATGGTGCCGTCCGGCTCGGCGGGCCTGGCGACGAGGGTGCGCTCGCGGGCGCTCACCGGGCGCGAGTCTTCACGGCGCGCGCGCACCGTCATCCCCTCGCGCTCGAGCACCCACTGCTCCGCCGGTTGCGTGAGCGCCACGGCGGTGCGGCCGTCCTCCGCCATGATTTCCCAGCCACCGGCGGACGTCAGTCGCAACTGTGGCAGTCCTTCCGCGAGCCCGATGCGCACCATCCGCGCGGACGCGCCGCGCGGGACGACGGCCGCAGGCGATGGCGCGGGGGCGCGGGACGGGGCGCGCGACGCGGCGGCAGCGGTGCATGCCGCGGCCGACAGCACCAGCAACGTCAGTGCGCGAGCGCCGTTTCTCATCCGCACTGCGTGCCGCGAAGGGGTCAACGTGCTTCCGCGAGCGCGGCGTCGAGACGCTCGAGCGTCAACGCGATCTCCGCGTCGCCATGCGCGCTCGAGACGAACCCGGCCTCGAATGCCGACGGCGCGAGGTAGACGCCGCGCTGCAGCGCCGAATGGAAGAATCGGCGGAACAGTTCGACATCAGCCGTGCGCGCATCGGCGTATGAGCGCACCGGCTCCGCCCGAAAGAACCAGCCGAACATCGAGCCGGCGCAATCGGCAGTGAACGGCACTCCGCGTCGCGCGGCGATGTGGCGCATGCCCTCCACGAGCGCGCGCGTGCGCTGCGCGATGCCGGCCTGCACGTCCGGTGTGAGCGCCGTGAGCGTGGCGATGCCCGCCGCCATCGCCAGCGGGTTGCCCGACAGCGTGCCCGCCTGGTACACGGGGCCACTCGGCGCCACGAGCGACATGATGTCGCGTCGGCCGCCGTACGCCGCCACGGGCAGGCCACCACCGATGACCTTGCCGAGCGTCGTCAGGTCCGGCGTGACGCCGCAGTATTCCGCGGCGCCGCCCGGCGCGACGCGGAAACCCGTCATCACTTCGTCGAACACGAGGATGGCGCCGTGCTCCGTCGCGAGGCGGCGCAGCGCCGGCAGGAATTCAGGGTCGGGCAAGATGAAGCCCGCATTGCCCACCACCGGCTCCACGAAGATGGCGGCGATGCGTGGGCCATGCGCGGCGAAGACGGCTGCGGCCGCGCCCACGTCGTTGAACGGTGCCGTGAGCGTGAGCGCGGCGAGCACGTCGGGCACGCCGGGAGAATTCGGGAGGCCGAGCGTGGCGATGCCGGATCCTGCGTGCACGAGGAAGCTGTCGGCGTGGCCGTGATAGCATCCGTCGAACTTGAGCAGCAGGTCGCGGCCGGTGAACGCGCGCGCCAGCCTGAGTGCGCTCATCGTCGCCTCGGTGCCGCTGGAGACGAAGCGCAGCATCTCGACGTGCGGCATACGCACGCGCACCATTTCGCCGAGGGCGACCTCGAGTCCCGTCGGGATGCCGAAGCTCGTGCCGCGCGCCATTGTCTCCTGCAGCGCATGCAGCACTTCGGGCGCCGCGTGGCCGAGGACGAGCGGTCCCCACGAGAGGACGTAGTCGAGGTACTCGTTGCCGTCCGCGTCCCAGATGCGGGCACCCTTCCCGCGCTCGACGACGAACGGCTCGCCGCCCACGCCGCCGAACGCGCGCACCGGGGAATTCACGCCGCCGGGAAACAGGTTGCGCGCCTTCGCCATCAGGGCCTGCGAGCGCGCCATCGGGCGCGCGGCGGTCGCGTCCATCGTCATCGGCCGAAGCTCCCCATGGACGTTGCCATGATCGGCAGCGACCGGACGCGCGCCGGCGGGGTGCCTACGAGGTCCACGGTGCGCAGCAGCGTTGCGGTGAAGTCCACGTCGTCCTCGATGCCCTCGATGACCGCGTCCACGATCGTGCCGGGCGCAAGATGCTCAGCGCCCTGCACGTAGGCGATGCCGTCCACGTCGTCCGCCTGCCAGACGGTGCGGCCCTGTGCGACGCCGTCCACCACCCGGTCGATCATGGTGCGCGCCGTGCGCCCGATGAACCGCTCGTAGCGTTCGGCCGTGATCTGGCGCTGCAGTTCCATCAGGCGCTCGAGGCGCTGTCGCTTCACGGACTCGGGGACGTCGTCGATCATCTCCGCGGCCTTCGTGCCTTCCTGCGGCGAATAGGTGAACCCGCCGACGCGCTCGAACTGGATCTCCTCGAGGAAGCCCATGAGTTGCGCGAAGTCCTCGTCCGTCTCGCCGGGAAACCCGACGATGCACGTGGTGCGGATGGCGAGATCGGGAACAACCTCGCGCACCTTCTGCACGCGGTCGCGGATGGTGCGCTGCCGCTCGGGACGCCGCATGCGCGCCAGCACGGCATCCGACGCGTGCTGCATCGGCATGTCGAGGTACGGCAGGATGCGCGGCTGCGCGGCCATCACCTCGAGCAGGCGCGGTGTAATGCCGGAGGAATAGAGGTACAGCATCCGCAGCCACGGAATCGACGTCTCCTTCACGAGCGACTCGAGCAGCTCCGGGAGGGTGAAGCCGTCGCGGCGATCGCGCCCGTAATGCGCCAGGTCCTGCGCGACGAGGTTCACCTCGCGCGCACCCTGTGCCTCGAGCAGCTGTGCCTCGCGCACCACTTCATCGAGCGCGAAGGAGCGGTGCTTCCCGCGCATGAGCGGGATGGCGCAGAACGCACAGCCGTGATCGCAGCCTTCGCTGACCTTGAGGTAGCGGATGTGCGGCGCGTCGCCGGTGAACAGCCGCACGCCGGGATGAAGGGCGGGCACGTCGTCGATGAGGCCGCGCGCCTCGAGCTCGGGCAGCAGGCGGTCCATCTCCGACGCGCCGAGGAACAGGTCCACCTCGGGCAGCGCGTCCTCGAGCTCGCCCTTGTGGCGCTGCACCATGCAGCCCACGGCGACGACCGCCTTGCAGCTGCCGGCGAGCTTGAGGTCGCCGGCCTGGATGATCGCGTCGAGCGATTCCTTCTTCGCCGCGTCGATGAAGCCGCACGTGTTGATCACGATGACCTCGGCTTCGGCGAGGTCATCGGTGTATTCGGCTCCGCGGTCGGCGAGCTGTGCCAGGTACCGTTCGCTGTCGACCGTGTTCTTGTCGCAGCCGAGTGTGATGAAGCCGAGTTTCA
>JBDTYL010000065.1:0-2211 GCA_040005695.1 bacterium | reverse complement strand
CTCGCGCCACGCGCGTATCGCGTTCGCGTGCACGGGATAGTGGCCGTACGTGTCGAGGCGCAGCCGGCGACGGAACTTGCTGTCGCCTGCGTACAGATCCTCCGGCGCCTCTGTGACGTACGCCACCAGCCGCGCGTGCACATCGTCGTGCTGCTGCACCACCTCGGCCAGCGTCAGCCCGCTCCGCTTTACGGTCATGATCGCGTTGAAGTCGTCGATGCCGCCGTACTTGTCCGAGTAGCGCTCCGGACGGCCGCCCTCGCGGATGACCGGCATATGCTTGAGCGACTCCTCCTCCCACCAGGTGACGTGCGCGATGATGTCGCGCACCGACCACTTCCCTGTGACGTTGGGCGCCATGAGCTGCTCCTCCGTCAGCCCTGCGTAGGAGGCCTCGAAGTCCTTCCACGCCTTGTCGAGTCGCTCCAGTACCTGCGCCGTTTTCACTGTTCTCTCCGCGGTTTGGCCGTGCACAAGCATACGCAATAATCGCGGCTATTGTTCAGCCGTGATCGAGCTCCGGCTTCCATACTACGCGCCGTACGACTGGGCGCGAACGCTCCGCTTCCTGGCCGCGCGGTCCACGAAGGGGGTCGAGCTCGTGCGGGACGACGCGTATCTGTGCACCGTCCGGTTAGGCGATCGCACGGGCTGGCTGCGCGCTCGCCAGGACGCCGACGACGACGCACTGCTCGTCGACTCTACTCTGTCGCTCGCGGAGGCAACGGACGCCCTGCGCAGCAAGCTCAGGCACCTCTTCGATCTCGATGCGCGCCCCGACATCATCACCGCGCACTTCGCGAACGACGCGCTACTCGGCGATGCGATTCGGCGACGTCCGGGCCTTCGCGTTCCCGGGGCCTTCAACGGCTTCGAGCTGGCCACGCGCGCGATTCTCGGCCAGCAGATTACGGTAAGGGCCGCGACGACGATCGCCGGTCGCTTCGCTGCCGCATTTGGCGACGCGATCGACACACCGCACGCAGAGCTCACACATCTCTCGCCCACCGCCGCGCGCATTGCGTCCGCATCGGTCGACGATATCGCGAAGCTCGGCATCATCCAGACGCGCGCGCGAAGTATCATCTCGATCGCGCAGGAGATGCTGAGCGGTCGACTTGCGCTCGAGCCGGGCGCCCCGATCAATGCGACGATCGCGCAGCTCGTCGCGCTCCCCGGCATCGGCCCGTGGACCGCGCAGTACATCGCTATGCGCGCCCTACGTTGGCCCGACGCTTTTCCGCCTGGCGACGTTGCGCTGCGCAACGCACTCGGCGGTGTCACCGCGGCGCGCGCCGAGGAGCTCTCGCGACCGTGGCGGCCGTGGCGCAGCTATGCGACGCTGCATCTATGGTGCGATGCGAGCGAAGCTGCCGTCGCCACGACGTGACTCTCCGCTACAACTTCGAGCAGATCGCGGCCATGAGCGCCTTCGCCTTTTCGTAGTCGGCGGTCTGCAGGTCCATCGCTACCATCACGTCGCTCTTCACGGCGAGCAGCTGCGTTCCGTGGAGCAGCGTCGCATTGTCCCATGGCCCCTTGAGCGTCGTGTCCGTCTTGAAGCCGACCTGCGTTGCTGCGCCCGGTGCGCCTGGTCCGCCGCCGCCGGCCATCTTCATCAGCCCGCCGATCATCTTCGACATGTTCGGATCCATCTTCATCGAGTCCATCCCGCCGGTGGGGATCGAACCTCCCATCACCGATCCCATCGTCGACATGCCGTGCTTCAGCATGTTGTAGTTCTTCTGCCCGCCCTGCCACACGTACTCGACCTTGTACGTGCGCGGACCCTGTGCGCTCGCGACCTTGTACTCGCACTCGGACGCGTCACTGCCCTGCGTCGGATCGCCATCGAGGGTGCCGATCGCAGCCTCCACAGCGGACTTCGGCAGCATGTCGCACGCGCTCGCCGGATGCGGCTTCGGCTTCGGCGCACTCGCGACGGCCTTCGCGCCATCGTAGTCGAGCGGATGATCGAAGCGCGGAACGATCTGCCGCGCGATGGCGACGGCATCATCCTTCTTCCCGCTCGCCCCGGTCACATCGATGTTCACCGCGAGATCTCCCTTCGTCACCATCATGCTGCCACCCGGGATCCACGTTGCGTGATCCCACGGACCGTTCGGAACGTCCGCCATCACGCGATGCGTCGTGGTCGCAAGATTTCCCGCGCCGGCCTTGTCGAGCGCGCCGGCGACCGCGTTCGGCACA
>JBDTYL010000064.1:0-8440 GCA_040005695.1 bacterium | reverse complement strand
CGCCCATCACGCCCACGCTGCGCACCGGCAGCAGCACGGCGAACGCCTGCCAGATCTCGTCGTAGAGGCTCGCGCGCCGGATCTCCTCCAGGTAGATCGCGTCCGCACGACGCAGCACCGCCAGGGCCGGCTCGGTGACGTCACCGAGGATGCGGATGGCGAGACCGGGCCCCGGGAAGGGATGGCGGCCCACCATTTCCTCGGGCAGGCCGAGCTCGCGGCCGACATTCCGCACCTCGTCCTTGAACAGCTCGCGCAGCGGCTCGATGAGGGCGAACTGCATGCCGGGCTTGAGGCCGCCCACGTTGTGGTGCGTCTTGATCGTCACGGACGCCCCACCGGTGGGCGATGCGCTCTCGATCACGTCGGGGTACAGCGTGCCCTGCACCAGGAACTTCGCGTTCGTCCCCGCGCTCGACGTCGCGTCCTCGAACACGTCGATGAACGTGTGGCCGATGGCGCGCCGCTTCGCTTCCGGATCGGCGATGCCGGCGAGCGCGTCGAGGAACCGGCGCGACGCGTCGACGGTGACCAGTTTCATGCCCAGATGTCGGCCCATGGTCTGCTGCACCTGCTCGCGCTCGTGAAGGCGGAGCAGCCCGGTATCGACGAACACGCAGGTGAGCTGGTCGCCGATGGCGCGGTGCACGAGCGCCGCGGCAACGGACGAGTCGACGCCGCCAGACAGGCCGCAGATGACCTGGGCGTCGCCGACGCGCGTCCGGATCTTCGCGACCTCCTCGTCGATGAACGCGCCCGGTGTCCAGCTCGGCGTGGCGTGGCAGACCTCGAAGAGGAAGTTCGCGATCAGCTCGCGGCCGCGCGGCGTGTGCGCGACCTCGCAGTGAAACTGCAGGCCATAGATCGGCCTCGTCACATGCTCGAACGCCGCGACGGGATTGCCGCTGCTCGTCGCCGTGACCTGGAACTCGCGCGGCGGCGCCTCGATGTGGTCCCCGTGACTCATCCACACCGTCGCGTCCTCGCCCGGCGCGAAGCCGTGAAAGAGCACGCTGTCGCGCGTCGGGCGTATCTCGTCGCGGCCGTACTGTCGCTGGCCGCCGCGCTTCACCTCCGCACCAAACAGGTGCGCGATGAGCTGCATGCCGTAGCACACCCCCAGGACCGGCGCGATGTCGAACAGCGCGAGGTCGGCGCTCGGCGCATTCTCCCCGTACACCGAGTTGGGTCCGCCGCTGAGGATGATGCCGGTGGGGCGCCACTCGCGGATCCACTCCAGCGTGCGCGTCGGCGGGTGGATCTCGGAGTAGACGCGGGCCTCGCGCACGCGGCGCGCGATGAGCTGCGTGTATTGCGAGCCGTAGTCGATGATCAGGATGCGGCTCGGCGCGGTCATGTCGTCCAGAGCGCGGGGTCGAGGCTGAGGAACTCCACCTTCTTCTCGTCCAGATCGAGGATGGCCGCCTTTGGCGTGCCGTGCAGCCACCCGCAGGATTCGCCCGGGTTCACGATGAGGGTATCGCCGCGCGTCTTCATCTCCTGCTGGTGCGTGAAGCCGTGCACCACGATGCTGTGGGACTCGATGCTGCGCGGCTGCACCTCGCCGATGTCGTGGACGAGGAGGATGCGTTGCCCGCCGAGCTCGAAGCTGTGCGGACCCTCGAACAGCTCGGCGCCGAAGCCCGCCGTGGCCTTCGCCAGCAGGCCCTGCGTGTCGCCGTCGTTGCGGCCGAACACGCCGGACAGCGACATGCACGCCTCCTCGATGGGGCGCAGCGCGAACGGAGCGCAATAGTCGCCGGCATGGAGCAGCATGGAGACGCCGCCTTGCTGCATGATCTTCACGAACTCGGCGATCGCCGGAATCCGGTCGTGGCTATCGGCCATCAGTCCGACGCGCATCAGCCAGTCCTCCAGTGAAGGTCATCCTGCTCGAGCCGGACGAGGTCGTCGTACCGCTCACGCGCCGTGGTAACGGCAAAGCGATCGCCGTCCACCAGTACTTCCACGCCGCGGGGCCGCGTATTGTAGTTCGACGCCATCACGTATCCATAGGCGCCGACGTCGTACACGGCGAGCAGGTCGCCGGCGTCCGCCTCGTCCATCGACCGGTCGAGCGCCAGGAAGTCGCCGCTCTCGCACACCGGGCCCACCACGTCGGCCGTCATCTGCCCCGCCGCCGGCCGCACGGCCTCGATGCGGTGATACGCATCGTAGTGCGACGGCCGCAGCAGCTCCGTCATCCCCGCATCCGTGATGAGGAATTCGCGGCCACCGCTGTGCTTCCGGTACAGCACCCTCGTGAGCAGGACACCTGCATTGCCCACGATGAACCGCCCCGGTTCCATGAGCAGCGTGAGCCCGGTGGGCGCCACGCGCGCGATCATCGCCTGCGCGAACCGCTCCACGTCGGGCGCTTCCTCATCGTCGTAGCTCACGCCGAGCCCGCCGCCGATGTCGAGGTACGTGATGCTCTGGATCCCGTCGTCCCGGAGCTGCGCGAGCAGGCCGAGGAGTTTTTCCGTACCGTCGAGGTACGGGTCGAGCCGGAAGAGCTGCGACCCGATGTGCATGTCGAGGCTCACCAGCCGCGTGTGCGGGAGGGACGCGGCAACGCCGGCGACGGAGCGTACCTCGTTGAACGGGACGCCGAACTTGGCGCCCTTCTCGCCCGTCTTGATGTATCGGTGCGAGCTGTCGACGGTGACCTCGGGATTGACGCGAATGCCGATGGACGCGACGACACCGAGCGTCCCGGCAATCCGGTTGATGAGCCGGATCTCCGCTTCCGACTCCGCGTTGATCATCAGCACACCGGCAACGAGCGCCTCGCGAAGCTCGTGCTCCGCCTTGCCGACACCACCGAAGATGATGTCCTTCCCCGCGAAGCCGGCTCGCAGCGCACGAAAGAGCTCGCCGCCGGATACGACATCCACACCGGCGCCGAGCTCGCGCAGCACGTGCAGGATTCCGCGATTGGAATTCGCCTTCAACGTGTAGTGGACGCGATGCGGGAGGGGCGCGAGCGCCGCATCCAGGCGGCGAAACCGCTCGCGCACCATGCCGGCGCTGTACACATACGCCGGCGTGCCCTCCTGCTCCGCCACCTGGTCGAGCGGCACGCCCTCACACGCGAGCACGCCGCTCGCACGGGAAAAGCCCGCCGTCAGTACGCCTTCGCCCACAGAGCCTCGGCGGTCGCGGGACGTCCGCACTTGAGGCACGTCGTGGGCGCCTCCGCGGAACGGAATTCCTCATCGGGCAGGCACCGGATGGTGGCCTTCGTCTCTTCCTTGATGGTCGCCTCGCACGCGGCGTCCCCGCACCAGCCCGCGTACACAAAGCCACCCTTGCCTTCCATCAGCGCGCGGAACCGGTCGTACGAGATCCGCTCCCGCACGCTGTTCGCTTCGCGCCGGTCGAGCGCCGCCGCCAGCATGTCGCGCTGCATGGTGCTCAGGCACTCGGCCACGTCCTCACCCAGCGTGTCGAGCGACACGGGACGCTTCTCCTTCGTGTCGCGGCGGACGAGCACGCCCTGGTTCGCGGCGAGGTCGCGCGGTCCAAGCTCGAGGCGCAGCGGAATGCCCCGCAGTTCCCACTCGTAGTATTTCGCGCCGGGCTTCATGCCATCGCGCGCGTCGATGTGAATACGCAGGCGCGCCGACTCGCGACGGTCCCAGGCGCCCAGCGAGCTGGCGATGCGATTCGCCGCCTCGAGCACCAATGCGCGATCCTCGTCGGTGCGGTAGATGGGCACGATGACGAGCTCGATGGGCGCGAGCAGGGGCGGCACGCGCAGGCCGATGTCGTCGCCGTGCGTCATCACGAGGCCGCCCACCATGCGCGTGGACACCCCCCAGCTCGTGTTCCATGCGTACTCGGTCGTGCCCTGCTCGCTCTGGAACTTGAGGTCGAACGCCTTCGCGAAGTTCTGGCCCAGGTTGTGAGAAGTGCCGGCCTGCAGCGCCTTGTTGTCCTGCATCATGGCCTCGCACGAGTACGTGCGCAGCGCGCCGGCGAACCGCTCGGAGTCGGTCTTCAACCCCGTGATCACCGGCATCGCGATGTAGCCTTCCATGAAGTCGCGATACACGCCGAGCATCTTGCGCGCCTCGATCTCGGCCTCGTCGTGCGTGACGTGGGCCGTGTGCCCCTCCTGCCAGAGGAACTCCGTGGTGCGCAGGAACAGGCGCGTGCGCATCTCCCATCGGACGACGTTCGCCCACTGGTTCATGAGGATGGGCAGGTCGCGATAGCTCTGCACCCACTTGGCGAACATCGAGTAGATGATCGTCTCGCTCGTGGGGCGGATGATGAGCGGCTCCTCGAGCTTCTTGCCACCACCGTGCGTCACCACCGCCGCCTCGGGCGCGAACCCCTCGACGTGCTCGGCTTCCTTGTGCAGGAAGGACTCCGGGATGAGCAGCGGGAAATACGCGTTCTGGTGCCCCGTCTCCTTGAACTTGTCATCGAGCGCGCGCTGCATGCGCTCCCAGATGCCGTAGCCGTTGGGCCGGATCACCATGCAGCCCTTCACGGGCGAGTAATCGGCCAGCTCGCTCCGCAGGACCACTTCGTTGTACCACGCGCTGAAATCGGCAGCGCGGGTCGTGAGCTTCTTGTCGTCAGCCATTCGTTGCGTCGTCGTTCGAGAGTGTCACGAATTCGCGGGCCCCGCTCGCCTGCGCGGCCTTCTTCTGCTTGCCGAGGGACTGGGGACGCAGGGCATACTCGACGGACAGCCCCGCGGCGCGACGACGGGCGGCGTCCGCCATCACCCGCTCGATCGGCGTGGATTCATCCGCCGCCACCCAGCAGTCCGCCGTGGTATCCGCCGGTCGCATGAGTCCCTTCGCCCGGAGCAGCTCGCCGAGCACCACGTCACCCATCCCGAATCCGAGAGCGGGCAGGTCGGCGCCGCCGAGGGATTGGAGCAGCGAGTCATACCGACCACCGCCGCAGATGGCGCGGAACTCACCCGAGCGGTCGAAGAGTTCGAACACGATCCCCGTGTAATACGCCAGGCCGCGCACGATCGAGAGGTCGAGCCGCAGCCACGACGCGTCGCCACCGAGCAGCACCGCAGCGTAATCCAGGTATCGCGCGAACTCCTCCGCATGCACGGCTTCGGGCGCACCCGATAACCGCGCGCGTACCTCCGACAGCTCCACCGCTGCGATGTCCACGATACGCGCGACGGCCTCCGCGGACAGCCCGAGCGCGGCGAGTCGCTCGGCCGACACCGGCGCCGGCGTGCGATCGAGCTTGTCGATGATGCCGTACACGTCGAGCATCGCCTCGGCCGGAACGGCGAACGACGCGAGGAAGCCCTGCAGCACCCGGCGGTCCGACACGCGCACGACCACATCGCTCGACGTGAGGCCGAAGGCGCGCATCATGTCCACCGCGCACGCGACGAGCTCGGCGTCGGCGGCGATGTCGGACGAGCCGAACAGGTCCACGTTCAGCTGGTAGTGCTCACGCAGCCGGCCTTTCTGCTGGCGCTCGTAACGGAAGAGCTGCGGCATGGAGAACCAGCGCACCGGCTTGCGAAGCGCATTGGCGCGCGCGGCCACCATGCGCGCCACCGTGGGCGTCATCTCCGGACGCAATGCGACGTCCCGTCCGCCCTTGTCCACGAAGTTGTACAACTGGCCGACGATCTCGTCGCCGCTCTTCTTCGTGTACAGGTCCAGCGGCTCCAGCGGTGGCCCGTCATACTCCACGAACGCATACCGCCGCGCCACGTCCCGCCAGGTCTGCATGATGAACGCGCGCTCCGCCAGTTCCTGCGGATAGAAATCGCGAAAGCCGGGGAGGGCGCCTTTGAACATCCAGCAAGTTACCCTGTGAGCGGAGACACCTGCAACCGCGCCATCGCGTCGCCCACGGTGTGAAACGACCCGGTGACGAGCACCGTGGCTCCCCACGCCTCGGCACGACGCAGCGCCTCGTCGAAGTCGGCATGTGCCTCGGCGTCATGCCCGCGTTCGCGAGCGTAGGCGAGTACCTGCGCGAGATCCCAGGCGCGGGACGCCGGCGCGGTGGGCGCGTTGGTGAGGACGACGTGATCCACCACCGGCGCGAGGGCGTCGAGCATGGCGCGCCAGTCCTTGTCGCCGAGTACGCACAGCAGCGCGACGACTGGCCGCGCGTGCTCCACGCTCCCGAGGCTCGCCACCACGGTCCGGATGCCGTCGGCGTTGTGCGCCACGTCGAAGATCCACCGCCCCACGCGCTGGAAGCGTCCGCGCAGGTGCAGGCCGCGCACCGACACCGCCGCATCGTGGGCACTCACGCGAAACGGATCGCCCGCCGCATCGAGGAGGGCCAGCGTGAAGGCGAAGTTGGCCGCCTGGTGGCGGCCGATGAGCGGCGTCTCCACGCGCACGTCCTCGCCGAGGGCGCGCAGGCGGAAGCGCGTTCCGCCGCCCGTGAGCTCGACATCGCTGATCGCCATCTCCTCGGCGACCACGCGCACCCCGCTGGCTCCTGCCCGGCGCGCGGCGTCCGCGAGCCAGCCTCGCACGGCGGCGTCGGGCTCGCCGATCACCGCCGGAACGCCCTGCTTGAAGATCCCCGCCTTCTCGCTGGCGATCGCCTGCAGCGTGGATCCCAGGTACTCCATGTGGTCGTACCCGATGGACGTCACCCCGGCGACGCGCGGCACGACGACGTTGGTGGCGTCCAGTCGTCCGCCGAGGCCCGTCTCGACGATGGCGACATCCACTCCGGCGTGCGCGAAGTGGCGCAGCGCCATCGCCGTCGTGGCCTCGAAGAACGAGGCTCCCAGCCGCTCGACCAGCGGCGTGAATTCCTCCACAAAGCTCACGACCTCGGCCGCGCTGATCGGCTCGCCCTGCACGGTCATCCGCTCGCCGAAATCCACGAGGTGGGGCGACGTGTACGTGGCGACGCGCAGTCCCTTCGCGCGCAGGAGGGCCTCGGCCGTCGCGACGGAGCTCCCCTTTCCGTTGGTCCCGGCAAGGTGGATGATCGGATACGCGAGCTGCGGTTCGCCGAACGCCGTGAGCAGCGCGCGCGTCCGCTCGAGCCCGAACTTGAAGGCACCTGTCGTCCGCGCGAACAGGTAGTCCAGCGCGGCGTCGTAGCCGGTCAGGGTGACGTCCACCCCGAGGCCGACGGCTTCCCGCTCATGTGCCGCAGCAGCTGGCTGAGGGTGTGCTTGAGGTCCTTGCGGTGCACCACCTGGTCGAGCATGCCGTGGTCCAGCAGGAACTCCGCCGTCTGGAACCCCTCGGGGAGGTCCTGCCCGAGCGTCTGCTTGATCACCCGCGGCCCCGCGAAGCCGATCACGGCGCCCGGCTCGGCGATGATCGCGTCGCCGAGCATGGCATAGCTGGCGCTGACCCCGCCCGTGGTGGGGTTCGTGAGGATCGAGACGTAGGGAATGCGCCGCTCCGCCAGTTGCGCGAGCACCGCGCTCACCTTGGCCATCTGCATGAGCGACAGCACGCCTTCCTGCATGCGCGCGCCGCCCGAGGCGCAGATGATGATGAGCGGATGCTTGCGCTCGAGCGACCGCTGGCCGAGCCGCGCGATCTTCTCGCCGACGACCGAGCCCATCGAGCCACCCATGAAGGCGAAGTCCATCACCCCGAGGTTCACGGGCAGGTCTTCCATCGTCCCCGTCGCCGCGAGCAGCGCATCGCCGTCGCCGGCATTGGCCGTGGCCTTCTTCAGCCGGGCCGGATACTCGGGAAAGGACAGTGGATCGGTGGACCGGATGTCGAGCTCCAGCTCCTCCATGGAGCCGTCGTCCAGCAGGATGGCCGCGTAGTCGCTGGCCCGGATGCGACGGTGGTAGTCGCAATTGGGGCAGACGTTGAAGTTGCGCACGAACTTTTCACGGATGTCCGTGTGTCCGCACGCTTCGCACTTCTCCCAGACGTCGGCGGGAATCTCGAGCCGCTCCCGTCGAGGTTGTCGCGCCTTCTTCTCCTTACGGAACCAGGCCATAGCAGGACAATGTGACCGAGGTCAACGGCACGGGCAAGGGATTGACGCCACGCAGTCAGACCGCGAACGGTCCGCTGCGGCCACCCCGGCCCTCGGCCGATATGCGCAGGAGGATGCCGATCGCGATCCAGCTGGCGAGCATGAAGCTTCCGCCGTAGCTGAAGAACGGCAGCGGGATGCCGGTGATGGGCATCAGGTTCAGCGTCATGCCCATGTTCTCGACGACGTGCACGAACCAGCTCGCCAGCAGGCCGAACGCGACGAGCCCGCTGTAGGAGTCATTGGCGCGCTCGGCAATCTTCGTCACGCGGAGGAACAGCAGCATGAAGAGCGTAATGGCAACCGTGACGCCAAGGAAGCCAAGCTCCTCGCCCACGACGGCGAAGATGAAGTCCGTATGCTGCGCCGGCAGGAACGCGAGCCGCTTCTGCGTGCCCATGGTGTAGCCCTTGCCGAACCACCCGCCGGACCCGATGGCCACCTGCGACTGGATGAC